>CP113928.1:122500-450517 GCA_029392055.1 Leuconostocaceae bacterium ESL0723 | reverse complement strand
GTCTAGGAGGGAAACCTGGGTACTGGTCCGGCCAGCCGCCACTTCCTTTTCAATGAAGTAGTGCTGATCAGCGGCCGCTGCAACCTGGGGCAGGTGGGTAATCGCTAATACCTGGGCGTCTTTAGCAATGGCGGTCATCTTATTGGCAATCGCCTGGGCCACCCGGCCAGAAACCCCGGTATCAATCTCATCAAAGACCACGGTTTCAACTGGCTGCTGGCTGATAAAGACGGCCTTTAAGGCCAGCATCAACCGGGCCGCCTCACCACCGGAAGCAACCTTAACCAGGGGTGCCATCGCTTCCCCTTCGTTGGTCTGAACATAGAAGGCCACCTCCTGGTTCCCGCTCGCTAGAAAGCCCTCAATTGGGGTAAAGCGGACTTCAAAGCGGGCATGGGTCATCAACAGTTCGTCTAGCTGCTGGTTAATCCGCTGGGCAAGCTGGTCAGCGGATTGCTGACGAGCCGCCTGCAGTTGGTCAGCCAGTTCGGTTAATTGCTGACGAACCTGGTTACGTTCCTCAGTCAACTGGGCTTCATCAAAATCAGCCCCACCATAATTAGCCAACTTTTGGTTAACCTGCTCCTGAAAGGCCAGAATGTCAGCCACAGTCTCGCCATACTTACGCTTGAGACGGTGAATTAACTGGAGGCGGTCATCAATCTCGACCAGTTCCTGCTCATCATAAGTGAGCGCCTGCTGCTTCTCATCTAGCTCCCGGCTGGCTTCCTGGGCGGCGTAGTAACTATCCGTGACCGCCTTAACCAGGTTGTCATAGTCGCTGTCGTAGTTAGCCGCGTTTTGCAGGTCTTGGAGGGCCGTCCCCAACAGGTCCAGTGCGCCGGAACCCATGTCACCGTTTAAGGCCCGACTGGCCCCCTGCAAGCCATCAGAAATCTTTTGGTAGTGCTGCAACTTCGTCCGCCTAGCCAGCAGGTCCTCTTCCTCATCGGGTACCAATTTTGCATCGGCCAGTTCCTGCTGTTGGAACTGTAGCAGGTCTAGTTCCTGGTTCACCGACTGCTGGTTATTTTGCAGTTGGCGCAACTGCTTGGTCAACTGTTTAAACTGGTCAAAAACCTGCTGGTAGGCTTGCAAGGCCTTTTTAACTGGTTGACCACCAAACTGGTCCAGTAAGTGCAGGTGCTCATGGTCATCTAAGAGCCGCTGGGTGTCGTACTGACCCTGGATGTCGACCAGGTAACGGCCCAGGGCCGTTAGGGTCTTGAGGTTCACCAACTTACCATTGATACGGATTACGCTGCGACCTTTGTTATTCAACTCCCGGTTGATGATGAGCTGGCCTTCATCGAGGGCCAGTCCGTATTCATCCAGCAAATTCAATAGGTCTTGGTCAGGGTGGTCAATGGTAAAAATTGCCTGTAAGGTCGCCTGGTCAGCACCAGAACGGATCATGCCGGTATTTGCCCGGCCACCAACTAGCATGGCCAGGGCATCGATGATAATCGACTTACCAGCCCCAGTCTCCCCCGTTAAAATACTCAGACCCTCGTCAAAGGACAAATCTGCCTGCTCGATGATGGCAAAATTTTCAATTACTAAGTTATTTAACATCGTGCTACCTCGCTAATGGTGCCCGGCGGCCCTGTCAATCTTATAGTACGTTTAAGGTCCGGCCAGGTCACACCTGGTTTTCGGATTGCTGGTTTAATTGCTGGTTGGCAGCCGAAAGGACCTGGTCAACGTTGACGTCATCGGCCACGGTTGGCTCTTCGCTGCGTTTTAAGACGGCCAGAAATTCAATGTTGCCATGGCCGCCCTTGATTGGTGAAAAGGTCAGGCCGACCACGCTAAAACCGGAAGCAGTCATCGTCTTTAGCGTGTCGGTTAGGACCTGACGATGAACCGCTGGGTCTTTAACAATTCCGTGCTTACCAACGTGTTCACGGCCCGCTTCAAACTGGGGCTTTATTAAGGCCACGACCGTGCCACCCATGCTGATAATCTTAGCCAGGGGGGGCAGAATCAGCGACAGGGAAATAAAGGAAACATCGATGGTGGCAAAACTGGGCTGCCCCTGGGTAAAGTCTTCCAGCTTGCTGTAGCGGAAATTGGTGTTTTCCATGACCACCACCCGGTCGTCATTTCTCAACTGCCACACCAGCTGGTTGGTACCCACATCCAGAGCATAAACGCGCTTCGCCCCGTTTTGCAGGGACACATCAGTAAAGCCACCGGTTGATGAGCCAATGTCTAGGACGGTCTGCCCGCTTAAATCAAGATCAAAGTCTTCTAAGGCCTTGACCAATTTCAAACCACCGCGGGATACATAGGGCAGGCGCTCGCCTTTAAAGTGGAGCTCGGTTGTGACCGGGATTTTTTGGCCAGCCTTATCCAAACGCTCCTCGTTGGTACCTAAGATTTGACCAGCCATAACGGCTCGTTTGGCCTGTTCCCGGGAGTCAAATAGCCCCTGCTGGACTAGTAAAACATCCACCCGTTCTTTTTCCTCAGCCACTATTCCTGTTCTCCTAATTGTTTGGTCAGATCAATTAACAAACTGGCGTCATAACCCGGCACCATTTTCATCAAATCCCGCAGGGCGACCTTGGCCATTTCTAGCATATCAGCCTGTAGGGATTGGGCCTTTTCCAAGCCAACCAAGTGAGGCAAAGATTGGATGTCTTCACCATTATCCTGCTGGTAATCATCCAGGTCATCTTGAATCTGATAGGACAGACCGAAGAGATCGGCCCAGCGAACCAGGGTCGCCTGGGCCATCGGTGGCCAGGCCAAGACAATGGCCCCCGCTAGGGCAGCATAGGTCATCAGGGCCGCCGTCTTTGGACGGTAAATCGCCGCCAGCAACTCCTGGGAATTTTGGTATTGGCTCTCACCATGGTTGGCTAAGTCATGGTACTGTCCCAGCACCATCCCCCGCGCACCGGCGTAACGACCTAGGGACTGAGTGGCCTCCAGCCGGATTTTAGCTGGAATAGTCTCAATGCCAGCTAGCACCTCAAAGGCCCCGGTCAGCAAGGCATCCCCGGCCAAAACCGCATTGGCCGCCCCGTACTTGGCCTGCAAACTGAGTTGTCCCCGCCGGTACTGGTCATTATCCATGGCAGGCAGGTCGTCATGAACTAGGGAGTAGGCGTGAACCCACTCCACGGCACTGGCATAGCGGATTAAGTCCGGACTCAGGGTCCGGTCAGCCCCCGCTAAGACCATCAGGGTCAGTAGAGGACGCCAGCGCTTACCACCGTTTAGCAGGCCATAGGCCAGCATGCCGGTGAAGTCCTGGTCAGCCTTGCCAGTAACCTGGTCTAAGCCATCGGACAGCGCCTGATCAACTTCAGATCGGTATTTTTCGGTAAAATCATTTAATTTACTAACTGGTTTATTCATTGGTCAAATCCAAATTCGTTAAATTACCCTCGTCGTCCATCACTTTAGCGAGCGTATCCTCGGCGTTTTTAAGGGCTTCTTGCAGGTCCTTTACCAGGCCTACCCCAGTTTGAAAATCAGCCAGGGCGGTTTCTAGAGGCCGGTCTCCCTTTTCCAAGGTGGTCACAATCTGCTCTAACTGCTGTAACTTTTCTTCAAAACTAGCGGTCTGACTCATGGCTTACTCCTGTAATCTTTGCCTGGGCCCGGCCATCAGCCAGGCGCAACTTTACTGCTTGGTCAACCTGTAACTGGTCGACACTGCGAACAATCTCATCGGCTTCATTTTCAACGATGGTATAACCCCGGCTAACCGTGGTCAACGGGCTGACCAGGTCCAACTTAGCACTTAAGAGGGCCAGGCGTTCCTTGGGACCCTTGAGCAGGTTTTGGCCGACCAGCTGCTGCCGGTTGGCCAAGGTATTGACCCGCTGCTCAGTAAACCTTAGGCGCTGTTGCATGCTACCCACTAAGCGTTCCGCTAGCTGGTCAACTTGCTGCTGGTAGGCCGTGTACAAGCGGTCTGGCTGCTGGAAAATCGGCCGTTCCAAAATCTTGGTTAAAATCCGCTGCCGGGTCCGTATCTCACCCTGCATGCTGTTAACCAAACGAACCCGGAGTTCGTGAATCCGGTCCCGTAACTGGGTCAGGGTAACCGGCGTGGCCAGTTCAGCTGCGGCGGTGGGCGTGGCGGCCCTTCGGTCAGCTACCAAGTCTGCCAAAGTGTTGTCGGTTTCATGACCGACTGAACTAATCAGCGGCGTCTTTAAGGCCGCCATCTTTCTCACTAAGGCTTCGTCATTAAAGGCCCAGAGGTCTTCAATCGAACCCCCACCACGGCCAATAATGGCCACGTCAAAGTCTAGGTCATCAACCCGGTCTAACTGGGCCAAAAGTGATGGCACCGCCTGCTGACCCTGGACAACGGCCGGCAGTAAAATCACCTGGGCACTAGGAAAGCGCCGGTGGGCCGTTTGTACGATATCTTCAATCACGGCTCCGGTGGGCGACGTAATCACGGCAATCCGCTTGGGAAAGAGTGGGAGCTGCTTCTTGGGCTGGTTAAAGAGTCCTTCGGCCTGCAAGCGCTTTTTTAACTGCTCATAGGCCAGGTAGAGTTCCCCAACCCCATCGGGCGTCATCTGCTCGACAATAATCGAGTAGCTGCCATTGGGTTCGTATAGCTGAATCCGACCAATCGCTAGAATTTTCATCCCTTCTTCAGGTTCGAACTTCAAGCGGCCGGCGTAGGAAAACATGGCCGCTGAAATCACGGCCTGGCCGCTAGGATCCTTAATCGAAAAATAGAGATGGCGGCCCCGCCGCCGGCCCAGGTTGGACAGTTCGCCAGTTAAATAAACCTTACTAAGATAAGGGTCGGCGTCAAACTTTCTTTTTAAATAGGCCGTGAGGGCGGCGACCGTTAGATACTGCGACTTTGCTACCATAGTACTCCTGTTAATTACCTAGCTCCCATTATAACAGGCTGACTTTGGCAGGGAATAAAAAAACAGCTAACCGAATGGTTAGCTGCTAGTTTGGCATGCCAGATACGTTCTGACGGACGGCCAGGTGAAACCTGACTCAAGTCACGTCACCTCAACCCAAAGGTTGATAGTCATGGTGAGCTAACAGCGTTCCACAACACTGCTAACACCTACACCAAATCCGAGGTTTGTGATTTAACACAGTAGGCCGTATGCTCGCGCCTAAGCGCTTCGACTCATCGCATGCCTATATTATATATCAGACCGGGCCTAAAGACAAGCAGGCGGCCGCCAGGCCGCTGCGCTATAATGTAGCCATGCTAAAACTGACTGAAATTAAAACCCATCCCCTGCGCGACCTGGGGGCTAGTAACCAGCACCTGGCCGACCTGCTGGTACCTGACTTTGAAGCCCAGAACCCCAAAAGCTTGGCCAACTTTGTCAGCCACAGCTTTGACCTAGGGGCCGTGGAATCGGTCCGCTGGCAAAAGAATAACCAACGCCTAAAAATCATCTATGAAAATGATGCCGGCCGCCACGAACTTTTAGCCAAAATCACGACTGATTAATCCTCGGGGGCTTCGTCACTTTCCTTTTGTACCTCAACAATGTGGGCTAACTCCTGGTCAAACCAGGCTGAAATCTTTTGCTGGCCGCTATCTGGATCATCGACATAGGCGGTCACTGAACTAACCTTGGTGATTTTTAGGTGGGACTTGCTGACATCAGCATTTTCCACGTACATATACAGGTTAACCTCGTAATCCTGGTCAGCATAGACCAGTTTTTTTAGTTGGTTTTGGTAACGCAATGGCAGGTTGATTACGTTGGTTTCCAGGGTCAGGTTGGTGCCCCCTTCGGCCACGCCCCCGTTTAAGGTCACGGTGAGCTGCATGAGCTTTGGATTTTCAACCTGCTGGCCCAATCGATCAAAGAGCTGGTCCAGGTCAACGGCGGCCTGGTCGGCTACCGGTAGGACTTCTTGGTCATAAGCTTCGTCAGTTAGTACTTGTAAAAAATCGGCCCCGCTAATTTGCATACTTACTCCTTTAAATGAAAAGCGGTGCAACTACAGCTGCACCGCAATTTATTTAATAATACTATCTTTTGTCCCTTAAACCAATGGTAACCGCCGCTGGGTGGTGTACTCGATTGATGGGAAGAGGTAAATCAAGTCATTGAGCTGACTCCGGTTCAACTTGAACTGGATGTATGGCAGCAGACCGTTAATCGTACTTTCAGCCTCGTGAGAAATCTCAGCCGCACCAACTAGCTGGTCACTGGACCGGTCAAAAATCAGGGATAACTTGGCCCCGTTTTCATTTTCAATTTGACGGTACCAGTCACCGTCATAACTGGCTTCAGTAATGGCATACTTATCTGGGTTAGCCTTGGCCTTGTCCAGCTTAACGCCAACCTGGGCAATCCGGGGTGAGGTAAAGACAATCTCACTAATGGCCGGATACTTAATTGGTTGGTCGTTCTTACCCATGAAACGGGCGGCCAGGTAACGGGACTCAAAGGCAGCCGTTGGCGTCAACTTTGGAATCGTCTTGGAAATAGCATCCCCAGAAACGTAGATATTCTCCACATTAGTCTGCAGGTAGTCGTTGACCGGAATACCATCGGCTGCGGTCTTAACTCCGACTGCGTCCAAGTTAAGTTGGTCATGGTTCGGAATCCGACCAGTGGCGTCCAAAACATAGTCGGTTGTTAGGCTGAATTCGCGCGGACCGGTCAGGGTTAACTGACCATCCTCAGTCATTTCAGCCGCCTGAATCGACATATCCGGAATAAAGCGGACACCCCGGTTTTTCAAGTCGGCCTTCACCTGGGCAACGTACTCAGCTGGGAACTGCTTCAAAATCCGGTTACCACGGGTAATCACATCAACCTGGGCACCAACCGCGTTGGCAATCGTGGCAAACTCAATCGCCACAAAGCCACCACCCAAGATGGTCATGTGCTTAGGCATGTGGGCCAGGGACAGGAAGTCCGTACTGTCATGGAAGTGTTCGGCGCCCGGAATATTTAGCCGGTGAGGCCGCAACCCAGTCGCAATGACGATTTGATCAGCCGTGTAGCGCTGCCCATCAACACTAACCGTATGAGCGTCCACAAACTCGGCGTGGCCAGTAATGGTCGTAATTCCGGCGTCCACCAGGCGCTCCTTACCGTGGCTGTCTTGAGGCACGATTAACTCGTGCTTATGGGCCATCAAATCCTCCCAGTTGACCGCCGGTACACCGTCTAAGCCACGACCTTGCAGGCGGCGAGTAGCGTCGACTAGTTCCAGGGGCTTATCGAGGATAATCTTGGCGTTACAACCCTTGTTTGAGCAAACCCCACCGTACTGACTTTCCTCAATGACGCCAACCTTGACGCCACTTTTGGCTAGGGGAACGGCACCGTTCCAGGTAGCCTGACCGCTACCGATGTAGAGCACTGAAAAATCCATGTCCTTCTCCTTTAGTTAGTTTATCTTAGCGAGCCTCAATTTCGTCTTGGGCTAGGTAGAGGTGGTTCTTAACTTCACTACCACCAGTTGTTGGTTGATAGTTAACCGCATAGGCTGGTCCGTTAACAACCTGGACAATCTTAGCCTTAGCCCCCTTCATACCAGACATGTGGTCACTGTCTAAGGTTACTTCGTCACCAACCTTGTAGCCGTCCTTAGGATCCTTGAAGTCAATCTTGGTTAACCACTTGTGGTCCTTGACCTCACTACCACCAGTCGTTGGGGTAAAGTCGACGGCATAGAGCTTAGTATCATAGGCCCCGGCGATGGTTCCCTTAGAGTCATACATGCCATCCATGTGCTTTGCCTTTAGGGTAATCTTGTCGCCGACCTTGTACTTAGGGTCCTGGGCATCCGGCAGGTTAGTAGGTAGCTGCATGTCCATGTTCATACTCATGCTGCCACTGGACATATCGTGGCCTGAAGACATTGACATCGACATTTTATCTGAATTGGTTGAACTCATACTATCCTCCTTCTTTCCGTGTGAATTACCAAAGTAAATCCCTGCACCAACTGCAATAACCACCACAACAGCGATGATAATTGCCCAAACTTTCTTGGTCATCTTTAACTCCTTTGGCCATATTGGTCTACTTCATAAAATACATAATTAAAACTACTTACATACTAACACAAAAGCTAATAAAAAAGGACAGCTTAGCTGTCCTTTTTATGGGGCATCCGATCCCAGAAATCGGCCTTGTTTTGCTGGCGGCCACGGGCAATTCCCATGGCGTGCTTGGGCACATCATCGGTAATGGTTGAACCCGCCGCCGTAATGGCTTCGTCTCCAATTTTAACCGGGGCAATAATTTTGGTATTGGACCCAATAAAGGCTCGGTCCCCAACTTCGGTGTGGAACTTATGCACGCCGTCATAGTTAACAAAGATGGTACCGGCACCAATGTTGACGTCCTTACCAACCGTGGCATTCCCAACATAGGTCAGATGACCAACCTTGCTAGCCTCGCCAATCTGGGCGCTCTTGACTTCCACGTAATTGCCGATGTGAACCTTGTCAGCCAATTCGGCATTTGGCCGTAAGTGCGCGTAAGGACCGATAGTCACATCATCCCCCACCACTGAGGCTTCAATTTGAGAATTGGTCACCGTCGTCCGGTCACCAATCTGACTGTCTAAGATGCGCGAGCCATGGGTAATGGTGCTATCAGCGCCAATCACGCTTTGACCCTGGATGGTCACTCCTGGTTCGACCAGGGTATCTTGGCCAATCACGACCCCAGCGTCGATATAGGTGTTTTTAGGGTCAACCAGCTCGACCCCGTTTAACATGTGCTGGCGGTTAATCCGCTGAAACATGGTCTCATTGGCCACGGCCAGGGCCACCCGGTCGTTAACGCCCAGTGATTCGGTGAAATCGTGCAACTGGTGAGCCCGGATTGTGTGACCGGCCTGGCGCAAGATATCCAAGGTATCAGGCAGGTAAAATTCGCCCTGGACATTGTCATTTTTCACCCGGGTTAAGGCATCAAAGAGCAACTGGTTATCAAAGACGTAAACCCCGGTGTTGATTTCACGAATCCGACGCTCAGTTACACTGGCATCCTTTTGTTCAACAATCTTTAAGACGGAGCCATCATCACCGCGGACAATCCGACCATAGCCGGTTGGATCCTCAGCTAGGGCGGTTAAGACCGTAACGGCACTGTTGGACCGTTGGTGCTCGGCGACCAGGTCGGACAGGGTTTCGGTCCGAAACATAGGCGTGTCCCCGGCCATAATCAGGGTCACGCCCTGGCTATTTTTTAACTGGGGATAGGCCTGCTGGACGGCATGACCGGTTCCCAGTTGCTTTTCCTGGGTAACAAAGTCACTGCGGTCACCGACGTGGGCCTTAACGGCCTGGGCGCCAACCCCGGTAATCGTAATCAGCTGAGCGGGATGAAGCGGTGAAACGGCATCCAACACCCAGTCAATCATGGCCTTACCCGCCACGTTGTGTAAAACCTTGGGTAGGTTAGAACGCATCCGGGAACCGTTCCCAGCCGCTAAAACAATTACATTGACATCCTTCTCACTCATTGGGCCTCTCCTTGACCATAAATTTCCTCAGCGTAGTTACCGGGCTGTACTAAGATTGGCTGCCCACTGTCTAAGTTGGTTTCCACGTGCAAGAGGGCCGTGAAGTCGTCTAGCAAACGAACCGTGGAACGGCCTTCGGCAAAGACAGCCGTACCGACCACCGTACCTTCAAACTCGCGCACCAGGGTTTGCATCCCCTGGATGGTACCACCAGCCTTCATAAAGTCATCGACAATCAAAACCCGGGAGCCGGGCTTGAGTGACCGGCGGGACAGGGCCATTTTTTCAACCCGTTTGGAAGAACCAGTTAGGTAATTGACCGAAACCATTGGACCCTCAGTGACCTTGGCATCGTCACGGACAATCACAAAGGGGACGTTGAGCTGGTTGGCGACAGCTTGAGCCAGGGGCACCCCCTTGGTAGCCGCGGTCATAACTGCATCAATTGGCGTATCCAGGTACTGACTAGTAATTAAGCGGCCTGCCTGCCGGAGAATCCGGGGGCTGCCCAATAAATCAGAAAGGTAAACGTAACCACCCGGCAAAACCCGGTCGTCATCACTCACCAGGGTCTGGATTTCAGCAATAAATTCCTGGGCCTCGGCTGGTTCCATGTAAGGAACAAAGCGAACCCCACCAGCGGCACCGGGCACGGTTTTAATTAGACCGGTCCCCCGCTCCTCATAAGTGCGCTTAATAATGGCTAGGTCTTCTGAAATTGAGGACTTAGCTGATTGGTAGCGGTCCGAAAAAAAAGACAGGGAAACTAACTCCCGTGGATTTTCCAGTAGGTAGCGTCCCATGTCTACCAATCGATCAGAGCGTCTTGTTTTCATTTTTGTGCAACACTCGCCTAGCGAGCATCCCCCTTTTACTTGTTTACATTAGGAAAAATTATACCACGATTTGTTTAGAAAAACGAACGTTCGGTATTTAGCCGGGTATCGTCAAGCCCGCTTCAGGCCCGCTGGCGGAAGCTCCACAGGGATAGGAGATAAATCGCCACCTCAATGGTCGCGATAAAGAAGCTGGTGGGCAGGTTGGTCAAATAGGCCAGGGTTAGACCCATCCAGGTCCCAAAGAGGGCAAAGGCGACCGCCACGGCCATCAGCCGGGCTACCCCGGTCACCCAGTACTTGGCACTGGCGGCCGGCAGGGTAATCAAAACAAAGATTAAAAGTGAGCCGACTAGCTGGGCCGAAATACTAACCGTTAAGGCAATCACGGCCAAAAAGAGATACTTGGTAATCCGGACTGACCAGCTATCGCGATAAATACCAGCCTCGTCAAAGGCCAACTGACGCAGGGGCCGGTAGTCAACCAACATCACTAGCAGAACTACCAGGGCCAGAGCCAGTAAGACCAGCAGATCAAAGTGGCTAATGCCTAGCACCGAACCAAAGAGAATTCCGGTCGCGGCGCTGGTTGCAGTGTGTCCCAGGGCTAAAAATAGGATGCCTAATCCAATTGCCAGGGCTGAGACCGCACTGGTCACGTTGTCCCGCTTGGTATAGCGGGAATCTAAGGCTCCAATCGATAGAGACGACAAAAAGGTGGCCGCCATCATCCCCAAGAGCGGTGGCCAACCAATCCAAAAGCCAAAGGCGGCCCCGGCGAAACCAATTTCACTCAATGAGTGGGTCAAAAAGGCATAGTTACGCGCAACCACGAAGGTCCCCACCACCGCGGCCACAATGCTGACCACGGTTCCCGCCATAAAGGCATTTTGCATAAAGCTATATTCAAACATGGTTAACCTCCTGGCGGTGACCACCGGGCACATCCTGCGCTAAATCAGCAATCTTACCCTGCTTGAGGTCACAGTGGGCCAACCAGAGATAGTCATCGGCATAGTCGTTAATCCACTGGGTATCATGGGTAATCCACAAAACGGTCAGCCCCCGCTCCTGTTGCAGGCGGCGCACCATTTTTACCAGGGCGAGACTGTGCTTCTCATCTAGGCTCGCCGTCGGCTCATCTAAGATTAAGAGATCTGGCTCTTGGGCCAGGGCCTGGGCGACAAAGGCCCGCTGCTTTTGCCCACCTGAAGACAGGCCCAGCCGATGGTTAGCTAGATCCGCCAAATCAACCTGTTTAATGGCCGCCTGAATCGCTGCCTTTTCTTGGGCATTAAACCAGAGCCGACCTGGCTGATTAAAGCCGAGACCGACAAAGTCGCGGACACTCAGCGGATAATCAGCTGAAATCGATCGAAATTGAGGCACGTAGCCAATCTTTTCGGCCTGGACGGTTAACGTCCCGGTACTGGGTTGGGTTTGCCCTAAAATCGTACGAATCAGACTGGTTTTCCCGGCCCCGTTATCCCCTAAAATGACCACGAAGGAACCAGACTGAATTTGAAAATTAACATCCGACAAGATACTGGTCTTGCCGTAGCGGATACCCAAATCACGGGCTGCAATTGTCACCATAATTTATTCCTTCTTTGTCCCATCAAGGGTGGTTTGAATCAACTTCAATTTCTGTAACTGCCAGTTCAAAAAACTAGTTGAACCGTTACCGTAGTCCTGCCAAATCAGGGTTGGTACCCCGGCCTGAGCCGCCTGTGAAAGGACCAGCTGACCATCAGCACTGCGCGCACTGTCCTGGTCAATTAATAGGAATTTGACCTGGCCCTGGGATAAGACGGTATTAAAGTTATTCCAAGCATCATCATCCCACTGGTCAGGACTGGGCTGACTCAGCTTTTTCAAGCCCAAGAAGCCCAAGTCAGTCCAATCCCGGTTCCCCAGGTTCAGGTAAGTTTGCCCCTGGGCCACCTTTTTAATCTGATCCTTAACCTTAATCGACTGAGTCAGGGTCTGATTAACCTTAGTCTGTTTCTGCAAGTAAGTATCCCGGCTATGCGGGTCGACATCGGCCAAATCATCCGTTAGCGCCCCGGTGAGGCGCTTGGTGAAATCTGGATCTAACCAGGGAACATTGGGGCCAGCTGGCTCCTGGTAATCACTGGCAATCGTGATTTTAGGTTTTAGGGTCCACTGGTCCACCTTGCTAATCAGTTCATCCTGGTGGCCAGCCGCCAAAACCAGCTCGGCCTCTTGGAGTCGATTTTGTTCATGACCGCTATTAATGGGTCCAGTAAAAGTATCAATCTGCGTACGCTTACCAGCTAGACTGGTTGTTAAACTGGTCAGGGCCCAGTTATCGCTCACCACCCGGACCCGAGCTGATTGAACCGTCGCCGGATGGGCCAGGATATGCCAAGCAACCAGGGCACAACCGATTGGAATCAGGGCCAGGGTCAGCACGGCGTACAAGACCTGCTTATTCATCGCTTTGCCTCACTGCATAAATCTGCTTCATTTTCTTGATAAAAAAAAGCCCCTTTTGGGGCTTTTTTGACAACAGCTGCTAGTCAGCAAAAGTAATAGCGACATTCTTCGTTAAGATATCGGTATAACTATAAGATGCCCGGTCAAAACGTGTCTCATCATTCAATTCGACGACGAAGAGGGAGGGGAAGGTTGAACGTAAAATTCCTGAGCGTTCCGTTACCTTCTTGCGGCCGGCCTGTGATACGACCGTGACCTCTTCACCTACGTGAGCCTCCAGCTGGGATTTTATATCTGCTAAATTCGTTGGCATTTAGTACTCCACCTTTCGCGTAAAGACATATACCAGTTTAGCACAATATTAAATTTTTCTCAAATTTAGGCCCTCGCACTTGTCAACTATGCCTAATTGACAACTGTTTATGCCTGTACCGCCCGGTAAAGCCGGATAAAGTCAGCTAGGGTTAACCGTTCAGCCCGGATTCCTGGGTCAATTTCGGCCTGGGACAAGGCCGCAGTCAGGCGCTCCTTGGTGTCCGGGGCCTTCCCATAACGTTGCAATAAGTTGTTCCACAAGCTCTTGCGCCGGTGGGCAAAGCAGGCCTTAATCAGGTCAAAGAGGGCGGTTGGATTCTCAACCGTCTCACCGTCCCTAATCGGCACTAACTTGACGACGGCACTATCCACCCTGGGTGCTGGGCTAAAGGAACGGGCCGGCACGATAAAGGCTAGTTCGGCCCGGGCATAGTAGGTCAGCATCAGGGTCAAAACGCCGTATTCCTTGCTGCCAACTGGGGCCGATAGGCGTTCAGCCACTTCTTTTTGCATCATCACCACCATGTTTGTCCAGTCCAAACCGGCCGCCAGGAGGTGCATCAAGATCGGCGTGGTGATGTAGTACGGCAGGTTAGCAACAATTTTTAAGGGGCCCGCCTGACCAAAGGCTGTCTGGGCTAGGTCAGCCAGGTTGGTTTTTAAGACATCGGCCTCGACCACGTGGACGTTTTGGTAAGGCAGCATGGTCTCATCCAGCACTTCAATCATCTGGGGGTCAACTTCCACCGCTAAAACGTCCCGGGCTTGACGGGCCAAGTGCTCAGTTAGGGCCCCGATGCCGGGTCCAATCTCAACTACCAGATCCGTATCAGTTACTGCCGCCGTATCGACGATATGGGCCAAGACATTGCCGTCGGTCAAAAAATTTTGGCCCAACTTCTTCTTAGCCCGCAAACCGTACTCATTTAAGATGGCCTGAGTCCGGGTTGGACTGCCAATATCAATTGATTTGGACATTTACTTTCCTTTCAAAGCCGCTAAGACATCGGCCTGTTGATAACCATAAGCCCTCAGGCGGCGGTAGAACTGTTTGCCATTACTATAGCCCAGATGCAGCTGCTCACCGACTAGCTGCCGCTTAGCACTCGCCGCCGGACCGCCCAAGAGACCCGCCTGGAGCAGAAAATCCCGGTCAATATCTGAAGCCAGCCCGGCTGAACTCGGGTGGACCACTGCTGCTAAGGCCGCCTGAATCACAGCCGGACTGGCATGCTCAACCCCCAAGGACTTGTGGGGATTATCCCGGGCCGCCCGCCCCTGGTCTTGACTAATGAAGGCTTCTAGACAGCCAGGTACCGCTGCTAAAATTTTTTGGCGAAGTCGCAGGCCATTAAAGTCCGGATCGGTCAGGACAATCGCCCCGCGGGTTTTGACTGCCTGTGCAATCCGGTCCAGGGTGACTTCATTTAAGGCACTCCCCCCGGTTTCAATCGTGTCCGCGATCACGGCCCGACTGAGATTTTGGGTATCCGCCCGGCCCTCAACCACGATAAATTCACGAATAGGCACTATGTCAGTCATGGTTTAAAAAGAGGCGCTGGGCGTTTTGCCGGGTAAAATCGGCCACTTCGTCAGCGGTCATTGACAGGGTTTCGGCCAAGCTATCGATGACATAGGCCACAAAGGCGGGCTCGTTAGTTTGGCCCCGCTTAGGGACGGGGGCCAGGTAGGGCGCGTCGGTTTCAACTAGGATTTGGTCATGGGGTAAGGCCTGGGCAGCAGCCCGGACTTCGGGTGCCTTCTTAAAGCTGACCACCCCACTAAAGGAAATGTAAAAACCTAAGTCGGCAAAGGCCTGGGCCTGTTCCGGGGTACCTGAAAAACTGTGGATGACCCCGCGGTGAATTTGGCTGGCCTTCAGCTGGTCATAAACATCCTGAAAGGCCTCGCGGTTGTGAATGATAACCGGCAAGTCTAGACTCTTAGCCAGGTCCAGGTGGGTCTGGAAGGCTGCCATCTGGACATCAACCGGCGTATCCCAGTGATAATCCAGGCCGGTCTCCCCCACGCCAACCACCTGGTCGTCTTTTAACTGCTTAGCCAACGTATCCTGGGCGGCCTGATCAAAATCCACGCTGTCTTCGGGCTGGTAACCCAAGACCGCCTGGATGCCCTCATATTTGCGGGCAATCTCCAAGGCCCGCTGGTTTCCCAGGGCGTCATAGCCAACCACGTTCATCTGCATGACGTCAAATTCGTGGGCCCGGCCGACATAAGCGGCCACGTCATGGAAAAGCTTGTCATCGTTTAAATGGGTGTGGCTGTCATAGCTGGCGGCCCGCTTACGGCTGGAATCATAAATTGCCATGTCTTAAAACTCCTCTTTCTACTAAAACGATAAAAAATACCCAGCAAGCTGGGTATTTTGAACTAAATCGTTAAGTTTCAGGTGCAAAATTTTTCAGCAAGCCGTTCACAAACTTGGCATCTTCTGGGTCAGCAAAATCCTTGGCCAGCTCAACCGCCTCGTTAACAACGACCTTATAAGGGCTGTCCTTGAGGATGGTCAGCTCATAAAGGGCCAAGCGCAAAATAACCAGGTCAGTGGTGCTAATCCGCTTCAGTGACCAACCAGCCTTGAGATGGGGCTTAATCAAGTCATCCAGGTCAGCGGTATTGTTCAAAACACCCTCCACCATGGTATTTAAGAAATCACTGGGCTGCTGGTCACCCAAAACCAAGTTGTAAACCGTCTGCCGGTCAGTCCCCTGGCCATAACGGGCCAGGTTGAACAGAATCTGAAAGGCAGCTTGACGCTCACTGTGACGGGTCGTCTCAGTCATCACTCGCTTACCTCGGTCTCATCAAAGAGGTGGTTAGGATCAACCTGGTGGCTATCCTTTACCGGCACAATGCCAGAAACCTCAACATTAACCTGGCTAACCGTCAAACCGGTCTGGTTCTTCAGGCGGCCAATCACGGCCTGCTGGACAGCCAAAGCCACCCGAGGGACTGTCACCCCATAATCCAAGAAGACAAAGGCGTCAATTACCAAACCTTCTTCGTCTTGGCTGAGTTCAACGCCAGAGCCAAACATCTTGGCCCCAAAGACCTTGCTAAAACTGTCAGTCAGACTACCACGCATCGCATAGACACCTGGCACTTCTTCAATGGCACCCTGGGCAATGGTCTGCAGTGCCCCAGGCGTAACCTGAGTAACCCCAGCAATGTCATTGTGGGTTGGCAGGGTAAAGTTGTGACTGCCGACCGCACGATTTTTAATACTTCCAACCATTTTAAACCCCTAAAATACTGCTAATAACGATTAATACCGTCCTAAAACTTAGGCCCGACCCTTGTAGGCACCTTCATCGGTGTTGACGATGATGGTTTCGCCTTCCTTGACGAAGTCAGGAACCGTAATCACGGCCCCGGTCTCCAAAGTAGCTGGCTTACCGGAACCAGTGGCGGTAGCGCCCTTGATACCAGGCTGGGTCTCAGTGACCTTCAAGTTGACCGTGGATGGCAACTCAGCACCCAGGATTTCACCACCAAACATGGTAATCTTAACTTCCATACCTTCCAACATAAACTTCAAGGCATCCTTCAGATTGTCATCTGGGATGTTGATCTGTTCATAGGTTTCAGTGTCCATGAAAACCCGGCCACCGTTTTCTTCATATAGGTATGACATTGGACGGGTCGTAATGTCAGCCTGTTCGAACTTATCACCAGGACGGAAAGTGACTTCCTGAACGGCCCCGGTCCGCAGGTTCTTCAACTTTGAGCGCACAAAGGCTGCACCCTTACCTGGCTTAACGTGCTGGAATTCCAAAACACGCCAGATTGAATTGTTGTATTCAATCGTCAAACCAGTCTTCAAATCATTCATGCCAATTGCCATGAGCTAAATTCCTCTTTATTCAATAAGATTATGTATAGCGAGTATACCAGAAAGAGGGCGTAAAAACACGGATTGGGCAAAGATTTTGGGCCTAACCAACCTGGTTATTCCCTAGATTTTAACTAGAAAAAGGCTTGCACTACTCGGGCGGTAGTGACCGGCCCCTTTTGGGCTACCAGTCTTAATTGACCGCCATTTGGCAAGCCCACTATGGTATACTGAACCATAAGGTTTTCGTTCGTGATAAAAAATAAAAATAGAAACTGGAGGTTATTGTGGTATTTAAAGTATATTTCCAAGAAGATCCTGACCGCAATCCTAAGCGTGAAGAAACCCATTCCATGTACATCGAGGCAACTGACCTGCCTGATGCCATGGCCAAGGTTCAAGCAAACACTAACTATAACGTGGAGCACATCGAAGAGTTATCTGACAAATCATTGACCTATGAGCAAGCCAGCCCTGACTTTGAGATTACAAAGTTTTAACTATGGCGAACACTGTTGACATCAAACCCAACGAGGTTGGCGTCTACGCCCTAGGCGGCCTCGGGGAAATTGGTAAAAACACCTATGGTATCGAATACCAGGACGAGATTATCGTTGTGGATGCCGGTATCAAATTCCCCGAAGACGAACTACTCGGTATTGATTACGTCATCCCTGATTATTCCTACCTGGTCGAAAACATTGACCGGGTCAAGGCGCTGGTAATTACTCACGGACACGAAGACCACATTGGCGCCATTGCCTACTTTTTGCAGGCCGTCAATGTACCCGTTTATGCCGGCCCACTAGCCATGGCCTTAATCAGAAACAAACTCGAAGAAAAGCAGATGCTTAACCGGGTTGAGCTCCACGAAATCACCGATGGTACGGTCCTTGACTTTGACAAGGTCAGCGTCGAGTTCTTCCGGACCACTCATTCTATCCCCGATGTCTTTGGGGTTGCCGTGCACACCCCGGTGGGTACGGTCGTGGAAACTGGTGACTTCAAGTTCGATCTCACCCCAACCACCAAGCAGCCACCTAACTTATGGTCAATGGCCCGTATCGGTCATGACGGGGTTTTGCTGCTGATGAGTGACTCAACCAACGCGGAACGGCCCGAATGGACCAAGTCAGAAGCCTGGGTTGCTAAGTCGGTTAACCATATCTTTGACCGGCTGCAGCACGGGCGGATTATCTTTGCCACCTTCGCTTCAAACATGAACCGAATTCGGATGGCAACTGATGCAGCCATTGCCCACGGCCGTAAAATCGCGGTCTTTGGCCGCTCGATGGAATCGGCCATGACCAATGGTCGGGCCCTGGGTTACTTAAACATTCCCGATGAGTACCTGGTTGAACAGTCCCAAATCAAAAACATCCCCGATGATGAACTTTTGATTCTATCGACTGGTTCCCAGGGAGAGTCAATGGCTGCCCTGGCCCGAATTGCCGAGGGTACCCACAAGCAGATTCGCTTGAAGCCCAAGGATAACGTTATCTTTTCATCCTCCCCTATTCCCGGTAACACCGGCTCTGTTAATGCGGTGATTAACAAGTTGGAAGAAGGTGGCGCTAACGTTATTCACGGTAAGCTCAACAACATTCACACCTCCGGTCACGGTGGTCAAGAAGAACAGAAGTTGATGCTGGCCCTGATGAAGCCCAAGTACTTCATGCCCGTCCACGGTGAATACCGGATGTTGAAGGTCCACGCTGGCCTGGCCCATGAGCTAGGGGTCCCCACCGACCACACCTTTATCCTGCAAAACGGTGACGTTTTGGCCTTGGATGGTGAAGGTAGCCGGGTCGCTGGGCACTTCCCTGCCGAAGATACTTATATCGACGGTTCTGGGATTGGTGACATTGGCTCAGTCGTCTTACACGACCGTCAGAAACTGTCCCAGGATGGTCTGGTGATTGTTACGGCAACCATTAACATGGACCACAAGGAAATCCTTTCGGGTCCTGACATTTTGTCCCGTGGCTTCGTTTACATGCGTGAGTCCGGTGAACTGATTAACGATGGTCGCCGGGTGGTCTTTAGCACCATTCGCCGGGTCATGAACAGTAAAAAGGCCAGTGAGTCTGATATCCGCCAAGCGATTATCGACGACCTGTCCCGTTATCTCTTTGATGAAACCGCTCGTAAACCCATGATTTTACCAATGTTGATTATGGTTTAAAAAAATATTTAGGTGTCCGCAAAACTTGACATGCGGGCGCCTTTTTTAGTTTAAAGTCTGCTATTATGGTAGTTACAAGTGACTGGCTGTGTCCTAACAGCCATTAGATTGAATCAGATTGAAAAGGAGTAGTGTGCATGACCGAACGAAAAATTCCAACGATAATGGGTACCCAGCATCCTGATAATGCCAATGCCCCCTTCTGGGATACCTCCCAGCAGCCTTTCATTAGCGCCTACCGTGAAACCACGGAAGCCTATGAAAACTACAAGATTCTCGACGTTGACGAGTACATGTGGGACTGGGAAGGTAAGCATGCCGATGCAGCCGTCATCGACCGACTTTTTAGCACACACTACGACTATTTCAAAGAACACCAACTGGGCCGGGACAAGTTTTTGACCTTCCGTTTCCCTAACATCTGGGAAGAGAAGGGCTACAACTTGATGCAGGCCATGACCGCCTTCTTGAGTTCAGAAGACTTTGCTAATGACCTAGGCTTTGACCAGCGCCCTCTTTTTGAAGCCATCCTACCAATGGCGCAGCGGGCCGACCAAATCCTGGAAATGCAGACCCTCTTTGAAAAGTTGGCCAAGTTTAAGGATGCCACCTTCACACCTGATGAAGACAACAGTTCTTACATCGAAATGATTCCTCTCTTTGAGGATTTCGAAACCCAGTACCACGCCCCTGAAATTCTAAAGGAATACCTCGACCTGCATGAAAAGCATTTTGGCTTCCGGCCTAAGCACCTCCGGGTCTTTTTGGCGGGTTCTGATTCAGCCCTTTCAGCTGGCTTCATGTCTTCTATCATTGGTAACAAACTGGCCCTGGCCCGCTTGCACCGCTTTGCTGAAGAAGAAAACATTGAAATCTACCCAATTTCCGGAACTGGATCAGCCATCTTCCGTGGTGGCCTCTCCCCTCGTCGGGTAGAACGCTATGTCCGTGAGTTCCCCGGCGTCCGGACTGCTACGGTCCAGTCGGCCTTCCGCTATGATTTCAGTATTGAAGAAACCAAGGCTGGCATCGCCTACCTAAAGGAGCACCTGCCTAAGGTTGAAGCAATTAAGATTGACCCTGAAGATGAAAAAGTGCTGACTGAGATTGCTCAGAAATCAGCCGACTTCTACCGCCATACCCTAGATCAGATTGTGCCGGACATGCAGCCAATCTTTAAGGCCTTCCCTAAGCGCCGTGACCGTCGTCAGCACGTCGGGGTACTGGGCTATTCCCGTTCAGTGGACAACATTGAACTGCCCCGGGCCATCAACTTCACCGGTGCCTTCTATTCAATCGGCGTGCCACCAGAATTTATCGGTTTTGGCCGGGCCTTGGCCAGCCTGTCTGACCACCAGTTAGCCGTCTTGAAGAAGTACTACCCTAGCATGGAGGAGGACTTCACTGAATTAGCCCGCTATGTCAACCTGGATGCCCTTGAAATCCTCAAGACTGAGACCAAGGCTTGGGGAGAAGTGGCTGAAGATATCGATATCTTGCAAAAGGCCTTCCACTTTGAAATTGGTCCCCAAAACTTAGCTGAGCGCCAACACGGTGAAATCGCCCTACAGGTGGTTGAATTTAAGGATGGTGCTCCGATTGCCATCACGGCTCTGATTAACCGGATGGCCCAACTCCGCCACTTCCTAGGTTAAAAATACCGGCAAGGCAGCCTGGCGGTTATCTGATCAAATCTTCATATGAAAGTTTTCAAAAATGACTAAGTACTACGTGATTGTGCACTCAGATGCCCACGGTTCCCTGCCAGACCGCGACCAATCGACTTTAAAAAATCTAATTCCCAGTCAGCAATTAGCTGACTGGCAGGAAGTTAACCAACCGTCCACGGCCTTTTTCCAAGGTAAAAAGTGGGCCAAGACCATTACCGACAACGATGCTTGCGTCCTGGTACTGGCTGACTCGACCGTTTTTAGCCAATTCCTAAACGGAGTTTTGACTGTCCGGCGTTCAGACAAGCTGCCCATTATCCAGGTTGATCCGGGTGCCAAACCAAGCCTGGCATCAGTGACCGACGCCCTTTCGGCCGCCCTAGCCGATGGTCAGCCGACCGATCGCCCCTTGCTGGTGATTACCGGCGATGTCCCCCACCGGATTACCCGCTTTGTCGTCAGTGACTTAACCATCGTCAGCAAGGCCGCCAGTGACAACCTGACTACCAGTAATGACGGTGGTGGGCTCTGGCAGCTCTTAAAGCGGCTGTGGCACCTCTTTCAAACCTCGGATGGTCCGGTGACCTTCCCGGTTAACATTTCGTTAGACCGGCGCTATCTCACTTATCGGCAGCTCTATCGCTTTAGCCTAATTAATGATGAAAAGTGCGGTCAGATTCAGGCCAAGCTGGTTGAACAGCAAGACATCTGGACGATGATTAAGACCTACTTCAACCGCCTGTTAAAACGGGAAAAGCACCCCTATCAAAACGAAACCACCGTTGACCTGGGCAGCCAGGCCAAGGTCCATATCGCCGACATTGAAACGGCCCGGGCCGATGGTAATCTCTTAGGCACTGGGACCTTCTCCTTTACCGTTAAGACCGGTACCTACCCGCTGGCCATTAAAAAAGCCGATGCATAAAAGCATCGGCTTTTTTATTTAAGGCTGGCCTTGATATCATCGACCTTGTCCAGGGCTTCCCAGGGCAGGTCCACATCGGTACGGCCAAAGTGGCCATAGGCAGCAGTCTGCTGGTAAATTGGCCGCTGTAGGTCCAATTCCTTAATAATGGTCAGTGGCCGGAAATCAAAGAAACGGTCAACCGTGTCATAGATAACATCCAAGGGCACGTGCTCGGTCCCAAAGGTTTCAATGTTGAGTGAAACCGGGGCCGCAACCCCAATGGCATAGGCCACCTGGATTTCGATGCGGTCAGCTAGGCCGGCCGCCACCAAGTTCTTAGCCACGTACCGGGCATAGTAGGCAGCGGAACGATCAACCTTGGTCGCGTCCTTACCAGAGAAGGCACCACCCCCGTGATGGGCTGCCCCACCATAGGTGTCGACGATAATCTTCCGTCCAGTTAAACCAGAATCCGCCTGGGGACCGCCCAAGATAAAGCGACCGGAAGGATTGATATAGTACTTGGTCTCGGCATCAACCAGGTCATCGGGCAAAACGGCATCAATGACTTCGCGCTTAACATCCTTGCGCAACTGCTCTAGGCTCACCTGGTCATCGTGCTGGGTTGATAGGACCACGGCCGCAATCCGCTCCACCTGGCCAGCATCGTTGTACTGAACCGTGACTTCTCCCTTAGCATCTGGCCGCAGGTATGGCAGGTCCCCACTTTCACGGACATCGCGAATCCGACGCATCAACTGGTGGGAAAGGGTCAAAGCTAAGGGCAGGTAGTTTGCCGTTTCGTTGGTGGCATAGCCGTAAATTAACCCCTGGTCACCGGCACCCAGTTGGTCCGGGTCGTCTTCAGCTCGGTCAACTGCCTGGGCGATGTCAGCAGATTGCTCAACAATTTTATTAGAGACGTTGATTGAGTCAGCTGAGAAACCAAGTTCGGGCTGGTCATAGCCAATCGCGCGCACTGTATCCGTGGCAATCTGACGAATGTTAACGTAGGCGCTGGTACTCAGTTCCCCAAAAATCGAAACATCCCCGGTTGAAGTCGTGACCTCAATGGCCGCACGGGCGTGGGGGTCCTGGGCTAAGACCGCGTCTAAGATGGCGTCCGCAATCTGGTCGGCGATTTTATCAGGGTGGCCGTTGGCCACCGATTCAGAAGTGAAATATTTAGTCATCGTTACTGCCCTCCATGGCATTAAAAAAGCGCAATCGATAAACGATTGCGCTAAAGTCGTCTATCTTACAGAAGGACCACCGTGCGAGTTGCCGGTTGGTGCAGGGTCATCGTGCTGTATCACTCGCCTGCTCTTGATAGGTATTTAATTACATTGGCTAATTTTACATGATAAAATAGAAAAAAGCAATTTTTTCAAATGAGGGGTTTTAAAACATGCCAGCAACCGGGCAACACTTGCAAACTAGGATGAATAATCGGGGCTTTAGCCTAACCGCTAACCAGAAGAAATGGTTAAACATTGCTGGCATGGTCTTAGGCCTTAACCTAATTTGGTGGCAACAGGCCCTGGCCCATCCCGATATCTTTAATCGGGCTGAACAGTGGCAACTTTGGACCCTCTTAATTTATAGTCTCAGCTGCGGTCTTTCAGTTGCCCTTCTGATTAAAAACCGCTTCCAGGGTCGGGGCTCCTATGTCCTTTGGGCCCTGAGCATGGTGGTTATGCTCAACCCCCAAGTTCGCAGCCGGTTTGAGATTGCCACCCTGCTCTTCTTGTTTAGCACCCTGTTGATTCTGCTACCGCAAAACATCCTCCGCCTAAAAAACGGACTGGGTCTAATCGTCTTTAGCGTCCTATCGACCTATGCCGTGCCGGTTTCCCTCTTCTATCTGGCCAATAACTACCTGACCGACAGCTTTGTCGGCCAGTCCTGGTTAGTCCTCTACGCCTTCCTCTTTTTCTTTACCCCGCTTTTCTTGCCCAATGCGCGCGGGCGGTTGTTGAGTCTGGTCACCCTGGCGGTTTATTGGATTGCGGCCCTGGTGCAACTTGGCTTTCACTTCAGCGCCCTACTGGCCATCTTGTTCAGCCTACCAGTCTTCCTCTTCCAGTTTAACAAGCGCTACTTCACGACCTGGCAGCCGCTGTGTTCGATCGCCTTTCTAACCCTGACCTTGCTAATCGTTAACCACTAAAAAACCGACCTTAATGGTCGGTTTTTTATTTTATAAGGTTGTGACGCTAAAGCTCTTGTCGTCAGTCTTGCGAGTCAAGATTGCCTGAACCTCGTTAGCGGTTTGGATGACAATCCGCACCGGAACCGTATTTGGTAGGAACTTCAAGGCTGAAGCAGCCACGTAGTTGGTGAAACTGTCGATTTCAGTCTGACTGTAGAACTGGGTCGTCACCGTCACGTTCATGCTGGATAGCTTGTCGTTATGGAAATTCGCCACCGCCGTCGCGTCGGCAATGTTAGGGAAGAAGTTGGCAATGTCATTCTTGAAGTTGGCAAAGCCGTTGTTTTCATCGTCCCCTAGCTTAGAAGTATCGGTTGATTCCTTAGGCAGGACAATCGACTTATCACTGATGGTTGACCAGGATGAGAGACTGTTGCCATCCTTACTCGTGGCCTGAGCATAAAAGTTACCTGGCGCCAGCGAGTCGGCCGGTGCATTGGCATACATGGCAATCACAATCGGTACATCCTTGCTGACACCACTAGTGGCCCGGATTTGCTGGAGCAGCTTAGGGGCAATCTTCTTACCATAGGCAATCCGATCGGCATCGGAAATATTTTGGCTATAAGTCGTACCGTACTGCTCTTTTTGGTACTGGTCCTGGGTATTCATGGCCACTCCGACCACCATGCCGGCTAGCTTAAGGTTGTCGCCATCCTTGGTCATGAAGTCCTGTTCAGTCAGGGTCTGAACGTAGATGGGTTCACGGGAACTGTCGGTCTTACCGTTATCCTTCGGGTTCAAACCATCCTCATGGTCCTTGTCCTGCCGGGCTAGCAAATCAGAAACCTTGTCAGCCGACAGGTACTGCCCCTCCTGGAAGATATAACGGCTGGTCTTAAAGTGGGACTTTGACAGGTCTAGCAGGGATGACTCGAACTGCTTAACATCCAAGTTGTTGGGCTCAGACGTGGCCGTAATTCCCCGGGCCGCACTGACTAAGTAGCGGCCGTTTTTAATCACGGTCTGGTACTGTCCTGGTGAATTCTGGGTCAGCTGGACGCCACTCTTTTTCTGGGTGCTGGGTCCAACCTGATTAGCGTTTAAGAAGTAGAGGGCTAAGACCGCTAAAATGCCCAGAACAACGGCAATAATGATATAGCCGCGCACGCTAATTTTTTTCAAAAACTTAACCATGGTTTTCCTCTTAGTTATGATTCCTGGCGCTGGGCGGTCAAAAACTCCGCCTCATCCCAAACCGGGATATCGAGCTCCTTCGCCTTTTGTAGCTTGGAGCCCGCGTCTTTACCAGCGATGACCAGGTCAGTTTTGCTTGATACCGAACCGACAACGTCGGCCCCGTGCCGGCTAAGCCAGCGGGCAATGCCGGAACGACTGCTAGACTCTAGTTTACCAGTTAAGACAACCCTTTTACCATAGAAAAACGAATTTTCATCGGCCTGGGGCTCATTGTTGCGGTACTCCAGGTTAACGCCGACCTGATCCAGTTCAGCCATCAACTTTTGGGCCTGAGGCTTGTCAAAGTACTGGACCACTGAATCGGCAATGGCATCCCCAATGCCATCAATTTCGGCGATCTCATCCTCCTTGGCCGCTGCAATCTTAGGCAGGGTTAAGAAGCGCTCGGCAATCAAGCGGGCTGCCTTCGCCCCAACTAAGCGGATTCCTAGGCCAAAGAGCAACCGCTCTAAGGAGTTGTCCTTGGAAGCCTGGATGGCATTGTAGAGGTTTTGGGCTGATTTTTCCTTGAACTTATCTAGTTTAAGGAGCTGTTCGACTGTAAGCCGGTAAATGCCGGCCACATCTTTAACGTAGTCAGCGGCCAGTAGTTGGGCCACCACCCGTGGTCCCATCCCGTCAATATTCATGGCGTTTCGGGAGGCAAAGTGGGTTAGCTGCTCTTGAATCTGAGCTGGACAGAAGGGGTTAATGCAGCGCAGAACCACTTCGCCCTCAACGTGGACCAAGGGTGCCCCACAGGCCGGGCATTTCGTCGGAATCTGGTAAGGCTGACTGTCCTTAGGCCGCTTTTCGACGATTACCATGCCAATTTCTGGGATGATATCACCAGCCTTGTGCAAGGTAACCGTGTCGCCAATCCGCACGTCTTTTTCTTCCAGGTAATCCGGGTTGTGGAGGCTGGCCCGCTGCACGGTTGTGCCGGCCAAAAAGACCGGATCCATCACAGCGGTCGGTGTTACTGCCCCAGTCCGGCCCACGGTCCACTCAATGTCTCGGACCACGGTTTGGGCTTCTTCGGGTGGGAACTTGTAGGCAATCGCCCAGCGTGGAATTTTCACGGTGTGGCCCAGGTCGTATTCTAGGTCAAAGGCATTCACCTTGACCACGACCCCGTCAATCCCATAGGAAAGCTGGTCCCGCTTTTGAGTATATTCATCCAGGTAGGGTTTGACTTCGGCCATCTTGCCAATTACCCGGTTATGGGTATCAGTGGGCAGGCCCAGCTCAGCAAAGCGCGTTAACAGTTCACTTTGGGTGTTGGCCCCAATCACTTCCGGCTGGGCAGTGTAATAGATAAAGGCCGCTAATTTACGGGACTTAGTCACCTTGGGGTTGAGTTGACGGAGGGATCCAGCCGCGGCGTTACGGGGGTTGGCAAAGGGTTCCTGGCCATCCTCTTCACGTTTTTCATTCAGGTCCGCAAAGCTGGCCTTAGGCATGAAAATCTCACCACGAACCTCAATATCAACCGGTTCTTTCAAGGTTTTTGGCACTTGGTCAATCGTCATCACATTAGCGGTGACATCTTCACCAATCACTCCATTGCCCCGGGTGGAGGCCTGCTTTAACTGACCCTGCTCGTAGCGTAAAGCGACGGCTAGGCCGTCAATTTTTAATTCCAGGTTGTAGCTGGGTTGCATACCCAGGGCCTTGACGGTCCGCTGCTCCCACTCTTCTAGCTCTTCAAGGCTAAAGACATCCCCCAGCGAAAGCATGGGTTCCGGGTGGGTCACTTTGCTCAAGCCAGACTTCGTCTCGGCCCCACCAACATTTTGCGTTGGAGAATCCTGGGTAATAAATTGGGGAAAACGAGTCTCTAAGGCCACCAAGCGGCTGTACAACTCATCATAGACATGGTCTTCAACCAGGGGCGCATCATTTTCATAGTAGGCCACCCCATAGGTTGTGAGCTTGTCTTGCAAGTCGGCAATTTCCTGCCGGGCCTGGTCAGTTGTAAGTGATGAAACTGGTTCCAAATTCGCCATAAAAACCTCGATTTCCTGTTAGTCAGCTACTTAATCCACCCGTTGAATTGGGGCAAAGGCAGCCAGCAGCTGCTTAATGCCATCATCTGGAAAGGCCACCTTGAGCTCCTGGTCATCGGCCCCGCCAGAGACGGCCACCACGGTCCCAATCCCCCACTTCTTGTGGGTCACCTTGTCACCGACCTGCCAACTGACCTTCTCAGCGCCAGTGGTGCTAGCGGCCTGCTTTTGAACTGGACTGGACTTGGCCTGGAAGGTCGTCGCCGTGGCCTGCTGGAAACGACGGGAAGCCAGGTTAACGTCCTGGTTGCTACTATATTCGGTGTTGAGATGTTCGGGACTAATTTCGTCGATGAAACGCGAAGGTTGGTTGCTCTGCGTCCGACCATAGAGCAAGCGGCTGTAAGCGTTGGTTAGGTAAAGCTTTTGCATGGCCCGGGTGATACCGACGTAGGCCAGGCGCCGTTCCTCTTCAAGCTGGTCCTCGTCCTGACTGGCCCGACCCAGTGGGAAAATCCCTTCTTCTAGACCCATCAAAAAGACCACCGGGAATTCCAGACCCTTGGCGGCGTGTAGGGTCATCAGGGTAATGGCCCCATCACCTTCTTCAAAGTTATCCAGGTCACTCATCAAAGCCGTCGAACCGAGAAAGTCAGTTAGCGGATCAACCGCATCGTCACTATCGGCGTCGTAACGGTCATCAAATTCCTTGGTGACCGATAGGAATTCGTCCAAGTTTTCTAGGCGCCCCTGGCTCTCAGGGTCACTCTTACTGGACAGTTCCTTGCGGTAGCCAGACTGTTCCATGACTAATTCAGTCAGTTCGGTCACGTTTAAAAACTCGGCCTGCTGGTGGAGGTGACGAATCATTTCAGCGAACTTCAAGAGCTTAGAAGCCGCTGCCGGCCGAATTTCTGGGGCCAGTTCAATCTGGTCAATGGCCTGCATGTAAGACATCCCCATCCGTTGGGCAAACTGGTGGAGGTGGTTCATCGTCGTGGTCCCGATACTACGCTTAGGCACGTTGACAATCCGCTCGAAGGCCGCGTCGTTATCCAGATTCGCCACCAGGCTCAGGTAGGCCATAATGTCTAAGATTTCCCGCCGCTCGTAGAACTTGTGACCACCGACAATGGTATAGGGCATGTTGGCCTTAATCAGCGCCTCTTCAATGTTACGGGACTGGGCATTGGTCCGATAGAGGACGGCAAAGTCACTGTAAGGCCGCTTTTCATCCTTGCGCAACTTTTGCACCTGGGAGAGGACGTAGTTGGCCTCATCGTGCTCGGTTTGGGCCCGATAATAGTTAATCTTGTCCCCACTGCCGTTCTCGGTCCAAAGCTTCTTGGGCACCCGCTCCTGGTTGTGGGCAATCACATCGTTGGCCGCACTGAGGATGGACTGGGTCGAACGGTAGTTTTGCTCCAGCATGACCGTCTGGGCATCCGGGTAATCCTTTTCAAAGTTCAGGATATTATTCATGTTGGCACCGCGCCAACCGTAAATTGACTGGTCGGCATCCCCAACCACGGCCAGGTTGCGGAAGCCTTCGGCCAGCATATGGACAATCTGGTACTGGGCATCGTTGGTATCTTGGTACTCATCGACGTGAATGTAACGGAACTGCTGCTGGTAACGTTCCAAAACATCCGGCGCGGCCTTAAAGAGGTCAATGGTGAGCATAATCAGGTCATCAAAGTCGACACTCTGGGCCTGTTTTAAGGCCTGCTGGTAGTTCTGATAGATTTCACCGATGGTTTCTTCATAGGCATTTTGCGCCTGAGAAATGTACTTGTCCGGTGTTAACAGGGCGTTTTTGGCATTGGAAATCTTGCCTAAAATCGTCCGGGGGTCGTACTGGTTGGTGTCCAAGTTCAGGTCATTAATCACCCGCTTAAGTAAAATCCGCTGGGCACTCGTATCAATAATCGTGAAGTTCCGATTCAGTCCAATCCGTTCCCCGTCCCGTCGTAGAATCCGGACTGCTAGAGCGTGGAAAGTAGATACCCAGATGTTTTGGGCGATTTCGGGGTCAACCAGTTGGCCAATTCGTTCCCGCATTTCCCGGGCCGCCTTATTGGTAAAGGTAATGGCCAGAATTCGCCAAGGAGCCACGTCCATGTCTTCAATTAGGTGGGCCACCCGGTGGGTCAAAACCCTGGTCTTACCTGAGCCAGCACCAGCCATAATCAAGAGCGGTCCCTCGGTAGTGGCGACGGCCTCGGCCTGCTTATCATTCATTCCTGCGGTTAGTGATGCCAACGTTATCAACTTCCTCAACTAAAAATTTGCTGCCCCTATTTTATCATATCTGGGGCCGAACACCAGTTTGCATCATCCCGGTTTGAGGCCCTAAAAAGCATTGACGACCTGGGTTGAAGCTGCTATTATTTTCACTATAAATTTAAGCCTATCGGAGGTAAATCGTGGCCAAGAAACATCCCAAAATTGTGGACGATTTCAACAAACGTTCACACAACACTTACATGGAATTCCGGCAGTTTTTCCTCGGCCGTAACTTCCTAGCAACCGCCGTCGGGGTTGTCATTGGGGCTAACTTCTTTGACTTTGTCAAAACCTTTATCAGCCTCTTCGCCGGCATTGGTCACTTCATTCGGATCGCGCTCCAGCCGGGACACCCCCTCCAGTGGCAAATCATTACCGCACCCTTGAGCACCTTTTTACAGTCAGTAATTTCCCTGATTGTGGTGGCTCTGGTCCTCTTTGCCATTATCCAGATTATTAACAACGTGGTAGCGGAGCGGCCCGAGGAAAAGTTCGGTTATAACTACTACCTGGCCCAGATGCAGCGGATGCAAGAACAGCAGGAAATTACCAATAAACTGCTCCAGCAAATCCTAGATGAAAAACAGAATACAAATCAAAAGACCGATTCCTGAGAATCGGTCTTTTTTACTTGGGTAAATCATACTGGCCTAACTGCCAGTAGGTAATCACCTCAATTAACTTGTTAGCATAGGTCGGATCAGTGGCATAACCATCCTTGACCAGGGCCTGAGCCGCTTCCTGGTAATCATGGGCCGCCATCACGTGCTGGTACTGCTGACTGTTCCAGGTGGTCCCATGGGCCAGCAAGCGGGCATGGGCGCCCATACTAGCCGCCCAGTTTGGATAAACCGCAAAGCGGGCATCAACTGTCACCCAGCGGTCATTTTGAAATTCCTGGGTCGGCAGGACCACGCTGGGGGTCGCAGCACTAGCTTTAACCCCGTAGAGATTATGGTAGCGACTGGCGAGGTCACTTTGGCCCCAGTCCGATTCCAAGATAGCTTGGCCGATACTAATTGATGGCAGGACCCCGGTTTGCAACTGCAAATTCTGAGCGGTCGGCACTAACTGCTTAATCCAGGCCCGCTTGGCCTGGGGGTTGTCCCCGGCCAGGGGCTTGAACTGGCTGTCTTGCTGGCCACGGACGACGGCAACCAGAACAAAGGCCAAGATGCCCAGGGCCAGCCAGAGATTACGCCGGTCTAGCTTATTTTTTCGAATAGTAAAGATTTTTCGTTTAGGCATTAAAACTGATCTAGGGCTAGTAACTCCCGGAAATAAGGACTGTCCTGGTAAAGTTCGGTCGGCGTTCCGGTTAGCTCAAAGTGTCCGCCCTTCAAAAAGGCAATCTGATCAACCCGGTTAATCCCGGTTAAGTGGTGGGTCACCCAGACAATTGTCCGGTCAGCCAGGGCCGAAAACATTTGGTTTAGGACCTCATACTCAGTCTTCGGATCCAGGCTGACCGTCGGTTCATCCAGGACAACAATTGGTGCATCTTGTAAGAGGACCCGGGCTAGGGCGACCCGCTGCCGTTCCCCACCAGAAAACCGCTGACCGGCTTCTAACATCATCGTTTGGTAACCATCAGGCAGGCTCTCAATCAAGTCAGCCAGACCAGCCTGCTTAACGGCAGTTTTGACCTGTTCATCAGTGGCCTTCACATTTCCCATGCGAATATTATTCAAGATGGTCGTATCAAAGAGGTAGGTGTGCTGGTCAAGGACTGAGACTACTTCTGAAAGCTGGTCGTTTAGGTCACTAGGGGCTACGTCCCCAATGGTCACCTGACCTGAACTTGGAACTACATCACCGGCTAATAACTTTAAAATCGTGGTCTTACCGGCGCCAGAACGGCCTAACAGGGCCAGTTTTTCACCCGGTTGTACCGCAAAGGACAGGTCCTTAATCACGGTTTTATCATCACCGGGATAGGCAAAGGACACCTGGTCAAAGTGAATGGTTGAGTCAGTTGGCAGCTTAATCGCTGATTCAGCTGGCTTAACCGGTGGCAGGTCATTGAGGCGGGTGATACTGTCCTCATAGAAAGAAGCCTCCCCGACTCCCTGGTTAACGCTTAAGAAGGTGTCCACCAGGGGAATAATCGCCAGGGTGAAGGCGGCGATATAGTTAATCGCGATAAAATCCGTCTTAAATTGCTGATCAGACCAGATGAGCACAAGGACCATCAAGATTACCGTTGCCCCCTGGATGGTGAAATCACGCCACCAACCAAAGCGCATCGCCTTGTACTTGACCCCAGCTAAGGCCGTCATTACTCGGCCCTGCCCCTTAACTAAGTCAGCCTGACGGCCAGACAGGACCCAGTCCTGCATACCCAGAATCGCATCAGTCGCCTCAGTATAGAGTTGACTTTGCAGTTCCTTTTGGTCCTGAACCTCGGCCCGGTTCATCTTAAAGCTAAAAATCGGTACCAAGATTAGAATAAAGGCCAGCACCAGGATCCAAACCAGCATGAAATGCCAGTTTAAAACCCCAATCCCGATACTACTGCCCAGATAAAGCATAATGCCGGCCCCAATTGGGAAGAGAGTTCGTAGGTAGAAGTTTTGTAACTGGTCTAAGTCGTCGGCCAAGAGACTAAGCACCTGACCAGTCTGGAGGCGGCTACGAATACTGCTGGCCGTGCTGGCTGCACTCTGATAAAGTCGCTGCCGGGCCAAGGAAACAATCCTCAGCACCCAGTTATGGGAAACCAACCGTTCCACGTAACGAAAGACTGGCCGGGCAATCCCAAATCCCCGTGTAAGCACGATTGGTACGTAGATTAACAAGATATTACTAGGCCGCTGGGCTGCTCGGGAAATCAGAAAACCGGAGACAAACATCAGGGCTGCTGCGGCAAAAATGGTCCCAAAACTGAGCAGAACCGACCCGATGACCCCACCCTTTTGCTCACGCAAAAAAGGGAGGACCCAGCGGTCATGCCGCCACATTTTCTTAAATTCATTCATGAATCAATCCTTGTTGCAGTTCACTGCGCAAACTATTGAGCTGGCTATCTGACTTATCTAGAAGCTCAGCCGGCGTCCCCTGCTCAACCAGGTGGCCATGGCGAAGCACCAGGACATAGTCCATCTGGTTTAACCAGTGTAGACGGTGGGTGGCAAAGAAGACCAGGTGCTGGTCAAAGACCGGCGCCATACTCTTCTTCAAGTCCAGCTCAGTTTCAACATCCAAGTGAGCGGTCGGCTCATCAAAGAGTAAGACCCGCCGACTAGGATCTAAGAGCATCCGGGCTAAGGCTACGCGCTGGGCCTGACCGCCAGACAGCTGACGACCACCCTCACCCACTATGGTATCTAAACCGTCCGGTAGGCTGTCCACCAGGTCTTTGAGGCCAGCCTGTTGGATGGCCTCTTGCAAGACATCGTCATCAACCCCAGGCGTATAGAAGACCAGGTTATTGCGGAGGGTGTCATGGAAAAGATAGGGCGACTGGGGCATGTAGAAGTACTGCTTTTGCCAGTCCTCTTGGTCAAGGTGGGGCAAAATTTCCTGGTTAACCGCAATGACTTCGTCATCGTTTGGCACCAAAAAGCCTGCGAGCAAGTTCAGCAAGGTCGACTTACCCGAACCACTCTCGCCGACAATGGCCACCCGCTGATACCCTTCTACCCGGAAGCTGATGTCAGCCAAAGTGGGCTGGTCCTCATCCTCATAGTAAAAGTCCAAATCCTTCAGGGTTAACTGACTATCTGAACGCCAGGTATCCAAGTTTAGCAGCTTGGTGTCAGTCGGTTCCGGCCGATTTAAGACTGCCATCACATCGGTCAAAGCGTTCTTCCCGTCCAGGGTCGCATGGTAGTCATCGGCAAAGTTACGCAGGGGCAAGAAGTACTCCGGTGCCAGCACCAAAATCGAAAGGGCTGGGAACAGAATTGTTTTACCATTTAGCAGGTCCAACCCCAAGAAGACCGCCAAGACCGCAATCGACAGGGTCGTAAAGAAGTCCAGGGCAAAGGTCGAGGTAATGGCAATCCGCAGGGTTCGCATCGTGGTCTTACGGTAATCTTCCGAAATTGTATAAATTTCACGACCATAGGCGTTGGCCAACCCTAACTGCTTCAAGGTTGGCAGACCCCGTAGGCCGTCCACAAAGCGGTTGTTCAGGTTTTTGAAATTAGCGTACTCATCGTCAGCCTTCTTTTGCGCTGCCAGGCCTAAGATAATGAAAAAGATAATGATGACCGGGAAAATCAGGAGCAAGAAGAGCCCCTGAATCCAGTTAAAGTAGGTAATCGCAATCAGGACAATCCAAGGAATAATGCTCAGGTCAAACATCTTAATCAAGAGGAGCTGGAAGTAGTTCTTGGTATTGTCCAGACCGGCTACCAGGGAGGTCACGGCGTGACCAGTCCCGTATTTAGCAATTAGAGGGGCCCCCATCGCGGCGTACTTTTCCAGCAGCTGCACCCGGAAGTTCTCGACAGCCTTACCGGCAAAGTGGGACATCAAGGTGTTTTTAAAGACCACCAGGAGCTGGCGCAGCATAAAGGCCAGGGCAAAACCGGCCAGGCTGGGCAGGACTGTGGCAAAGGCGTGCCCCGACCACAGGTCAACAATCACGGCCGCCAAAAAGATGGACTGGGCCACAATCGCTAAGGCCTGGATACCGGTCAGGATCATCAGGATAAACAAGGTACCCTTAATTTTTGGTAGGTCGAATAAACGGCGGTCAAACATGGCCCCAAACCCCTTTACAGAAAAATTTAGCAATATGTACAAAAACGTTCACAATTTTAACATTGTAAACGTTTTTCTTTAGGATATTATTCTACCACTTTAGGGGCGACGATACGCTTCCTAAAGACCCAGAAACTCCAGATTTGATAAGCCAACACAATCGGCAGAACCGTCAAGACCACGATGAACATGACCTGCAAGGTATAAGGTGTCGATGATGATGACGTAATCGTCAAATCATGGGCAGGGTTGTTAGCGACCATGACCCGTGGGAAGAGTCCCACAAAGAGCAGGGCAACTAATTCAACCAGGGTCAGACCGGAAGCCACGAATGGTAGAACTTCGCGGTCTTTAGCAATTGTCAGCCACCAACCGCAAACTGTGGTAGCCACAATCAAGGCTAGGATAATGATGGTTGCGACTGGCTTGGTCTGGATAAAGTTGGTGTAAAAGAAGAGTAGGACAGCAAAGACTGCCTCACCCGCTACTAGGAGTGGGTACAAAACCTTCAACTGCTTAACAACCCGGTAACGCATCTCGCCGTCAATCCGAATCCGCGTGTAGTTCAAACCGTGGATGTAGCACATCAGGACTACGGCCACCCCACCAACAACGGTGAAAGGCGTGAAGTAGTCAAAGAAGCCGGCTGACAAGTTACCCTTGGCATCGATTGGCGTACCAGAGACCATGGCCGTAAAGATAATGCCCAGTGAGAACGGTGCGATAAATGATGCAATCGCAATCAGGCGCTCCCAGATTTGAGTACCAGGCACAGTTGGCATGTACTCCCGGAATTCAAAGGAAACACCCCGGTAAATCAAGGCCATCAAGATGGCAAAGAGCAAGAGGTAGAATCCTGAGAAGAGCGAAGCATACCAGTAAGGAAAGGCGGCGAAGGTGGCACCACCAGCGGTGATCAGCCAAACTTCGTTTCCGTCCCAGGTAGGACCGATGGTTTCATAGAGGGCTTCACGTTCGTGTTGGTCACGGGCAACCGTGAAGAACTGCATCCCAACACCAAAGTCATAACCTTCCAAGAAGAGGTAACCAGCCCAAAGAACGGCAATTAATAGAAACCAGATGAATTGTAATTCAGACATTAGGCCTTAGCCTCCTTCCCCGTCAAATCATCGTAAGGGTCACGCTCAGTCGTGGCCTCTTCTTCCTCAGGTGCATCTGGACCGGCAATCAATACCCGCCGTGAAATCCAAATCATAACACCACCTAAGGTACTAAAGGTCAGGAAGTAAAGGATGTTTGAAGTCAGCAGTGAGGCCACTGAAACGTTAGGTGAAACCGCATCCGCTACGGTCATCAGACCGTAAACAACCCATGGGTAACGACCCATTTCGGTGACAATCCATCCAGCCGAGTTCACCACGAATGGGAAGAAGGTCATCACACCCAAGACCCACAAGAACCAACGCTGGGTCAAAATCAGGTTGGACTTTTTCCGGTTAAACCAGAGGGCTACTAGGGCCACCAAGGCTAGGAGCCCGGCACCCATGGCCATGATACGGAAGGCAAAGAAGAGGGTGTTTTCAGGAACGTAGTAATCCTTGACATAGCCAGAAGGCTTACCGTATTCCTTTTCAAATTCCTTATTTAACTCCAAGGTTCCCTTGGTATTACCACCAGTTAAGCTGTGGTTACCCAGGATTGACAGTACGTAAGGAATTTCAATCTTAGCAATGGACTTATGCGTCTTAGGGTTAGTGACGCTGAGCAAGGCCCAAGGCTGCGCCTTATCCTTCCGGTCAGCCGAGTTAATACTCTCGTCAACCCCTTCCATGGCCGCATACTTCATGGGCTGCATGGACTGCAAGTCAAAGGCATGTTGGTCACCAGTAATGAAGGCGCCCACAATGCCGACCAAACCAATGGTCAAAGCAATGTTAATTGACTTACGGAAGAATGGCACCTGCTGGTCGTTCTTCTTCAAGCGCAAAAGCTTAAAGGCGGACATACCAGCAACAATGAAGCCGGCCGTAACCAAAGTACCCACGATAACGTGGGGAAACTCAACCCAGAGCTGCTTGTTTAAGAGCAGTTCCCCGAAGTTGGTCAAAACGGCCCGACCCTTTTCATTATCAATGGCATAACCCACTGGGTTTTGCATAAAGGAGTTGGCAGCCAAAATCCACAGTGAGGACAGCAGCGAAGCAATCGCCGTCACCCAAATGAAAATCAGGTGGATACCAGGCTTAAAGCGGTCCCAGGTAAAGGACCAAAGTCCCAAGAAAGTTGACTCCGCAAAGAAGGCAACCAGGGCCTCAACGGCCAACGGTGCACCGAAGATATCCCCGACATAACGGGAATATGCTGACCAGTTCATTCCAAATTGGAACTCCTGAATCAACCCGGTCACGACTCCAACGGCGAAACTTAACAGGAAGATTTTGCCCCAGAACTGGGTCATTTTCTTGTAGATTTCGTCTTTTTTGATGACGTACAAAGTTTCCATCGTTGCTACCACAACGCCCAAGCCAATTGACATTGGCACGAAGAAGAAGTGGAAGATGGTGGTCATCGCAAACTGAAAACGCGCTAGGTCTACAATTCCTACTAACGTTTGCATATCTTTTCCTCCAAATTCAAAAAGTACTTCTAGTGAAGTTCTTCATCAGCACAACCATTTTATCACCCGATAAGTGAAAATAAAAGCCCTAACTAGAAATCTGTCTACCTGAAAAACGTAAAAACCACTACCTAGGCAGCGGTTTTTAGTACTTAGTTGAAATTATTATCATCGTCTAAGAAAGTGTTAAGCACTTCTTCGACCATGTCCCATTCCTCGTCATCCTCAATTGGGAGGAGGTCATCTTCTTGGGCGGCGCCGTTTTCGTCGGGCTTGAAGATATAGGCTTGAACATCGACCTCCTGATCTTCCTCGGCTCCTTCTGGAACTAAGAGAATGTAGTCGCGGTCGTACTGTTCAGAATGGAAGGTAAAGAGGACCTCGTAGAGGGCCTCGTCGCCGTTCTCATCAACCAGGGTAATCTTTTCAATTTCGGGATTATCTTGAGCCATCCTAGTGCTTAACTCCTTTATCAATCACCTACCGGGTCAACTTCCCCTTGGCATCAAGGTAGTTTTGTAAGATGAACTCGGCGGCAATCTTATCAATTACTTTTTTACGTTTTTTCCGGGAAACGTCGGCCTCTTCGACCAGCATCCGCTCGGCCTGAACCGTAGTCAGGCGCTCGTCTTGAAAGTCAGTCGGCAAATCAAAGCGTTCCTGAACCAGGTCGGCGTAGTGCCGGGCGGCCTCAGCCCGAGGGCCTTCAGTGTTGTTCATGTTTTTAGGCAGGCCCAACACCACGCCGGTTGCCTTGGTATCGGCAATAATTTCGCCCAGGCGGTCTAGGCCAAATTCCTTGGCATCCTCATCGATGGGAATAATTTCCACGCCCTGGGCAGTCCAGCCAAGGGGATCACTCACCGCTACCCCCACGGTCTTACTACCGACATCTAATCCTAATATCCGCATTACTTCTTCAAATAGGTGCGGACCAGCTCTTCAATGATTTCATCACGTTCGTGCCGCTTGATTAGGTTCCGGGCGTCGTGTAAACGGGGAATATAGGCCGGGTCACCAGACATAATGTAACCCACAATCTGGTTAATGGGGTTGTAGCCCTTCTCAACCAGGGCATCATAAACAATGACCAAGGTCTCATGAATATCCTTGGGCATTTGATTGCCAAAATCAAAAATAGCGGTTTCATCATTAACTGTCATCGCACACACTCCTTTCCTACTTAATTTAATTTACGTAGTGAAGTTAAGAATATTATAACAATTTTAGAAAACTTGCACTAATTGAATTTCTTACTGGGCCGCAATCAGGTCCTTAGCCTCGGTCAAAGCGGCTGGAATTCCGGCTGGATTCTTACCACCGGCCTGGGCCAGGTCAGGGCGACCGCCACCACCACCGCCAACTTGGGCGGCCATGGCCTTGACGATATCGCCAGCCTTGAGACCAGCCTGGTTGGCTTTTTTATTAGCGGCCACCAGCAGGTTAACCTTACCGTTAATCTGGGCGGCCAGGACCAAAACGTCGCTAGCCTGGTCAGCCTTCCACTGGTCAGCTAGCTGACGCAGGGCGCCAGCATTACCGACCTCAACCTGATTGATAACGGCCGTAAACTGACCAACCTGTTCAGGATTGGCAAAGAGCTCCTGGGCCTGGGCATTGGTCAGCTGGGCTTCTAACGAAGTTAACTGACGCTGCTGCTCTTTGAGTTGCTCCTGGAGTTCCGCCACCTTATCCGGAGCAGCCAGTGGCTTAGGGGCCTTAACCGTAGTTGCAATCGCGGCTAAGGCATCCCCCTCTTCCTGGAAGGCGGCCACGGCTGGCAGAGCTGTTAGGGCTTCAATCCGGCGGACACCAGCCCCGATGCCAGACTCGCCCACAATCTTGAAGACCCCGAGTTCAGCGGTACTATCAACATGGGTGCCACCATCAAACTCCTGGTTAAAGTCGCCGATGGAAACGACCCGGACCGTTTCACCGTACTTTTCACCAAATACGGCCACGGCGCCTAATTTCTTAGCGCTTTCTAGGTCGGTTTCAACCCAGGTAACTGGGAGGTTCTCGTCAATCTTCTGGTTAATCAGATTTTCAATCTTACGTAACGTTGCCTGGTCAACCGGTCCCTCGTGGGTAAAGTCAAAGCGCAGGTAGTCCGGCTCAACCAAGGAACCGGCCTGGTGGACATCCCCACCGACAATGTCGCGCAGGGCCTGGTCTAACATGTGAGTGGCGGTGTGGTTCCGTGACACTTTGCGATGCCGGTCCAAGTCAACCTGAAGGTTAACCTGGTCATCTAAGGCAAAGTCCGCAACCACAGCTACTTGGTGGATGTGCTGGCCGTTAGGGGCAGTTTGGACATCCTCAACCCGGCCCAGCAGCTGACCTTTTTGGTCATAAATTTCACCGTGGTCAGCAACCTGACCACCCATTTCGGCATAAAACGGGGTCGTATCAAAGACCACCTGAACCGTGGTATCAGCCTCGGCAACTTCTTGGAGGTCATCGACCCCCTCTTCGTCCTGACCAATGATGGCCACGACCTGGGCGCCGTCAACGGCCGTCTCAGACCAACCCACGTATTCTGAAGGGACTTTCAAATCAGTTAAGACCGCATTCTGAACCCCCATGGACTTGTCCTGGCTACGCGCAGCCCGGGCCCGATCCCGCTGGGCTTCCAGTTCAACCTGGTAACCGGCCGCATCAACACTCAAACCAGCATCTGCGGCCTGCTCCTGGGTCAACTCAAAGGGGAAACCATAGGTATCGGAGAGCTTGAAGGCATCAGCCCCGCTAATTTCACTCTCGTTCGCAGCCTTAGCCTGGTCAATCACTTCATTTAGGAGGGACAGACCAGCCTTCAGGGTCTTCTTAAAGCGCTTTTCTTCGGCTTCGACGGTCTTTTGAATCTTAGGGGTGTTATCGGTTAGCTCTGGGTAGTAACTGTGCATGATTTTTGCAACCACTGGCACCAGAGAAGCCAGGAAGTTTTCTTCAATGCCTAGCTTTTGACCGTGCAAGACCGCCCGCCGCAGCAGGCGCCGAATCACGTAGCCGCGTCCTTCGTTGGCAGGCAGGGCCCCATCACTAATGGCAAAGGAGATAGCCCGGATATGGTCGGCAATCACCTTAAAGCTGACATTTTCTTCAGTATCTTCATGCTGGCTGTATTGATAGCCATCCGTTAACTTCTCGGTGGCCGCAATAATTGATAGGAAGAGGTCGGTATCAAAGTTGGTCCGGCCGTTCTGGAAGACCGAAACCAGGCGTTCTAAGCCCATCCCCGTATCAATGTTTTTATGGGGCAGCTCTGGGTACTGGCTGTTATCGGTCAAACCAGGCAGGTGGTTAAACTGGGAGAAGACAATGTTCCAGATTTCAAGATAGCGCTCGTTTTCACCACCAGGATACATTTCAGGGTCATCATCGGGCAAATCCTGGTAGTCCTTACCCCGGTCGTAGAAAATCTCAGAATCAGGACCGGAAGGACCCTCACCGATATCCCAGAAGTTATCTTCCACCTCGTAAATATGACCGTCGGGTAGATCGGTCTCGTTTTGCCAAAGGAGCTTGGTTTCTTCATCCTTAGGGTAAACCGTAACGTAGAGCTTATCCTTGTCTAAGCCATACCATTCCGGACTGGTTAGGAGTTCCCAGGCCCAGGGAATGGCCTGTTCTTTGAAATAGTCCCCAATCGAAAAGTTCCCCATCATTTCAAAGAGAGTATGATGGCGGGCAGTTTTACCGACATTTTCAATATCATTGGTCCGAATGGCCTTCTGGGCGTTGGTAATCCGGTGGTTGGGTGGAATCACCGAGCCGTCGAAGTACTTTTTCAGGGTGGCAACCCCTGAGTTAATCCACAGCAGGGTCGGGTCATCTTCCGGAATCAAGCTCTTGGAAGGGACCACCATATGCTTTTTTGACTCAAAAAAGTCCAAAAACATTTGCCGTGCCTGGGCTGATGAAAATGCTTGCATGGTGTCAATCTCCTAATCTTTTAAAGCAAAAAAGACCATCACAAATGCGGACGCGTTACCGTGGTACCACCGCAATTTGTAATGATCTTTGTATCGTTGATCTTTACCTTTAAACTCATAACGCTGAGTAGCGGCCATTTGGCTAATCAGAACTGGGAGCATAGCGTAAGGCCCAGCAGCACTTTGCAATCACCAGTGCCTTCCTAAAGCTTAACCAGACGCTACATGTCCAGCAACGTAATAATTATAGCATGTTCACCAGCCGATATGGTGGTCGGTTTCCGGTGCTTTTAGCTGACCAGCTGCCAGTTCGGCAAAGGACTGGTCCAAGATTTTAAAGGCCTCATCCAGCTGTTCATCGGTGATCACCAGAGGTGGCTGGAAACGCAGGGTGTTCCCACCCAGGGTAATCATGATGGCCCCCAGCTCAAAGATGCGGTAAATCAACTTGGTGGCCGCCTCGGTATCGGGTTGGCCAGCCTGGTCAACGATGTCAATCCCAGCATTGAGACCATAAACTCGTGGTTCAGCGATGAAATCGTATTTTTGGGCCGCATCCTGGAAGAACTCGGCCGCCCTTTGACCCAGCCGGGCCGAACGGCCAGCTAGGTCTTCTTCTTCAATCACGTCCAAAGTAGCCAGGGCTGCTGCCGCCGTCACCGGATTACCGGCAGTGGTGTAGACATTGGCCGGTGCGTCCAGGCTTTCCATGATGTCCTTACGACCCACGACCGCACTCAGCGGCAGGCCACTAGCCAAGGACTTCCCCACTGACATAAGGTCGGGGGCGATGTTGAAGTTATCAATCGACCACATCTTACCGGTCCGGCCGAGTCCCTGGTTGACTTCATCCACGGCAAAGACAATCCCGTGCTTGCGGGTAAATTCATAGAGCAGGTCCATGTAGTGTTGCGGGGTTTTAATAATACCGCCATCCCCCTGGATGGGTTCAATCAGGACTAAAGCGACCTCATCAGCAGGTAAGTAGGTCTTAAAAGGCAGCAGGAACTGATCAAAGAGCCGCTCCGAAAAGGCTTCATCACTCTCACCAGCTAGGCGTTCAGATGGCCCTGGGAAGGGCATCTTCACCACACCAGGCAAAAGGGGGCCAATTTTACGGGTCATGTTTAAACTGCAGCTCGAAACAGTCAAAGAACCGTAGGTCGAGCCGTGGTAAGCGCCGGTGAAGCTCACCACGTACTGGCGGCCGGTATAACCGCGGGCAAACTTAATAATGGCATCGTTGGCATCTGAACCGGAGTTACCAAAGGCCACCTCCTGGTCAAAGTCACCCGGCGCTAAGGCCGCCAGCCGGTCCACCAACTTGGCGGTAGTCGTGTTACTGAAATAGGCCGGGGTGTACTGAATTAGTTTTTGAGCCTGATTAGTAATTGCCTGGACCACTCTAGGATGAGAATGACCAGTATTAGTGGCACTGGCGCTGGCCAAGAGATCTAGGTAAGTACGACCATCCGCGTCGGTAATCGTGGCTCCCTCCCCGTGGTCGACGACCATGTCAAAGTAGCCAATCCGGGTCGCGGAGGCCAGGTGCTGACTCTCCTGGACTAAAATTTCCTGATTTTTATCCATTGCTTACTCACCTCTTTAGATAGCAGAAAGGACCCTAATACAAGATCAGGGCCCTTATCAACGGTCAATTAATTAATCTTTATCCTTGTTCAAATTACTGTGCCAGAAGCCATAAGCTCCGTAGACTAGCAATCCTAACAGGAACCAGATGCCGGCCGCAATCTTGGCCATTGATGGCAGGTACCAGAAAATAAAGGCGGCACCGGCCGCAGCCAGGGCTGGCAGCACCGGATAGAGTGGCATCTTGAAGCCGGGCACTGGGATATCCTTACCTTCGCGGGAACGGAGGGCATAAATACCCAGCGAAACCATGATAAAGGCAATCAGGGTTCCAGCTGAAATCAGGCCAGACAGCTCGGTAAAGCTAAAGACTGACCCAACCAGCATGGCAATGATGGTCAGGGTAGCCAGGGCCACGTTAGGTAGGCCCTTCTTGTTAAGCTTACCCAGGCCAGCTGGCAGCAGGCCGTCCCGGCCAAAGGCATAAATCAGACGAGAACCAGCTAGCATCATCCCGATAATGGCGGTGAACATTCCAGCCAGGGCCACCACTGACAGGAGGTTGGACGTGTAGACGTGACCAGCCTTAATCAGGGCCGTCGCGGCTGGGGCGGCATCGTTAGCATAAGTGGTGTAGTGGAACATACCCACCAGCACAAGGGATACGGCCACAAAGAGCACTGTAGCCATAACTAGGGAACCAATGATACCGCGAGGCATGGTCTTCTGGGGGTTCTTCGCTTCCGCCGAGTTGGCCGCAATCGAATCAAAGCCGATGTAGGCCAGGAAAATTTCAGAAGCGCCGTGCACAATTCCCCAGAAGCCTCCAAAACCGGTACCTGGCTTTGCAGCAGGGATGAAAGGCACGTAGTTGTTTGGGTGAATTGCGGTCAAACCAACAGCGATAAAAATCAGGACCACAATCACCTTACCAACCACCAGGAAGTTTTCCACTAAGGACGTATTCTTAGTCCCAAACCAAAGCAGCACCGCCACAATCAGCATGGCCAGCAGGGACAAAAGGTCCACTACCCCACCGTTACCGGCTGCAAAGGAACCAGCCAGCGCCTTGGGTAATTCTACGTGAAAAGTTGACAGGAAAACCTTAAAGTTGGCCGACCAACCCGAGGCCACGAAAGCCACGGCAATGAAGTACTCGGCCAGCAGGGCCCAACCGGCAATCCAGCCAAAGACTTCACCAAAGACCACGTTCAACCATGAATAGGCTGAGCCGGCAAAGGGCAAGGCTGAGGCGAATTCAGCATAAGCAAAGGCCACCATTCCAGAAACGATGGCTGCCACCACAAAGGACAGGGCCACGGCTGGACCGGCATATTTAGCCGCCACGATTCCAGGCAAGGTAAAGATAGCCGTCGAAACAATCGTTCCCACTCCTAGGGCCAACATTTCCTTCACCCCTAAGGTCTTCTTCAAGTGGCTATCGCTCACCTCAAAACTTGCTGGGGACGCTCGGTGCATCCAACCGCCCATATTCCCCTTTGACATAGGTCTTCCTCCAAAAAAATCTCTGATTTGATAGTAATCAATGCGAATATATTAGCATTTCTCTAATATACATGTCAATAAAGTTAACCAAAGACAGCAAAAAGGCCCGCGTACGCGGACCTTTACCAATTTAATATTTTTACTTTTCGACCTTGCTGTTAACCTTCTGAGCCCGGCGGAAAGCCCCAGTCTTCAGGCGGCTACCAGTTCCCCAGAAGTAGAAGCCAAGGGCAACAATGATTACCATCAAGAAGTCGAGTGGGTATGGTACCCAACCCTGGCCGTGGAATTCCTTACTACCGATGTAAGACATCAGGGAAAGGACCACCAGGTAACCAATCATCCAAGTACTACCGGCTAACTGCTTCTTAGCCCGTTCCTTGTCCCAGCCCTGCCGCATTTCGTAGAAGAAATAGAAAGGCAGACCTAAGGCAATCAGGATGATAACTTCGACCGTGGTTGGCCACATTGCCCAGTAAGTAGCCAGTGAGGCCAGCACAAAGGCAATTGGCGCCATGTACTTCATCAGCTTGGACTTAACCGGACGGGTGAAGTTAGGGGCCATCTTACGCAGTGACATAACCGTAACCGGTCCAGTCAGATAAGCAATCAGCGTCGCCGTCGAAATCACAGCGGCCAGCGTTCCCCAAGAACGGAAGATTGACACCATCAGCATACTCAAGACGGCGTTGGTCACCATGGCAATCCGAGGAATACCATAGGCTTCGTTAATCTTACCAACAAACTTAGGGATGTGGTTGTTACTGGTCATGGCTGCTAGTGCCCGGCCAGTTGAGGCCACGAAGGAAACCCCGGTACCAAATGGTGAAACAAAGGCATCAACGTAGAGCAGCACTGCTAACCAGTGAATACCCAGCAGGATGGCCAAGTCAGCGAATGGTGACTGGAAGTTAATACCGTGCCAACCGTACTTAGCAATGTCAGAAGGATCAATGGCCGTAATAAAGGTACTCTGAATCAAGATGTAGAGTAAGGCACTGATACCAAGTGAAATAGTGATACCACGGTAAATGTTACGCTTAGGATTCTCAACTTCACTACCCATGTTAATAATGGTCTGGAAGGCGTTGAAGGAGAAGATAATTCCAGAAACGGTCGTGGCCGCAAAGATCGGCGCACTACCATAAGGCATGAACTCGTGCAGGTTAGAACCGTAGTTTTGTGGATGGAAGCCTGACAAAGTCAGCATGACAATCGTCAAAATTGGCACACCCAACTTGAAGAATGAAATAAAGGTCGTAAAGCGGGTCAACAGCTCAACTGACCAATAGTTCAAGAGAGTGAAGATGGCGATAAAGCCAAAGACCACCATCAAACCGGGTGTGGTAATTTCACCACGGACCACGAAGTGGTGGGTCCAGTTAGCCCAGGCCCAAGGCCAGGTACTCATATACTGAACGGCAGCCACCGCTTCAATTGGGATAATGGTAACCAGGGAAACCCAGTTGGCCCATGAGGCGATAAATCCTAAGAGCGAACCGTGCGTGTACTGGGCATACTTACTCATTCCCCCGGATTCGGGGAACATCGCCCCCAATTCCACGTAGTTATAGGCAATGGCGCCAATCACGAGGGCACCGACAATCCAGGAGAGGATGGCTGCTGGTCCAGCAACCATGGTTGCTTCCCATGATCCAAAGAGCCATCCTGATCCAATTAATGAACCCAGTCCAAGTAATACTAACTGGACTAAGCCAATCTTTTTATTTTTCATAATTCCCTTCCAAATATTTTCCATGGCCGGAAAAGTGACCACTCAAATTTCTTAACCAATGGTCACCATTGTACAAGCCTTGTCCGATAAATGCAAATCAAAGCAAAAAGCCCGTCAAACGGGCTTTTAATGGCACTTTCTAGACAAAGATAGCGGTAAAAATCAAAATAACAATCAATCCAGTAATGGAAATAACAGTCTCTAAGACCGTCCAAATCTGGAAGGTCTGCTTTACTGACAGGTCAAAGAACTCTTTGAAAATCCAGAAACCAGCATCGTTGACGTGGGAAGCAATCAATGAACCAGCACCGATGGCCAAGGCCACCAGTACCAGGAGCATGTCCCCATGGGGGTTGCTAGCCAAGATACCGTTAACCACCCCAACGGCCGTAATCCCGGCCACCGTGGCGGACCCAACGGCAATTCGCAGGATTGAGGCCACTGCCCAGGCAAAGATAACAATCATGATGGGGCTCATGGCACCGTGGGACTGGAAGAGACTGGCGATTTGGTTGGACATGCCAGAACTAACCAGGACCCCACGCAGGGCACCACCACCACCGACAATCAACAGAATGCCGGCCACGGCCATCATCCCCTCGTTCAAGGAGGCGCCGACCGTCTTCATGTCACGGCCCTGGAAAATACCCATGGCAAAGATGGCAAAGACCAAAGAAATGGTCATGGCCACGGCTGGGTTGGCTAAGAAGTCGATAATTTGGTAGGCCATGTCCGGATGAGCGGGCACCTTACTACCAGTGACCACCAACTTGTAAATCGTGGCAATCACCATGAAGATTAGGGGAAAGACTGAGGTCAGTACCGATAGACCAAAGCTAGGCGACTTCTCCAGGTCGTATTCCTGGACCTCCCCCACCGCTTCGATGTAGGGCTTAAACTGGAAGGCATCTGGGGCATATTTCTGAGCCAGCTTAGTAAAGACTGGACCCGCCACCACGGCCGTCGTAATGGCAACCACCAGACCAACCATCAGCATTAGTCCCACGTTGGCATGCAACTGGGAAGCCACCGCCGTAGGGGCTGGTTGTGGAGGCAAAAATCCCTGGGCTGAACTCAGGGCCGCTGTCATTGAAATTCCTAATGACAGGAGGGGCACGCCGGCCTCAATGGCCACGGCGAAGACGATTGGGATTAAGAGCACCATCCCCACCCCAAAAATCATCGAAATCCCGATAATAAATGAGGCCAGCAAGACTGCCCACTGCAGGCGCTTGAGACCAAACCAGTCAATTAGGGTTTTAGCAATCCGGTAAGAACCACCGGCATCGGCCACCAAACGACCAATCATGCCACCAAAGATGAAGATGACGGCGTTAGAACCTAAGATATTGCCCATTCCCTGGTTACCAAGCACGGCATCCGGAATTTTCATTGGTGGCATACCCAGCAGTAAGGCCAGGATAAAGGCGGTAATAACCAAAGCAACAAAGGTATTCAACTTAAGCTTGGTAATCAATAAGAGCAAGATTAAGATGGAAACCCCTAACATAATAAAGGCCATAATTAATTATTGAAGTCTAAACTTCTTTCCTTTTCTTTAAATAGTGTAGTGGGTTTAACGTGAGTGTTCCCGCTGGAAGCGGGCGATATTATCGTACTCGGTCTGCAACTGACGTGACAGGCGGATAAAGATTGGTGCCAGTTCACGGTAGGCCTGGAAGTTTTCTGGATCAGGTTGGTAGGTATTGGAATCACCAATGTAGTTGGCGATTTCATAGATACTGTCAATCTTACCAAGGGCCTTTTGGGCCATGATGACAGCGGCTAAGGCACCCGACTCAAAGGCCTGAGGGACCGTAACCGGCTGTTCGAAAATGTCCGCAAACATTTGCCGCCATAATGGTGACCGGGCAAAGCCACCGGTTGCCTGAATCGACTTCAAGCTCCCAACAACTTCTTCTAGGGCCAAGGAAACCATGTAAACGTTAAAGGTAATCCCTTCAAGCACCGCCCGCAGCATGTTGGCGCGGGTGTGGCTGTGGTTCAAACCAAAGAAGGAACCCCGGGCGTTGGCATCCCAGATGGGCGCACGCTCACCACCCAGGTAGGGGTGGAAGAGCAGGCCGTCGGAACCAGCTGGAATCCGGGCCGCAATCTCGGTCATCAAGTCGTAGGCATCGCGTCCCAACAAGGCCGCCGTCGACTTTTCGGCATCAAAAAGGTTGTCGCGGGCCCAACGGAAGACATCGCCACCGTTGTTAACCGGTCCACCGACCACCCAGTGGTCCTTATCCAGGGCATAGGTAAAGGTCCGACCCTTAGGGTCAATTACTGGCTTATCGGAAGTGACCCGAATGGCACCGGAAGTACCAATCGTAATCGCCGCCACCCCAGGTTTAACAGCATCAACACCGAGGTTAGACAAGGGTCCATCCCCGGCGCCGTAGACAAAGGGTGTGTCTTCTAGCAGACCCATAACCGCTGCATACTTAGGCAGCATCTTGGTTTCGTATTCGTAAGGAGAAACCGGCTCAGGCAACTGCTTTTCGGTAATGCCGGCCACTTCTAGAGCCTGCTTATCCCACTTCAGGTCAAAGATGTTAAATAGACCGGTTCCAGAGGCGATGGAGATATCCATCTTATTGGCCCCAAAGAGGCGGTGGAAGATGAATTCCTTAATACCCAGGTAGTGGGCCGCCTTATCGGCGATTTCGGGATGCTCGGCCTTGAGCCACATCAGCTTTGACAGCGGTGCCATTGGGTGGATGGGCGTGCCAGTCTTACTATAAATTTCTTGTCCCAGGCCACTTTCCTTGAGCTTGTCTGAGTAATCGACTGCCCGGGTATCGGCCCAGGTAATGACCCGGGTCAAAGGCTTCCAATCCTCATCAAAGGCAATCAGCGAGTGCATGGCTGATGAAAAGGAAACGGCCGCAATCTTATCCCCATCGGACAAATCAACCTTACGGATGACTGATCCAATTGAATTGACAAAGGCCACAAAGATTTCTTCCATGTCTTCTTCGGCCATGTCGGGGATGTCACGATAGAGGTCGTAGCCCATGTTAGACTGAGCCACCACCTTGTTTTGATCGTCAAAGAGTACCGCCTTGGTGGACGTCGTCCCCAAATCGACACCAATCATATAATCCATGAATTAACTCCATTAATCTTAATCAAGGTTGTACAAATAGAAAGAGCTCCCCGATTAAAGGGAGCTCTCTTTTACCGGAATAAGGCGCCTAGTCTTACTTCTTGGCCGCATCCATTGCGTGACCACCGAAGCCGTTACGTAGGGCTGAAACCACTTTTCCACTGAAAGTATCTTCTTGCAGGGAACGGTAACGCATTGCCAGTGAAAGGTAAATAACTGGGGCAGGAACTTCCAAATCAAGAGATTCCTCAACCGTCCACTTACCTTCACCAGATGAATGCATCCGACCGGAAATAGCTGAAAGCTTAGGGTCCTTGTCGAACTGCTCTTCAGCCAACTCCATGAGCCATGAACGGATAACCGAACCATGGTTCCAAAGCTTAGCAACTGCGGCGTAATCGTAGTCGAACTGTGAAGCTTCCAAAACTTCAAATCCTTCGGCAATCGCCTGCATCATTCCATATTCAATTCCATTGTGGACCATCTTCAGGTAGTGACCTGAACCAAGGCGACCGGTGTAAAGGTAGCCATCAGGTTCTGAGATTGACTTGAACAATGGCTCCAAAATCTTCCAAGCTTCGGGGTCATCGCCACCAATCATGAAGTTACCACCGTTACGGGCACCGTTCATTCCACCAGAAGTACCGGCATCGAAGAACTTGATACCAGCGGCAGTCGTCCGCTCGTTTTGAGCCAGGTTGTCCTTGTAGTTTGAGTTTCCACCATCGATGATGATGTCACCGGCATCCATCTTCTCAATCAAAGTATCAATGGTTGAGTTAGTAGGCATACCTGCGGGTACCATGACCCAGACAATCTTTGGCGTTGGGAGCTTTGAAAGCATGTCATCAATGCTAGTAGCCCCCTCAACCTTGTCAGAGTAATCTGCTGCTTCCTGAACAAAGTCAGGGTTCAAATCAAAGGCCACAACTTCATGACCGTGATCAACAGCGTTCTTTACCAGGTTAAGACCCATCTTACCTAGTCCGATCATCGCAAACTTCATGTTTACCTTACCTCTTTATTTTTTCTTTTCTGAGTACACTCACATTATATGAAAATATTTTTCACTATGCAAGCCAATTATTGAAAAACATTTTCTAATCTTGTATAGTTATTTTATTCTTGGGAAAGGCTTTGACGTCAACGATGGCCAATAACATCCTCCAGCAGTTACACCTGCAACAACACCACAGCAAGGGCACTGAAGCTAAATTAGTTGCCTTCTTATTGAAGCAAAAGAACCTGGCCGGTGAACTAACCATTAAGGAAATGGCCGACCGGACTGGCGTCTCAACCTCTACCATTTCCCGCTTCGTTAAAAAAATTGGCTTTGACTCCTACCGTGAATTTTCCCTGGCTATGGCCAGCCTGGCCACTCAAAACCCACCAGTCGATCTCTTCGGTGAAATCAGCGACAGTGATAACACCGCCGCCATTACCAAAAAGGTCTTCCAAGGGGCTAAAAACGCCCTGGACCTCACGGCCGAGAATCTAAAGGCCAGTGACTTAGAAACCGCTTCACGTTGGTTAGTTGAGGCCCACCGGGTGGGCTTCTTTGGCATTGGTGGTTCTTCCCTAGTTGCCTTTAACGCCTACCATAAGTTCTTGCGGACGCCAATTGACGTTATTTCCCACCCCGATTATGATATCCAGCTGATGCAGGCCGTTAAGTTAACAGACAGTGACACGGCCGTAGTGATTTCACACTCTGGCCGGAACAAGGACACCCTCCTGGTGGCTAACAAGCTCAAGGAAAACGGGGTTAAGTTCATCGCCATCACTTCCTTTGCAGACTCGCCTTTGGCCCAGCTGGCCGACCTGGTCCTGCTGTCCTTGGCTGATGAGGTCAATTTCCGGTCTGAGTCGATGAGTTCCTTAATTGCTCAAATCACGATTATTGATACCCTCTTCACCCTGGTGGGATCCCAGCTTCCCCACAAAACCCAGGCCGTGGTCGACACCATGCGAGATGTCATTGAAAACACCCGCCTGAATTAAATAGCACATAAAAAAGGGCCGTTGTACTCAACGGTCCTTTTGTGCGGCCACAATGGCCAGGGCTTGGTTCATTAACATGTCAATGGCCACGAAGTTCTGACCGCCTTCCGGCACGATGATATCGGCATAGCGCTTGGTCGGTTCCACGAACTGGTGGTGCATGGGTTTAACGGTGGCTAAGTACTGCTCAATCACCCCATCGACCGTCCGCCCCCGTTCACGGGTATCGCGCTGCAGACGGCGAATGAAACGAATGTCGTCATCGGTATCGACGTAAACTTTCAAATCCAGCAGGTCGCGGACCCGCCGGTCATTAAAGAGTAAGACCCCATCAACGATAATCACGTCTGCCGGCCGGACATGGATAGTTTCCTTGGCCCGGGTGTGGTGGGCATAGTCATAAACTGGCTTATCAATGGCATGATGGTCAATTAACTGGGCCAGGTCAGAAACAAAAAGATCAGTTTCAAAGGAGTCCGGGTGGTCATAGTTAACCAGGGCCCGCTCAGCCATGGGCTTGTCAGACTGGTCGCGGTAGTATGAGTCCTGCTGTAGCAAAATTGGATTATGAATGGCCAGACGCTTAACCAGGGCCTGAGAAACGGTCGTTTTCCCGGAACCTGATCCACCAGTTATGCCAATGACTAATGGTTTCTTAACCACGTTACCCTCCTAGAGGTCCTACCCTGTTTTAGCAGTTCACCCATAAAAAAGGCCGCCTGTGGGCGGTCTTTTCCTGACAAATTAGTCTTCGTCAGCCTTTTCACGACTCTCGTGGGAAGACTCAACGAATTCAGATTGCTTTTCTAGACGTTCTGCCTGGCGCTTAGCATCTTCAGCTTCGCGGGCATCAGCCGCTTCAAATTCGTGCTTCTTTTCCATAATTAGTGTCCTTCGAAATACTTTTCTTCTTTTTCAAAATCTTCGTTGTTGTAACGCGCATCCTTGTGTTCAGCGTGCTCAATGTCAACGTCATCCTTGTGCTCATGAGCTTCGGCAGCGTGCTCTTCAGCGTGCTTGTCCTTAGCCTTTTCGAAAGATTCGCGATTTTCTTTAGATCCGTCACGTAAAGTTGCCATAAATTGCATCCCCTTTTATAACTGTTTAATGAATATGATAGCATAGTCGCCTTTAAACATAAAAGCCGATTTAGGCCTTGATTCGTTTTTTCAACTGGGTAGCTAAGAGCAGGCCCAGCACCGGAATCAGGATGAACCAAGCGGCCGTGTGAGACAGGGCCGCACCGTAGTTCAGGTGCGCGTTAAAGCTGGTAATCAACAGGGTGGCCACCACGATACTACCGGCCCCAATGAACTGGCGCATGGTGGTAATGATGGCCGTTCCGTGAGGCACTAAGTTATCTGGCAGGGCATCGTTGGCAAAGGTCAGTGATGGCATCATGATAAAGGCATTGCCACCTTCTAGGAGCATGGCCGCAATCACACCCACGATAATGCTACTAGTGCCGGCTAGGGCCAGCGCCGCATAACCGACAATCATCATGGTCGTACCAATCACAACCAGGCGCCGCAGACCAATCCGGTTTAACAGGGCCCCGGCCCGAGGATTCAGCAGGCTCAAGAAGGCTGCTGCTGGTACCATCAACAATCCTGACCAGAATGGGGCCAGGTGGAAAATCCGCTGGTAGTACAAAGGCATCAAAACCGTGGTGGTAATCAAACCAGAATAAGAAATCCCGGTTAGCAGCATCGCAGGCAGGTAGCCGTGGTACTCAAAGACTGACAAATTCAAGAACGGATGCTTGAGGCGGAGCTGGCGGACAATGAAGGCCACCAAAACGGCCAGGCTCACAGCTAAATAAAGATACCAGCTCAGGCTCAGACCCGTGTCTGGCAGGATGGAAACCGTATATAGGATGCCACCGAAGCCCAGCAAGAGCAGGGCTGACCAGAAATCAAAACCACTGGGCTGAATCTTGTGACTCTGCTTAATTTGTCCCTGCAGGGAAACAATCAGGATTAAGAGAATCACAAAGAAAATGATAAAGAGCCAGCGCCAAGATTCCAGTTGGAGGACAAAGCCAGAAACAATTGGACCAACGGCTAGGGCTGAACCCATGACCAGGCCAACAATACCCATGCTGACCCCCCGCTTTTCAACCGGTGTGTTTTCAATAATCAGAGCCTGATAAGTTGGAAAGAGGGCGCCCACGGCCAGTCCCTCTAGAAGGCGGCCGATGATGATACCAGCAAAGACTGGCGTGACCATGGCAATCGCCGTCCCCAGCAGGAAGACTGCAACAATCCCATTTAAGAGGCGCTTTAAAGGCACATTATCCATCAACCAGGGACTAAGGGGCATCATCAGGGTCATCGCAATCATGAAACCGGTCGTTAACCACTGCACCACGCTGGCATCGACGTGGAAGTGCTGCATTAGGATTGGATATGCGGTGGTCATGGTCGACTGGCTAATTGACATCACGAAGGCAATCGCTAGCAACAACAAGGAAAACCGATTCAATTGACGTAGATTCTTAAACATCTATAACCTCAATCTTTCAAAAATTTAATTTAATTTATAATGATTCTTAACTTATAACCATTCTAAACTGAATTAAGTAAAAATGCAAGTAAAAAGCAGCCGATTCACTTCGACTGCTTAGTAGTCTGACGCCAGACCATGGTATGAGGTAAGAAAACCTGACGTTCATTTAAATCTTGGTTATCCATCAACTTGGTTAACATCCGCATGGCCACTGCGCCGATATCATATTTAGGCTGGCCAATCGCGGTTAGCTGTGGTCGGGCGACCACACTGTAATTAGTATTGTTGGCAGTGACAATTTCAAAGTCAGCTGGCACCCGAAGCCCCTGATCGTTAAAGTAGTTCAGAATTCCTAGGGCTACTTCGTCATCATAGACGACGATGGCCGTCGCACCGGCGGCAATAATTTCCGGCGCCAGGGCGTAGCCGTCCTGATAGTCCCGAATACAGTCAAAGACCAGGTGCTCATCGTAGGCGACGTGCTGGTCGGCCAGGGCCGCCTGGTAGCCTTTCAGACGGTAACTGCGGTTAATGGCCCGGTCTAGACTGTCCGTAACCAGGGCAACTTTTTCGTGACCGTGGGCCAGCATTTGACTGGTTACCTCGCGAAAGGCGTCCAGGTAGTCGATGTTAACACTTGGTAGGCTGTCAACGTCCGCAACCGCCCCGGCCAAGACGACCGGAATGTTGAGGGCTTCTAATGACTTTAAAATCTGCTCGTCGAGCTCATTGTCCATGAAAATCATGCCATCGACCTGCTTGTTGGACAGGTTGTTAATGGCCATGACCTCGCGGGCTGGGTCATCGTCAGTGTTGGTCAGTAAGACATCGTAGTGGTACATGTTGGCCACGTCATCAATCCCACGCGTTAATTCCGCATAAAACTGATTAGTCACGTCGGGCATGACCACCCCAATCGTGGTGGTCTTCTTAGAAGCCAGGCCCCGAGCGACCGCATTGGGTTGGTAGCCCAGTTCGGCGATGGCGGCTAACACCTTTTGGCGAGTCGAATCCCGCACACTGTTACTGCCATTGACCACCCGGGAAACCGTGGCCAGGGAGACCCCGACCTGGTTGGCAACGTCATAAATTGTAGCATGGGCTTTCTTGCCGGCCATGGCTGTTCTCCCTATCAAGTAATGTCAATGTCAGAAAGTTTAACTGTGGTCAGTATAGCAAAACCGGCTCAGTTTGCAACCGCTTACAATTATTTGGCTGTACTGTCCTCCTCGTCCTCAACCTCCTGGGCCAACTGCGACCGGGTTTGCCGAACATAAAGGTAAATATAGGCTAGGTTGACGAGGACCAGCCAGCCTAGCAGTGACAGGAGCTCAACCCACCCGGCCCAGTGGTACCCTCGCCCGAGGAAAATCAGGACTAGGAACCCAAAGACTGCCAGGACCCCCAGCAAAATTTTAAGAATCAGATTAAGCATGTTGGCGCCCTCCAATTTGAGCGGCGCTCACCTGCCCGACTAGGGTCAGCGGCTGGTGACACTGACCGCAGACGTAGCGTTTGGTATTAATCCGTCGCCGGCGGTAGAGATCATGGCCAGCAGCACAGCGGTAATGCCAGTAGTTTTTTTGAGACTGGTTGGCTAGGGTTGGCGCATAGCGGTCCCCGCCGACCTGCTTTAGCAGGGCCTTAAAGTCGGCATCCCGGTGCCGGTACCCCCGGCCAAGCAGATGCAGGTGATAATGGCAGAGTTCATGCTTGACGATGCCGGCAAAGGCCGGTAAGTTTTGCATCTTGGGGTTGAACTCCAGGTTATGGTTGGCCAGCAGGTAGCGGCCGCCCGTCGTCCTCAAGCGGTGGTTAAAAGTTGCCCGATGGGTAAAAGGCCGGCCAAAGTAGGTTTGTGACAGCTGCTCAACGTAGGTTTGAAGCTGGTCATCAGTCATGGTAATTCCTCAATATAAAAACGTGCTAGTCAATGACCAGCACGCCGATTACTCAATTTAGTCCTTTTGATGGTCGTAAACGTAGTCCACCGTGTTTTGCAGGGTGGCCAGCTTGCTGACATCATCATCTGGAATTTCGATATCGAACATATCCTCGACCTCGAGTACCAATTCCACAAAATCAATCGAATCAGCGTTTACGTCGGTGGTGAAGTTCAGATTAGGAGTAATCTGGTCCCGCTTTAGATCAAACCGGGTTGCGACCTCATCCGCCAACTTGTTGTAAATCGCTTCTTTATCGAGCTTCATGTTATCTCTCCTCTAAGATTTGTCTGCTCATATCATAACATAATCAGGCCTGGTCATCGGTCTTTTTAACCTTCAGGGCCTCACTATTTTCGCTGATAAACTGGGTTACATCCGAAATCAGGTTTCCCTTAACCATGGTTTGAATTTGGCCCATGGTATTGGCGACTGCCGGTGCCTTGGCTGACCCGTGGGTCTTAACCACTGGAGCCTTGACACCCAAGACCACGGCACCGCCGGCCTGGTTAAAGTCGAGTTCCTTGGCCACCTTCTTAAAGGCCGGCTTTAAGAGCAGGCCACCCAACTTACCGCGCAGGCCAGTACTCATAATGGCCTTTTTAATTTCTTGGAGCATGGTCAAAGCCGTGCCTTCCATGGCCTTTAGAGCGGCGTTACCAGAAAAGCCATCCGCAACCACGACGTCAGCCGTGCCGGCCATCAATTCACGGGATTCAATGTTACCGACAAAGTTATAGGCAGTTCCCTGCTTCATCAGCTGGTGGGCTTCCTTGTGGACTTCATCGCCCTTATCTTCCTCGGCCCCGTTGTTTAACAGCCGGACACGGGGATCTTTGATACCCAGAACATGGGAAGCGTAGAAACTACCCAAGATACCGTACTGGTAAAGGTGGCTGGGCTTATTTTCAGCGTTAGCCCCAAGGTCCATGAAAACAAACTGATTGTTAGGACCATCGAAGCTAGGCATGGCCGTGGCCAGGGCTGGCCGTTCAACCCCCTTAATCCGGCCCACAATAAAGATGGCACTGGAAAGCAGGGCGCCGGTATTACCGGCACTAAAGAGGGCGTCGGCCCGACCATCCTTGACAGCGTTAGCCGCCTGGACTAGGGAAGAATCCTTCTTCTGGCGCATGGCCCGAACTGGTTCGTCGCCCATAGCAATCACCTCAGTGGTTGGCACCACCGTAATCCGGTCCATGTTTTCCACCAAGGGGGCAACCTCAGTCTGGGTACCGTAAAGTTGGAACTCAAGCTCGGGATAACGGTCCCGGGCGATTTCAATCCCCTTGACGATTTCGGCGGGCGCAAAGTCACCGCCCATGGCATCCACTGCAATCTTAATCATTATTTTTCTCCAATTTATTTAATCAAAGTGTCGGTAACCAGCCATGGTTTCAGACAGGTAATTCACCAGGGCCTGGTTATCTGGATTCTGGTCCCATTTAGGGTCACTGACCAGGTCAATGGCCTCCTGCTGGGCCACGGTCATCATTGTTAAATCCTTGACCGGGTCACCGACCGCAAAGTCGGGGACGCCCGACTGCTTGGTACCCAATATATCACCGGCCCCCCGCAATTCCAAATCACGTTGGGCTAGGACAAAGCCGTCATTGCTTTCTACCATGGCATCCAGCCGGGACCGACCGTATTCGGTCTTGGGGTCCGCAATTAGCAAGGTGTAAGACTGCTGCTTGCCCCGGCCGACCCGACCGCGGAGCTGGTGAAGCTGGGCTAGGCCAAACCGATCGGCATCGACCACGACCATCACAGTCGCGTTGGGCACATCCACCCCAACTTCCACCACGGTGGTGGCCACTAGCACCTGTATCTGGTTCTTTTCAAAGGCCGTCATCAGGGCCTGCTTTTCATCATTATCCAGACGGCCATGCATCAGCCCGACCTGGTAATCTGGCAGGTCAGCCGCTAATTCTTCCTGCAGGGCCTCGGCGTTTTGCACGTCTAGAGCATCCGATTCGGCAATTAAGGGGGTCACGACATAAACCTGGGCCTTTTTGGCTAGTTGAGTTCGGATAAAGTCGAGGACCTGGTCCCGACTGCGGTGGGATAGGAGCTTGGTTTTAATCGGGAGGCGGCCGGCTGGCAGCTGGTCAATAATGGAAACATCCATCTCCCCATATGCCGTAATGGACAGCGTCCGCGGAATTGGTGTGGCCGTCATCGCCAAAATGTCAGGGTTAACCCCACCCTCTCGGAGGGCGGCCCGCTGTTTCACCCCAAAACGGTGTTGTTCATCAATCACGGCTAGACCAAGATGGTGAAAGTGCACGTCAGGCTGTAAGAGGGCGTGGGTCCCCACCACCAGGTCAATGTCGCCATCTTCTAGGTCAGCTAGAATTTGACGGCGCTGAGCGGCCTTTAAACCACTAGTCAGCAGTTCCACCCGGATGGGCAGGCCGACCTGGTCAAAGAGCTTAGCCAGGGAACGCGCGTGCTGCTGGGCTAGGATTTCTGTAGGTGCCATCAAGGCCGCCTGGGTTCCACCGGTAATGGCCGCATACATGGCCAGGGCGGCAACAACCGTTTTACCAGAACCCACATCGCCTTGCAGTAGGCGGTTCATGTGAATTGGCCGCCCCTGGTCCTTTAGAATCTCGCCGACCACCCGTTCTTGGGCCTCGGTCAGTTCAAAAGGCAAATGCTTGGTAAAGTCCTGCAGAGCCGCCTGGTCATAATGGATGGCTTCCCCGGCAAAGCCTTGGTCGCTCAGCTTCAGCAGTTGTAGCCGCATTTGGAAGACAAAAAATTCTTCAAAGGCCGCACTGCGCCGGGCCGCTTTGGCACTGGCGGGGTCAGGTGGAAAGTGCATTTGTTCCACCTGCTGGTTCCGTTCTAAGAGACGATATTTCTGGCGCAGATGCTCTGGCACCAGATCCGGTAGTTGACCGCGCACTTGGCCCCAGGCCTGTTCAATCAGCTGACGGATGGTCTTGGCCGTGATGTGCTGGCTGGCCGGATAAATCGGATCGAGCTCATCAGTGGTTGCCGAAACTAGCTTAATGGCCGTCAGGGCTGCCCGGGCCGCGTTGTAGGTGCCATAAATGGCCACCTCCTGGCCCGGTTCAATGTTTTTAGCCATCCAGGGCTGGTTAAAGAAGGTCACCCGCACATTTTCCCGGTCAACCATCAGGCCAAACTGGGTCTGGGACCGTTTCCCAAAACGGCGGACCACTGGAGCAGTGCTAACCGTTCCCTTAAAGGTCACCTTCTCCCCATCCAAGGTCTGGCTGGGGAGGCGGCTACCAAGGTCCTCGTAGCGAAAAGGATAGTAGGTCAAGAGGTCTTCAATTGTAAAAAGATTTAGGTCGTGGAGAGCTTCCAAGCGCTTGGGCCCCACCCCGGCCAATTGATCCAGGGAATCTTGGTAGGTTAACATCCTGATATCCTATCATACGTAACTAATGGCCTTATTTTACCATTGACTGGGTATTTCTCGGAAAATAAAAAGCCCACAAAGGGCCATTATTTAGAAATTCTTTCGCTAAAAACTTTCTTAGCTACTGAAAGAGCATTTAGTACTTTTGGGAAGCCAACATAGGGAATACATTGAATGAAGATTTCAATAATCTCTTCTTCAGTTAATCCGACATTGAGAGAACCATTAATATGAACGTATAATTGTGGGTCAGTATCTCCTTGTGAGAGTAAGCTGGTAATCGTAACCATTTCCCGTTGCTTCAATGAAAGAGCCCTCCGCTCATAGATATCCCCAAATGCAAATTCAATAATATATTTACCGACATCTTCTCCCAGACCAGCTAACGAGTCTATTACAGCTTGCCCGCCAGCACCATCAATTTTTTCTAAGTTTCTTAACCCTCTTTCAAATCGTTCTGAGTTGGCCATAATGAGAATCTCCTTTTGATTTAGTGGTTCAAATCTGAACAACTAAAACATAATCCCTGGAGTATACTCAAGGTCAATAAAAACTTTTTATAAACATTTGAGGTAATAAATATGAGTGAAGAAAAGTATACGATTGGCCAATTCTCAGACAAAGTTGGCCTCAGCATCGATACGCTGAGATTTTACGAACATGAAAAGCTAATATTCCCCGCCCGAACTGCAGCTAATCAGCGTTACTATACTCATAAAGATATTGTCTGGATTCAGTTCATCATTCGCCTGAAGAAAACTGGTATGAAAATCAAAGATATGCAGCAGTACGCAAAATTGCGGTACGCAGGCAATAAGACAATCCCCCAAAGACTTGACCTACTCTTTAACCAACTAGATGAACTGCACCAACTGCAAAATCAAGTAGCACAAAACATCGATTTTTTAGAAAAGAAAATCAAGACCTACCAAGCCATGCAGGCAAAATAAAAAAGACCCAACCGGGTCTTTTTATTTTAGTGAATATAAACCGTCACAACGGTAATCAGGCCAAAGAAAATTCCTGGCACATTGGAAATGATAATTGGCATATCCTTATAGGTCTTAAACCAGCCGTAGCAGGTCCACAAAGTGGCGTTGACCGCCGCAACTAAGGGTTGCAGGGGTGAAACTGGGTGCCCACTAAAGTTAGACATAATCTGAGGGATATAAGAAACATACATCAAAATACAAGTGAAGGTCGCGACCTTACTGAAAAACTTCAGTAGCTTAATCCGTCGGTCCGCGACCACCTTTCGGTCTTCTTCGGCAACATAATTATCAACACGCATGCCCATGATTAGCACACTCCTTCTTAAATTCTTTTCTCAATCGATATATCAGTTATCAGTAAATATTAATAAGAATATTATAACATAATTTAGGCCGTCCAGCCGGTTTTGCCCTGGTCCCTGGCATAACAAAAACCGTCTGGTTTCCCAGACGGTTGTTAGAGGTGGTAACCGGAGTCGAACCGGCGATCACGGTTTTGCAGACCATTGCCTTACCACTTGGCTATACCACCAAATCAGCGGCTTCAAAGTCACCGCAACGCAACTCATTATACTGAAAAGCAGCCGAGATTACAATTAACCCAACTTATTATCCAGCAAAATCTGGTCGAGTTCCTGCTGGATTTCTGGTGATTTCTTCCACTCCTGCCAACCGTCATATTCCAGCGGTAGTTTTTCATAGTTTTCGTTGATGTAGGCTTCCACCCGCTCCACGTGCTTGGAACGGGGAATGTTAATCTTTAAAATCCGGACCTGCTTAATAAAGCCATGGTCAGCGGCATACTCCGCCCGCCCGTTGTGGGTGATGTTTCCCAGCTCGTAATAGATCGAACCGTCATCACGGGTGATTTCCTCAATCATGTCAAAGGTCTCCTGCATCCAGGTCAATCCTCCCCTTTTTAAAATCATTGACGACCAGGTGGCTGGCCAACCAAATACTGAGCAAAATGCCCAGCATCCCCAGCAGCATCGTAATCAGCTCCATAACTAACAGTTTGGCATTAAAAAACATGGACAGGCTGTAGCGCAGGCGCAAAAACCAGATTAACAGCGGCAGGGTCGAACCCAACATTCCAAAGAAGAGGGTGTTAATCGCCGTGCCTAAAATCTGACGGCCGATAATCCGGGCATGGTGTTCCAGGTTAGTCACCTGGATGGTTGGTGTCCGTTCAATCACCTCGTGTAGGTCGGCCGTAATCGCCATTGAGGCTTCGGCAATCGCCCCCAGGGCGGACAAAACCATTACTACGACCGCTAAATGACCAAAGTTTAAGCCAACGGCCAAGGAAAGCCCCTCGAGTTCATCCGAATTTTCGGTCGCAAAGCCCTGTAGCTGTCCACTGAGTTGGGCTAAGTAGGCTACCAACATCAGGCCGGCGGTGATAACCAGGCTGGCCTTAAAGGCCGTGTTCATCACCTGACTGTTATCTGAGCTGAGATAGATTGAAACTGCCAGGATAGTCACGCTGAGAATGGCAGTCACCACGTAGGGGTTAAACTGCCAGTTCAGTAGGATGATCAGGATAAAAATCACGGCAAAGTTAATCACCAGTCCTAGAAAAATTTTCAAACCCTGCTTACCAGCCACCAGCATCAAGGCCGCAAACAAAATCAGGGATAAGAGTCCAATTGCGTTCATGACTGATCCCCCCTTTTAACTAGGAAGGTGGCACCCAAGAGGGCTGTCACCGGCACTGCCAGGACAATTCCTAGGCCGGATACCACGGTTTGTAAAATGCCCAAGTTCATGACCTGGTCTAGGATATAAGACCAGTTATTGCCATTCCGTAACATCAAAATCACCATCGGAATCGTTTCGGCAATAAAAATCATAAACAAGATATTGACCAAGGTGCCGAGAATTTCGCGACCGACCGACTGACCGGCCTGCCAGTAGTCATGGAAGGGTCGGTTCGGATTTTCCCGGTGCATACCAAAGAGGGCTGCAATAATGTCAGAGGATTCGTCCATCACCGCGCCCAGCACCCCAATAATGGTCTGGGCATAAAAGAGCGTTTTCGGCACCTGGGTCACATAGGACATGGTCTCAAAGTGGACCCCCTCGTTGTGAGTCAGGCTCAAGCAGACGACCATGACTATCAAGGCCAGGCCGGTCGAAAGAACCGTCGCTGCCCAGGTAATGCCCATTTGCAGGCCCCAACCCAGGACCAAAAAGAGGCTGAGGGCGGCCATGGCCACCGCCACGGTGGCAAAGAGACCGACTACACTCACACTCTTAACCTGAATGTCAGCGACCAAAGCCAGGCCAAAGAGGGCTAGGTTTAGACCCAAACTAAGCAAGAGGAAACCGCCGGCCCGCAGGCGACCATAGATTAGCAGCAAAGATACAAAGAGCAGCACAAGCGTACCCAGCAGGGCGTCGCGTTTGAGGGAAAAGACCTGCCAGTTGTGCCCGCCGGCATGGCTCAAAATAACCTGATCACCCACCCGGTAATGGGCGGTAATGGCTTGGGACTGGGCATAACCGTTGTCAATTTGAACCTGGCCGGACCGATTGAGGAGCTTGATGGTCAGCCGTTCACTGACCGCCTCATCCTCGTTGCCGTGCTCGTCAGTCACTGATCCTTTGTTCAAGGTCTGGACCCGGACTACCTGCCCGACGGGGTCCTGATAGAGGAAGGCATCGTGCCGGAGACCCACCCAGGTCACCAGCAGCAATAATGGCAGCCAGCCATATTTTTTAATCAAGTGCCATAATTTCAAGATTGTAACCGCCGATTAGGACCGGCCATGTTCACTGGTCGGGAGAGAAACTGAATTCGCTGCATTAAACGGGCCGCCTTACCGGGTTCCTTCCCATCCCGGGTTTGGGCCAGGTACTGCTCCAAGGACTGCCAGTCAAAATTCGAGGTAAAGCAGGTCGTGAGTTCATTTTGCATCCGGTATTCCAGGATAATGGCTAAGACATCGTCTCGGCTCCAAGCAGTCAGGGTGTCCGCTCCGATATCATCAATAATCAGGACGGGAACCTTCTTGGCCTGCTCAACTAGGTCATTGACCGCCGCCTGGGGCCGGTTAAAACTGGCCTTGAGCTGGTTGATAAAGGATGGAAAATGGATAAAGAGCACGCCGATATCATTGGCAGCCAGGGCATTGGCCAAGGCCCCCATCAGGTAGGTCTTCCCCACCCCAAAGTCACCCGAGAGGTAAATACCAGGAACAAAGTCATCATCCCCACCAGCGCTCAAATCACTGAGGACCCGGACCACTTCGGTCAGGGCATCGGCCCGGTCCTGGTCGGTACCAGTACTGGCCGCAATCTCTTGGAGATCAGCCCTTTGGGCGGCCTTTGGAATTTGAAAGCGGGTTAGCTTGGTCTTTTGTCGCTCGGCCTCCTGGGTCTTTTGATCGGCCACGTATTTTACGTAGGGATAGCCTTTTTCTAGACCTAGGGCGGGATGGTAACCCGGATAAAGGGACTTCTTACCGGCCGCAATCCGCTGCTTTTGCTGGACAAATTCGTACAAATCCATCAGTTTGCGCTCAAAGGCATCGGGCCGGAGTTGGTCTTGGTGCTCCTGCCAAAACTGGCGGACATCGTTGTCCTGACTGATGGTCTGGACGACCTGGGCCAGGTTGGCATTGTTACTAACCTGGTGCCGCCGTTGAAATTCCTTTAGTACTTCCGCAAGGCTCTGCATAACTTCCTCAATTCTTCGTCTTTAATTCTTTCAGGCGGGCCAGGGCAGCTTGAACCTCACTGGCGTCGTGCTTAGGAGCCTGAGCCTGATCACGTTTAGCCAGGTTCGGTTCCACCTTGGTAGCCCGCTGGTAACGCCGATTCTGACCACTGGACCGGTTTTGCTGGCCACCGGCCTGGTGGGCTTTGATTTGAGCGACGGCTTCCGCCGGTGTCTTGACCTGGTTCTTAGCCCAGGCATTGGCAATGGCATCCACCAAATTCCGGTTCAAAGAAGCATTCCCCATCCCCACAATCACCTGGTAGGTCAGAATGTTAATCACCGGCACCGGCAGGATATTTTGGTCGATTAGGTCAGTTAGCAGGCGCCGTTCACTATTGCTGACAAAGCCGTGCTGGTTAGCCTTGAGTTGTGACAGAAACGGCAGTGGTGCTAACTGGTTGGCAGCCTGGTAGAGGCGCTGGAGGGCCTCACTAACCTGGGGCTTAGCGCCGGTGCTGTCTTGCTCCTGGTTCTTAGCTGGGTCGGCCTGGCTGTCTTTGGTTTCAGGGACTTGCTGCTGACCATAAGTCGCCTTTAGGTAGCGTTGGAGGGCCATTTGGTCAACCTGGTGGTCATCCAAGCGAACGGTCCGGGTCACGGCCTGCGCCAGCTGCTGCTCATTTAAGCCATACAGGAGGGCCTGGCCAACCAAGAAGCGTCGCTGCTTATCCAGGGCCGGCTGACTACTACCCTGCACCAGGCTGACAAAGGCGTCAAAGTCAAAGTGGAAACCGGCTGTATCAACTGCCGGCTGATTGGCTGTCTCAGCCAGGGCCTGGGTGCTAATCGGTGAGTTACTGGGTTCAAAGACCTGGAGAAACTTGGCCGATACTTCAGTCCCACTTGGTATCTGGGCGCTTGGTTGGTAACGATTATGTAGGGTTTGAAAGCGTTCCTCGCCAACAAACTTATAGAGCAAACCGGCTAAGAGGGCCTCGTTAAAGAAGGCCGCTGCTGATAGGGGCGCCTGAACCTGGTAGGTATACCCGCCAGTCCCCTGTTCCTGGTAAAAGGTTTTCAACAGGCCAGCGGCTTCCAGCCGCCGCTGACTACTAACCAGGGCGGGTAGGCTCAGGTTGAGACTATCTAAGATTAAATTATGATCTTGGTTAGGCTGACTGTCCGCCTGTCCCTCGGTGACCAAAAAGTGGTAGAGCACGTAACCATCGTTACCAATAAAGGGCAGATAAAGGCTAAAAACCCGCTCCAAATCGCTGAGGGCCACAGACTGGTCCATCAGAACTTGGTAGCGGTCATTGGCCGTTAGTGCTGAACGAAATTGGTCTTGTTTCATGGAGAAACCTCTTTTAAGTGTTGAATTAAGGTTGCCACCGACTGTTTCAGGGCGGCTAAATCACCATCATTGTTAATAACCCAGTCGGCCTGGGCTACTTTTTCACTGAGGGGTAGCTGGGCCTTGATTCGCTGGTCAGCTTCCTGGTCGGAAAGGCCGTTGCGGGTTTCTAGACGCTGGCGCTCAATGGCGGGGCTAGCTGCGACGACGACTACCCAGTCAACCAAGTTGGATTCCTGGTAGCCCCGTTCAAAGAGTAGGGGTACGTCTAAAATGAGGACCGGTGTCCCCTTTTCCTGATAGGCCTCAATCTCAGCCCGCATCTGCTGACTGATGGCCGGTTGCATGATAGCGTTGAGCTGGTCCAGGGCTGCTTTATCCGCAAACACTCTCTGCCCCAGCTTTTTGCGGTCCAAGTGCCCGTCAACTACCATCTCTGACCCGAAGGCCGCTTGAATTTTATCCAACAGAGGCGAACCGGGCTCAACCACGGCGCGGGCGACCTGGTCAGCATCCAAAACTGGAAAACCAGCCGCCTTTAACTGCTGACTAACGGTCGACTTCCCGGTCGCAATCCCCCCGGTTAAACCAACTTTTAACATTAGCGGGCCCCCTCAATCGTGGCCAGTGTAAAGACCTGACTAGAATATACCACCCGACTGGTGTTGAGGTAAGGGACAATGTAAATATAGGCGAATCCCAGGGTGAAAATCCCCAGCAGGTGCCAGCCGATAAAGCTTAATTCCAGGCAGAATAATTCAAATTTACGACCGTACATGACCCGCCGGCTGATGGTAATATAGTCGGTCAAAGAACCCTGGCGCCGGTGATAGAGCTGGTCCATTTTCAAGGCGTAGTAAGTCTGGGCGTAGGAAAAACGTTTAACAAAGCCTGGGACCAGAAAGCAGAGATGCCAGAGAAAAATTAAAATCCGCTGGTCTAGTGCTAAGACAAAGGTTGGCAGGAAGCGGCGACCGCTAAAGGCTTGGAGAATGTTACCCAGGCTGGATGCCTCCTTGGGCTTACGGAACTGGTCAATGATGGCCCACATCGTCGACCAGACCAGGACGGCCAGGATGGTTTGAACAATAAAGGAGCCAATGTAATTACCGGAACCCTGGTCTGAACTGAGCGTATCTGGTGTTGTCGTGGTTGCTAAAACCGCGGCCAGGGCCACTACGCCCCACCCGCTCCAAACCCGCAAAATCTGCCAGATAATCATAAAAATGTTAATTTTTACGGCCTGACCGAAGTGCTCTTGGATATGTTTGCGGGCGGTGTATTTCACCCGCTTACGATTGATGGGTGTCAGTTTCAACAAAAAATCCTTTCTAAATGCTCCTGACGAAAAAAACTAACGAACTTCAACCTGGCAGTGTGGGCAGAAGGTTGTCCCCCGCTGGGCCACCTTAATTTTCTCCAGGGTGGTTTCACAACGAAGACAAGGCTTACCGGCCCGGCCGTAAACGTCCAGTTGGTTTTGGAACTGGCCAACCTGGCCAAATACATTACTAAAACTATGAACAGTGGTACCGTGACCGGCAATTGCCTTTTTAATTTCTTCAATGATATTTTCACGGAGCTCCGCCAACTGGGCTTCGCTCAAGTCATCGGTCAAGGTCTTGGGATGAATCTTGGTCTGCCAAAGGACCTCATCGGTGTAGATATTGCCTAAGCCGGCAATCTTGGTCTGATCCAGCAAGAAGGGCTTCACCATCCGGTGGGACTTGTGAAAAATCTCGACCATGTAGTCCAGCTTCAAGTCCGCTTCGGTTGGTTCCGGCCCCAGCTTGGCCAAGGTCGGCACGGCTTTGGCCTCTTCACCGGTAGTGGCAATCGTCATCCGGCCAAAGCGGCGGGTATCGTTGTACATCAGGGTCCGATCGTCAGCCAGGTGGAAGATGATTTCGGAGTGTTTGTGCCAGTCAGCGCCGGCTGGTTCAACCGAGTACTGCCCTTCCATCCGTAGATGGGAAACAATCGTCTTACCATTATCCAACCGAAAGAGCAGGTACTTACCACGCCGGTCAAAGTGCTTGAAAGTCGCCCCCTTCACCTGGGCAACAAAGTCAGGCACATCACCATTAATTACCTTGGGATAGGGCACGTCAACGTCAGTAATCTTGGCCCCGGTAATCAGGGCGGCCAAGCCGCGTCGGACGGTTTCAACTTCTGGTAATTCTGGCATAATCCTACTTCCTTACTTGATAAAATCGGTCGGCTGACGACCTTGGGGTTGGCCCACCCCCTCTTACTTAGGATGGTGGCCAGTCTTAGCCCACTTGGGCTTACCCTTGTCCTTGTGGTGGCGGTTCTTTTTCTTACGGGCTGGTTTGGCGGCGGTTGGGGTGGCTGGCCGGGACTTGGCCACTGGCTTAACAGCAGTCCCCTGCCCTGGTCGGTCAGTTTGAGCAACCGACTGGGCCGGTTCCCCCTTAGTACTGGTGACTGGCTCTGTCTCGGCTGACTGGGTAGCAGCTGCCTTAACCGCCGTCAGCGTGTAGGTATCGCCTAGTAACTTCCGCAGGTTACGGATGTCATGGTCGTTACCCAGGTTTAAAATCTCGCCATCCTTGCCAGCTCGTCCAGTCCGCCCAGTCCGGTGGATGTAGGTCTTCTTAGACCTAGGCAGCTGAGCATTGACCACCAAAGGCAAATCAACAATATCCAGACCACGGGCAGCCACATCCGTCGCCAGGAGCAGGGGCAACTTACCCTGCCGGAACTGCTTTAAGGCCTGGGCCCGGTTGACCTGATTCTTCTCATTGGCGCCTAGACTCATCACCGGCACGTGGTTGTGCTGGAGGGCTGATTGGGCCTTAACCAGGGCACCAACACTGTTAAAGAAGACCAGGGCTTGATGGCCATCACGGGCCAGCTGGGTCAAGATTTTAATCTTACTGCGCTCATCACTGTACTGATAGTGGTGGCTTATGACGGCAGGTGGCTGTTGGTGTCCTTCAGAAACAATCGCTAACTGCCGGCCTAACTTTGCTTGGACCTGGGCCAAATCAACACCGTCGGTAGCCGAAAACAGGGCCAGCTGGTAGTCATCGGGCAAGTGCTGGGCTAACCAGGCCAAATCATCATAACGCTCGGGCACAACAACTTCGTCGGCCTCATCGACAATGAGTTCTTCGACGTGATCTAACTTCAGGGCCTGACCCCGAGCCATCGTCAGAACCCGGCCCAGGGTACCTACGACCACTTCGGGTCGATCTTTTTTAAGCTTGTCGGCCTGGCGGCGACCATTCGCACCACCAATCAAGGTGGCGACGCGGATATCTAAAGTCTGACCCCACTGTCGAAAGACCGTACTAATTTGCACGGCCAGTTCCTGACTAGGTGCAATCACAATTGCTTGAACTCCCGCACCGGCTTCAATCCGACTTAGGGCCGGCAGGGCAAAGGCTAAGGTCTTTCCACTCCCAGTTGGTGCCAGTCCTAAGAGGGACTGACCAGCGGTCAGGGGGTCAAAGAGGGCCGCCTGGATGGGCGTTGGCGCCGTAAATTTTTGGTCAAAGACCGCTTGTAGGGCTGGATTAATGCTGGTCATCGTATCCTTCATCTGCTGGGAAAACTAGGTTGGCCGACTGGCGCAACTGGTAGAGGGTATGGTTCACCAATTCTGCCAGGTCAAAGAGTTTTTGGTACTCTACCTGGGTTTCATCTGGCTGGTTGAACATGTTTGCAAAGGCCTTCGCCTCAGCCAACATCGGATTGCGCTCCGGGTCATCTTCACCGAGGTGGTCGCTGTGACCGCGGCCATCAAAGTACTTGACGTGGTCCCAGTCCGCGATGTGACTGATTTGAATCAGGTCACGGCGACCATAGATTTCACTAGGCAAGGTCGTGTTATGGGTTTTACTAAAGAGCAGGGTCACGTTGTAGTCACCGTAAAACAGCGTGGCCGTACCACCACTATCAGCGCCATTGTCTAGTAGCACTGGTAAATACTGGACCGCTAAGGGCTGACCAAACCAGGCCAGGGCGGCATAGAGCGGGTAAACGCCTAAGTCGTAGAGGGCCCCAGCCGCAAAGTCTAAATTAAAGACATTGGGGTTTTCACCGGCCAGGTAGGCATCATAGCGGGAGGAATACTGGGCCATGACCAGGGTCGCCCCCTGAATCATCGAAAGATTTTTCAAGGCCTGACTGACAATGTGAAAATTATCCTGGTAAATATGGCGGGCCGCCTCAAAAAAGCGCACGCCAGGATGCTGGGCCAGTGACTCTTTGACCTGGCTAAACTCAGCCGGGTTGGCCAGGGCTGTTTTCTCCACAATCACGTTAACATCGGCCGCAATTGCTGCCTGAACCTGTTCAAAGTGGACACTGTTGGGCGAGGCAATGTAAACCACCTCTACCTGGTCCAAAAGGTCCTGGTAGTTATCAAAAACCAGAGTGGCGGCGGTGTACTCGGGGTCCAATTCGGCTAGAAACTGGCCGGCCCGCTCGCTGGAACGCGAATACAAACCGTGAAATTCGTACTGCTGGCTTTCCTGGGCGGCTTTAACAAAATCTCGGCTAATCCAGCCGGTGCCAACGATCCCTAATTTCAACATGGGCGACCTCCTTTTTCAGGGTAAAAAAGCATTCAACTTCTTTCATTATATCAAAGAAGACGACCGCCTTTGCAGGTTGCGCCCAGACTTTAGGGCAAGAAAAAAAGCCTGACGGCTTTTATTCACTGTATTCAAATAAGAAGTCAGAATTATTAATCCGCACCTCATCACCGGGCTTGGCACCAGCTTCCTTCAGGCGTTCATCAACACCCATGTGGCGTAGTTGCCGGGCAAAGCGCATGATGGTGGCTTCCCGCTGCATGTTGGTCATGGCGTAAAGCTTTTCGATGGCCGCCCCGCTGATTAACCAGTAGTCACCATCCGCTTCCCACTCAACCGTGAATTCAGGCTTGTCTTCCTTGAATTCGTAGCGCTTTTCTTCGGCGACTTCATCGTCCTGGTTGTGATAGCTCTCAGGCACCGGTGCAGCATCCAAGGCCTGCTCGGTTTTTTGAAGCAGGGTCTGGACCCCATCCCGGGTAATCGACGAAATCGACATAACCTCTGGTTGGTTAGGCAGTCCAGAATCCTTGGCCACTTCAGCCTTGAATTTCTCAAAATTCTCAGCCGCATCGGGCATGTCCATCTTGGTCCCAACCACAATTTGGGGACGCTCCAGCAGGGTTGGGTCGTACTGCTTGAGCTCATCTAAAATCTTACGGTACTGGGTATAAGGGTCCTGCCCTTCGATACCGGACATATCGACCAGGTGCAAGATGACCCGGGTCCGTTCGACGTGACGCAGGAACTCAATCCCAAGACCAACCCCGCTGGCCGCTCCCTCAATCAAGCCGGGCAAATCCGCCATGACAAAGTCGTGCCCGTCTGGCAGGCGGACCATGCCGATGTTAGGCGACAGGGTCGTGAAATGATAGGCTGCAATCTTAGGCTTGGCGTTGGACACCACTGAAAGCAAGGTCGACTTCCCAGCCGAAGGGAAACCAACCAGGCCAACATCGGCGAGGACCCGTAGTTCCAAGCGGATGTTGCGGACCTGGCCCGGCTCCCCATTTTCAGAAAGTTCCGGCGCTGGGTTGGCAGGTGTAGCAAAGCGGATATTCCCACGGCCACCGCGGCCGCCCTTAGCAACCAGTAAAGTTTGGCCATTTTCAGTCAGGTCCCCGAGGAACTCACCGGTATCGGCATCGGTCACAATCGTCCCCTCGGGTACCCGGATAATCCGGTCTTCGGCCGACTTACCGGTCATCCCCTTGGTACCGCCCTGACCACCGGGCTGAGCCTTAAAATGGCGGTTATAACGAAAGTCCATCAGGGTCCGCAGGCCTTCATCGACCTTTAAGATAATCGAACCCCCATGACCGCCGTCGCCGCCAAAGGGCCCCCCCATGGCCACGTACTTTTCGTGACGGAAGGAAACAATCCCATCGCCGCCCTTACCGGCCTTTAACTCAACTTGTGCTTGATCTACAAATGCCATAACTTTTAACCTAAAATACTGCCAGTCCCTAAGACTGGCCCTAACTCCTCAAACTAACAGTTCAGTTTAACACAGCCAGGGGCCTTTAGCTACGGTTACCACTGAGGGAGAGCTGGATTACCCGGGCTAACTTCTCATTGACCCCGGCTTCTTTTAACTCATCGACACTGGCGGCACTAATCTTAGGCAGGGAACCAAACTTTTTGAGTAACTTCTGCCGGGTCTTAGGCCCAACACCCTGAATCGTGTCCAACCGTGACGACAGGGACTTCTTCGAACGTAGCTGCCGGTGGAAGGTAATGGCAAAGCGGTGGACCTCATCTTGAATCCGTTGTAGCAAGAAGAACCCTTGCGAATGGTGGTCTAAGGTCACAATCTGACCGGTGCGCCCATCAATCAAATCCGCGGTCCGGTGCTTCTCGTTTTTCACCATGGCCGCCACCGGAATGTCTAGGCCCAACTCATCTTCTAGGACTTCCTTGGCCGCATGGAGCTGGATTTCACCACCATCCATCAGGACCAAGTCGGGCAGGTCATCCCCCTCTTTGAGCAGGCGGCTGTAACGACGGCGAATAACTTCCTGGGTCTCCTCCCACTCATCGGCGTGGTCAGTGCCGCGAATCTTGTACTTACGGTACATGTCCTTGTTGGGCACCCCGTCTTCAAAGACGACCATGGCGCTGACAATTTCCGTTCCCTGGGTGTGGGAGTGGTCAAAGGCCTCGATTCGGTGACCAGCTGAGATGCCAAGCGCGTTGGTGATTTCCTGCATGGCCCCGGTCGTCTTCTTTTCATTTAAGGTCATCAGCCGGAACTTTTCATCCAGGGTAATCTGGGCGTTCTTTTTGGCCAGCTCCATCAAATCTTTTTTCTCACCACGGACTGGCACCCGAACTGGGGTGTCAAGGGTTTCAGATAAGACTTTGACATCAGTGCCCTTGGGGACCAGGATTTCACGGGGCTTTTGGATGTTGCGCTGGCTATAAAACTGCTGAATAAAGGTCGCCAGTTCATCCTGGGCGTCCCCCACCACGGCAAAGGTCTGCTTGGACTGCCGAATTAGGCGGGCCTGGCGCAGGAAGAAGACCGTGACCGTCATCCAACCCTTGTCCAGGTAAAAGTTAAAGAGATCCCGTGGCGTGGTATCCTTCGACAGCACCCGCTGGCTCTCAACCGTCTCATCAATGTACTTGAGCTGGTCACGCAGGTCAGCAGCCCGCTCAAATTCGAGCTTATTGGCCGCCTGGTGCATTTCCTGCTTAATTTGGTGCTTAACGGTCTTGGTATTCCCATCCAAAAAGTGCTTAATCTTTTCGATTTGGGCCTGGTAGTCGGATTCGGGCACCTCGCGCCAGCAGGCACCTAGGCACTGGCCCATTGAATAGTAGAGGCAGGGCCGGCCCTGGTAACCGTTACAGCGACGCAGGGGGTAGTTCTTTTCTAAGAAGTGCAGGGTTTCCTGGGCGGCGTAGACGTTTGGATAGGGACCAAAGTAGAAGCCGCCGTCCCGGCGAACTTCGTTGACCAAGGCCATCTTAGGATCCCGCTCGTTGGTAATCTTAATGTAGGGATACCCGGTGCCATACTTGAGCCGGATGTTGTAATAGGGCTTGTACTTCTTGATTAACTCATTTTCCAGCAGGAAGGCTTCCTTGTCAGAATTGGTGACAATGAAGTCAAAATCGGCAATATTAGCCACCAGTTCGGCCGTCTTACCGGTGTGGTCCTGCCGAAAGTAAGACCGCACCCGGTTTTTCAGGTTTTTGGCCTTCCCGACGTAGATAATCTTGCCGTGGTCGTCCTTCATTTGGTAGGAACCAGGCTCGGCTGGCAGGAGGGTTAATTTTTGTTCAATATGCTTAGAAGGGTTTGCTAACATAGTTCCATTATACCTGCTCTGTCAACTAAAAAACGCACCTAGGGTGCGCTTTAAACTTACTTGTGATTGTACTGAATTGCAGCATCGATGAAGCTGTTATACAGTCCTTCAGGCCGGTTAGGCCGGGAAAGAAATTCAGGGTGATACTGGGCGGCAATGAAGAAGTCATTCTTTGGATATTCGATGACTTCCATCAACCGGTTGTCTGGTGAAGTGGCTGAGAAAATCATGCCGTTATCTTCGAATTCCTTGCGGTACTCAGTGTTAAATTCATAACGGTGACGGTGACGCTCATCGACTTCGGCAACATCCCCGTAGGCATGGGCCGTCTTGGTCCCGGGCTTTAACTCGGTTGGGTAGAAGCCCAGACGCTGGGTCCCACCCAGGTCAGTAACATCATTTTGGTTAGCCATCAAGCCAATCACTGGATCTGGCGTATCCGGGTCCAACTCGGTCGAGTTGGCCGCTTCGTGACCAAGAACATCGCGGGCAAATTCAACGGAGGCTAACTGCATACCCAAACATACCCCTAAGAAAGGTACGTTGTTTTCCCGGGCATAGCGGATAGCTTGAATCTTACCTTCGGTACCACGCTGGCCAAAGCCACCGGGTACCATCACGCCGTCCATCCCCTTGAGGAGTTCGGCGACGTTGTCCGCGTTGACTGTTTCCGAATTAATGTGCTTGAGCTCAACGTCGGTATGATGGGCATAACCAGCATGTTTAAGGGCCTCGTTAACCGAAATATAGGCATCGGGCAGGTCAGTATACTTACCAACCACGGCCACTTCAATCTTTTGCTGAGGGTGCTTGATGGTCTCAACCATTTCACGCCACTCGGTCATGTCAGCTTCAGGGGCCTTGACCTTGAGCTTGTCTAGGACCACGTCATCCATGTCCTGAGCCTGCAAGTTCAAAGGAATTTCATAAAGGGTGTCGACATCGCGAGACTCAATCACGGCCTCTTCCTTCACATCAGTGAAGGTTGCAATCTTCTTTTTCAAAGATTCGTTGAGGGGTTCCTCGGTCCGTAGCACCACCATGTCGGGCTGGATTCCAAGGGAGCGCAATTGGGCCACTGAGTGCTGGGTTGGCTTGGTCTTGGCTTCACCGGCCGCCTTCAGGTAAACAATCAGGCTCGTGTGAATGTAGAAAACATTATCATTACCCAGGTCAGACTTCATCTGACGCAGAGCTTCAATGAAAGGCAGACTTTCAATATCACCAACCGTACCACCGACTTCGACGATGACCACGTCGGCATCAGTTGATTCAGCGGCCTTCTTCATCTTGTCCTTGATGGCGTTGGTAATGTGCGGAATCACTTGAACGGTAGCACCGTTATAGTCTCCCCGCCGTTCCTTGGCCAGGACTTCGGAATAAATCCGACCAGTCGTCACGTTGGAATACATGTTGGTGTTAATGTCCATGAAGCGCTCATAGTGACCCATGTCCAGGTCAGTTTCCAGTCCATCGCCAGTCACGAAGGTTTCCCCGTGCTGGTAGGGTGACATGGTCCCTGGATCAACGTTGATATAGGGGTCTAACTTTTGAATCGCCAGTTTTAGGCCCCGGTTTTTTAGTAGGCGACCCAGTGACGCGGCAACAATCCCCTTTCCAAGCGATGAAACCACCCCACCGGTGACAAAAATATACTTAACCTGCTTATCTGACATACTGCCTCCTTATGTCTGTGGCCAGCTGGCACCGGCCTATGTACAATCTGTTAGGGATTTTAAAAATAGAAAAGCTCCCAAGCTGTGCTTGGGAGCTTCAAACGTTTCACATCAAATGTGAGCCCTAATATATATTACAGATTGCCCGTAAAATTGTCAACGGCTCATCATTACATTAACCGAAGTTAACGTCGGATTCCTCTAGTGACTGCTGCTGGGCTAACTGGTCGTAGTAAGCAGCATAGGTTGCCTGCTCATACGGCACAAGCCAGATGTACCCAATTCCAGCCGTGATGAATGACAAAAATGCCCAACCGATAAAACTCCAATATAGGACAAAGTATTCCCACTTATGTCCCTTCATCATCTGCTGACTTAAAGCAAGGGCTTCATAATAACCAATCTTCTCTCCCTGGGCTAGCTTATCCCGGTAGATAAAAAGTGCCTGTGAGTAGCCCAGTGCCAAGATGATTCCAGGCACAATCAGAAAAATTAACCCAATAAAAATCAAAAGTGCCCGCAGCACACCAATCACTAAGGTCCCCCAGAAAAGCCCCTTGGGCTTAAAAGCGGTAATAAAGCTCAAAAATGGTGAATGATTCTTCCGACCAGTCCGCACAAAATCTAACAGTGACCAAGTCACACCAGCAGTAACGAAGAGTACAATTAGGTTAATAACCCAACTGCTACCGGAATTCCCAGCATAGGCTGACAAAGTCGTCGTAAAATCAACATGTCCACTATTAGCGTTAGCAGCTTGGTTAGCTGCACCCCGCACAAAAGTGTTGCCCAAGTCAACAATTGCCATAATCGCCAATGGCAGGGCAACCAGGATTACATAGCCCCAGTTACCGTGAAACTTATCTTTAACACTTCGTTTTAACTCATAACGATCCATAAATATTCAAATCTCCTCCGCGATTAAATTTGACACTTCTTCTACTCTAACAAAGATAAAAGGAGGGTGAAGTTACGGATCCGTTACAGTATGCACTTTGAATTTACCGGGATGAATCCTGGCGGTGCTTGAAGAAGTAGTAAACCACAACTAATAATAGGAAGACAAAACCAACGGCCAGTGGCCCCCTAGTTTCTGGATTAATGGCCATAAAGACCAGGGTAATCAACAAAACCGCGATGGCAAAGTAGTTGCTAATTGGTGAAAACGGTGCCTTGAAGGGATGATTAGCCATCAGGTCCGGATTTTGCTGGCGGAAACGAATCTCACTAATCAAAATCACAAACCAGGGCACCATGCCGGGCAAGGTACTGGCTGAATAAACCAGGACAAAGATGCTGGAACTACCATGCCAAAACATTGGCAGGACCGCATTTAAGATAATCCCCAGCAGGATGCCGGCCGACATGGCCAGCACGGAAACGGATGGTACCCGGTGCTTACTGAGCTTCAAAAAGAAGGATGGCAGCTCCCGGTCCATGGCCAAGGTGTAAAGCATCCGTGATGAACTGAAAATACCGGAATTCAGGGCTGAAATGGCCGCCGTTAACATAACAAAGTTGATAATCCCAGCCGCCGCCGTGATACCGACTCGGGCAAAGGTCTCCACGAAGGGTGAACCGACCTCAGCCAGACGGTTCCAAGGGTAAATCGTAATGATCACGAAGATGGAACCAATATAGAAGATAATAATCCGGGCGACAATTGACTTAATCGCCTTCACAATTGCCTCCTGGGGATTAGCCGCCTCACCGGCAGTAATCCCAATCAGCTCAATGGCCTGATAGGAGGTAATGACAATCGACAGGGCAAACATGAAGCCCTTGAAGCCCCCGGCAAAGAAGGCCCCGTGGGACCAAATGTTAGAAAAGCCAAGCGGGTGACCGTGGTTACCGACCCCAAAAAGGATAATCAGGAATCCCAAGATAATCATGAAGACGATCGTCAGGACCTTAATTAAGGAGAACCAACTCTCCAGGGAGCCATAGGCTTTGACGGTGACCAGGTTGGCCGCCGTCAGGGTGACTAAGACAATAATCCCAGTTACCCAGTCAGGAATGCCCGGCCACCAGTAGTTCAAATATAGGCCAACAGCAATCGTTTCACTAATGCCGACCGTTAACCACTGGAAGACATTGGCCCAAACGGTGACATAGCCGGCTACCGGGTGAATGTAACGGGTGGCATAGTTGGCAAAGGAACCCACGGCTGGGTCCACGTAAAGCATTTCCCCCAAGGCCCGCATCACAATGTAAAGGACCAAGCCGGCCAACATGTAGGCCAGCAAAACTGAAGGACCCGTCCACTTAATCGTTGAGGCCGAGCCCATGAAAAGCCCAACCCCGATGGTGCCACCCAGAGCAATCATCTGCATTTGATGGGACGATAGGTCCCGGTTTAATTCACCTTGTTTTTTTGCCATATTCTCTTCCTCTAACAAAAAAGGTGACGTTCGATGAACGTCACCCTTAATTGGGTCTCCCAAGGTCGCCTGAGTAACTCAGTGCTCCCGCTCGGATTCGAACCGAGGACCTTGGGATTAAAAATCCCCTACTCTAACCAACTGAGTTACAGGAGCGTTTTTCCGTGCCTTAGCACATTTATATATACTACAGTTATTAAAATGAAAAATCAATAACTTTTAGAAAAGAAAAACGGGTTCAGACTGCGCTTTACTTCTCTTCATCACCGTCGCTGAGGTCGTCCAAATCATCACTACCTGCCAGCTCAGTTAGGTTGTCATCGATGGACTCTTCTTCACCCTGATCACTGTCATCATCGTCGTCAGAATCGTCATCATCCGACTTGTTATCGTCAGCAACCTCATCGAAGTCGTCGTCTTCGGGATCATCATCGTTATAGTCGATGACATCGTCATCAGTCGCGTTATCCGCAAAGACATTGACTTTCTTGCTGGACTTCTTACGCTTTGGCTTTTCTTCCTCGTCGTCGATTTCGTGGATGGACTCATCGATGGCATCGACTGGGTACCAAGAACGCAGGGCCCACTCGTTGTTACCGAGGGAAATGAAGGAACCATCCGTGTTTAAATCAGTGTAAAACTGGGACAAACGGGGGCGGAAGGCCGTATCATCAACCCCTAAATAGTTCTCAATTGCAGCAACCATATCCGAAAAAGGCATGGCCTGTCCCTGGTCGTCTAAGACTGCCGTAGCAATCTCAACCAGTGACAATTCATCTTTATGCTGCCCATCTAAATTTAACGCCATTGTGCACGTCCTTTCGCGGTTCTAACTAAATGAGTATACTCAATTACGGCTGAAATTGCAACCGGACCTGGTTCTGCCCAACCACGGTCTGATTAGCATATAGTACGTAGTCCAGGGCCAACTCTCCCTGAGCTTTCGCCTCGTCAAACTGCCAGTCCAAGCGGGTGGCCTGGGTCTCAATTTCAATCTTACCGGCCGGGGTCGGATAGGTCGCTGGCACCTTTTGATTTAGGGCAAAGACCAGGCTGGTACGGTAGTTCTCGGCCCGCCGGTTTAAACGAATCCGGTCGGCACGGATTTTGAAGCGGACTTGGACGATTTCTTGGTCCGGTAATTCCTCATCGTAGTTCAGATAGACCGCCCCATTTCGTACAATTAAGTGTCCATGGGTATCAAAATCATAGCGCTCGTCACCACCATCTTGGAAAATCTTAGTGGTCAACTGCAACTGGACTAAACGCTCTTCTGGCAAGGCTTTCCTCCAAAAAATGACAAAATACTAGCGTTTCAATTATAATATAGATGAAAGGAAAAAGGTGAATAATTGTGCCCGAGAAACTCAAACAAGAAAAGGTACTCCGCGACCCAATTCATAATTTCATCCATATCCAAGATCAACTGATTTTAGACTTAATTAACACCCCTGAATTCCAGCGGCTGCGCCGTGTCCAACAGCTGGGCATTACCAGCAGTGTTTTCCACGGGGCTGAGCATTCCCGCTTCGGTCATTCCGTGGGGGCCTATGAATTAGCCCGCCAGATTACCGAGCACTTTGACCACTACTTCCACACTGAGGAACCGGGTGATGGGCTCTGGGACCCTAGCGAGCGCCTGGTCACCATCACCGCCGCCCTCCTGCACGATATCGGACACGGGGCTTTCTCCCACACCTTTGAACACCTCTTTAAGACTGACCACGAGGCGATGACCCAGCAGATTATCACTGGTGATACTGAAATCAACCGGGTGCTACAGACGATTTCGCCGGACTTTCCTAACAAGGTGGCGGCGGTCATCGCCAAGACCTATCCCAACCCCCAGGTCGTTCAGCTGATTTCTAGCCAGGTCGATGTCGACCGGATGGACTATCTGCTGCGCGATGCCTACTACACGGGTACCAAGTACGGTGAGTTTGACCTGGACCGGATTCTACGGACGATGCGCCCTACTAAAAACGGGATTGCCTTTGATATCCGGGGCATGCATGCCGTTGAAGACTACATTGTTAGCCGCTACCAGATGTACCTCCAAGTCTACTTCCACCCGGTTTCCCGTGGCATGGAAGTCATCTTGGAACACCTGCTGTGGCGGGTAAAGGAGCTCTACGAGCAGGGTCGGATTAGCGAGTATAACCAGGCCAACTTCATTGGTCCCCTGCTCACGCCGCTCTTTGAAGACCGGCCCTTGTCACTAGCCGATTACCTCCGACTAGATGACCACGTCTTTATGACCTACATTAATATCTGGCAGAGCCATCCAGATGCCATTGTTTCGGACCTAGCCAAGCGCTTCTTAAACCGGCGCCCCCTCAAGTCGATTCAGATTAATAGCCAGACCGCGCCGCTACTAGAGCAGCTCGAAGGTTTGGTCAAGGAAGCCGGCTACAATCCCGAATACTATACGGCCCGCAACGAGGCCTCAGACCTGCCCTATGATGACTACAAGCCCAAGGCTAAAAAGCCCCGGACCCAGATTGACTTTGTTCTGGCTGACGGGACCCACCGGGAACTCTCCGAGCTTTCACCCCTGGTGGCGGCCATCAAGGGGCGGGCTTCCCTGGACCAGCGCTTCTTCTTCCCCAAGGAAATGCTATCAACCGGACCCGACCAACTCTTTGCCCAGGTCCACCACGACTTTAAAAGCTACATCAAAAACGACGCCCTCTCGGCGCCGGAGTAATCAAAAAAAGCTTCCCGAAATAATTCGGGAAGCTTTTTATTATGCATTAATATCATTTTTAGAAAGGTTCATCATCTTCCAGATGGCAATGGCGATAACCCAGGCCACCGCGAAGATGGCAACTAGGATAATCCCAAGCTGGTTGAAGTCGAGGCTATCGGCCCAGCGGGTCAGACCGTTCTCCCACTTCATCATGGCACTGGAAGACTGGATGAAGTCCACGAAGCAGATGAAGCCAGCGGCAACGATGGAAATACTAGTCAGAATCATGTTGAAGTAGACCTTACGGTAAGAGGAAGAAATGATCCAGTTATAGGTCGTACTCATGAAGAAACCATCGAGCGTGTCCATCAGGCACATACCAGCGGTGAAGAAGAGTGGGAAGGCCAGGGTCGTGTACCAAGCCATCCCGGCGTTAGTCGCCGCAGCAGAAGTGGCTAGCACCGCAATCTGCGTGGCGGTGTCAAATCCAAGTCCAAAGAGGAAACCAACCACGGCTACCTGCCAGTTATGCCGGATAAGCTTTAGCAGACGCATGAAGATGCGGTAAATCTTTGACTGGGACATCAGCTCGTCGTCACTCTCCTGCTGCTCATGGTCCTTACTCATCCGACGGAAGTTCTTCCAGATCCCTCGCAGGATAAAGCTGTTGACCACCGTCAGCAGTAACAGCAGCAGGGCCGCCACCATGGTACCAAACATGCCACCAACCTGTTCAAAGACTGGCATGGTGTGGTTGGCCCACTCAACGAAGAGGACCGTTACCAGTGACATCAGTACCACCACCATCGAGTGGCCAAATGAGAAGCTAAAGCCAACCCCACGGGTGTTCTTACCATCGTTTAGCATCTTACGAGTGATGTTATCAATGGCCGCGATGTGATCAACGTCGAAGGCGTGCCGCAACCCGAAGGTGAAGGACAGGCCCGCCATCCCCAAAATTTCAGGATAGCGGCTAATACCGGAAGCCATCACCAGAGTACCCAAAGCTAAGATCAAAATAATACAGGTACCATACTTTAAAATGTCAGCTTTCCAACTGTGACCAGCGGTCATACTCATGCTACTCGGGCTGTTTGTCATAAGCGTTTCTCCTCTAGATAAATCCGTGATTTTTTGAACTATTTCTAGATTCTAACACCTTTCCTGATAAAAACAACAGTTTTCTCACATTTTCTTCATTTTATTCTAATTATATTCTAATTTAGTACCATTCTAACTTAGGATTAGTAGTAGAAGCCGTGCCGGTAGTCCCAGGTGTTAAAGATATCGCTCATAATCTTCATAATCTTGTCGACATCCAGACCCTTCCGGATTACGACTGGGGCCGGCGTTACACCGACTTTGCCGTTTTGCTCAGGGATCAACTGGCCCTTTTCATCAACCATCGATACCATCACACCCTGCTCATAGCGGGTGTCGATGTTCTTGTCAGGCTGAATTGAAGCCACGTAGTCATCGGCCCCAATAATCAGGTCAGCCGCAGACTCAATCTCATCCCCAATTCCAGAAACCAGGCCACGGTTACCCTTACCAGAAGGGTTGGCTGAACTAGCAAAGGAGAACTTGTGGTACTTTTCCCACATTTCGCGGGCAATATTTTCACTGGGCTTACCAAACTTGATAACAAAACAGCTGGTCTCCCGGCCATCCATCATCAGTTCCTGGCTACCATCGGCTGGAATCTTAGCCTTACCACTTTCCTTCCAGGGCAGGATACAACCCAAGAGGATGTCCTGATCCCAGTGGATTTGGTACATTTTTTCAATCTCAGGAGTCATTTCGGCTAGTTCCTTTAGTTCTTCCATGGAACCACACAAAACCACGCCGGGCTTGTTGCGCTTACGGTGCTTAGCGGCGAATTTACGCTCCAAGCCAGCCTTATCTGAAGTCATGATAATGTAACCAACCTTGGTTGGGCTAACAATCATGCCCCCATCACCCTTCAAAATGTCAATGGCCTCGGGCTGGACGCCCCCGTTCCATTCCACCTTCTTAGTAGCTGTTTCAGTCATCGTATTCTTCCTCTCTAATTGTTACAGATTAATCAATAGCACGTTGCTTGGTTTCTGGTCCAAACCAGATAACCACAATCGCCGCGATAATCGCAGTGGCGGCAATAAAGTAAAAAATATAGTTGGCGTTTAAATGGGTCAGCACCCAGGCAGCCATCGTGGGTGTAAAGACCGTTAGAATCTTGGCCACAGCGTTAGCAATTCCAGTTCCACGGAAGCGGAAGTAAGTTGGGAAGAGCTCGGACATGTAGACCCCGACAATGGCGGCCATCAGGACATACAGGGTGGTAACCAATAGGAAACCAATGATTAGGAGTGGTGCCACCTGCCACTGCTGGGCATAAATCAGACCCAGAATGGCAGCCAGGATAAAGGCGGTACTAATAACCACCTTACGGCCAATCCGATCAACGGTAATGGCCCCAATCAAGGCTCCCAGTGGGGCACCGGCCATCATCACGGCTGAGAAAGTCAGCGAGTGGGCCACTTCAATCCCCTGCTTAACTAGGAGCGTTGGCATCCAAGACGTAAAGGTGTACATCACCAGGTTAATGGCCGAAACCGTCACTGTCGCCACCAGCAGACCACGGGCGATACTAATCTTAGAAACCGGGTGGTCGTAATCTTCTGGTTCGGGCTGGTAGGTCTCACTGGCGTCCCGGCTTTCCATTTCGGCAATAATCCGGTCGGCTTCCTCAAAGCGACCCTGGTCAATTAACCAGCGTGGTGATTCGGGGAAGTTATGACGGATAAACCAGAGAATCAGGGCTAAGACACCGACAATGATAAAGGTTCCCCGCCAAGAATAATGTGGGATAACCCAGGATGACATCAGCAGGGTCAGGGGGGCCGCCGTGTTGGCAATTACGGAAACAAAGGCGCTCCAGCGACCACGGGCCTTAATCGGCGCGAACTCATTAATGAGGGAAAAGCCAGTCACGATTTCAGCACCCAGGCCGACCGCCGCGATAAAGCGCAGGACAATCAGGGCCCAAATGTTAGGAGCGAAGGCCGCCAGGATGGTAAAGCCACCAAAGATTAAGAGATTAATTTGGTAGGAAGTCCGCCGCCCATAATGGTCACCAATAAAACCAGCCAGCAGGGAACCAAAGAACAAGCCTAAGAACCCGGCTGACAGAAAGATTGACCCCTGGTCCAAGGTAGCAAAGTGGTCACGCACAAAGTCCGTGTTCACCGCACTGGCCAGGTAGACATCGGCCCCATCCAGAATCATCCCCGCCGCAATCATGGCAAAGACCTTGTAAAACAAGGGCGACTCCCGAGTGGCATCCATTCGCTGTGCTAATTGAGTTGTTTGATCCATAAGCGCCCCTATCCAAAGCTAGGTCGTCGGCTCTCAAAGTCGGCAATCTGCTCCTCAAATTTCATGGTGTGGTCAATGTCATCCTCACCCTTAATCAACTTTTCCTTCCACTGAGGGTTCATATCAAAGTGGAAGTCATGGTCCTTATATTGCACGGACTGGTTTGGCAAATCGATGTGAATGGTTTCACCCGGCTTAACCTCGCGCAAAATGGCCCGGTCTTCTTCAGGCAAAATAATTGGCAACAAGCCATTCTTGGTGGCGTTCATGTAGAAAATATCAGAGAAACCACCAGCAATTACGGCCTTAAAACCATAGTCCTTCAAAGCCCACACGGCGTGTTCACGCGATGAACCCGAACCAAAATCAGTTCCGGTAATCAAAATCGTCGCATTCTTGTGCTCGGGCTTATTCAAGACAAAGTCGGGATTAGGCGAACCATCTTCCAGGTAACGCCAGTCCCAAAACAGGTACTTACCAAAGCCAGTCTTCAAAATGTTTTTCAAAAACTGCTTGGGCAAAATCAAATCCGTGTTAATGGTGTCATAGGGGATTACAACTGCTTCTCCCGTGGTCGTAGTAAATGGTTCCATGCCGATTCCTCTTACATTTCCGTAATATCTACAAAGTGTCCTGCAATGCCCGCGGCCGCTACCATGGCTGGTGAAGCCAGGTGGGTCCGTGATCCTGGTCCCTGGCGGCCAACGAAGTTACGGTTGGAAGTTGAAGCAGCGTGCTTCCCAGCCGGAATCTTATCCGGATTCATGGCCAGGCAGGCTGAACAGCCAGGCTCACGCCACTCACAACCAGCGTCTTCAAAAATTTTAGCAATACCAGTTTCAATGGCCTTGTTCCGGACGGCCCGGCTTCCAGGCACAATCCAGGCCGTGATGTTGGGCGCTAAGTGCTTGCCCTTCATCATCTTGGCGGCTTCCTCTAGGTCCTCGTAACGGGAATTGGTACAAGAACCAATGAAAAGGTAGTCCAAGGGAATATCTTCGGCCGTTTGACCAGGGTGGAGGCCGATATAGTCATAGGCCGCCTCATCGTTTTCATCCTTAATTTCAGGGGTCTTGGCCGTCACTGGCATGGCCATACCAGGATTGGTTCCCCAGGTAATCATCGGCTTTAAGTCACTGACATCAAATTCGATGACCTTATCAAAGTCGGCCACGTCGTCGGTGTAGAACTGGGACCAGTACTCCTTAGCCGCATCCATGTCCTTTGGTGCGTACTCGCGACCCTCGATGTAGTCATAGGTCGTTTGGTCAGGCTTGACCATCCCAGTCTTTGAACCGGCTTCAATACACATGTTACACATGGTTAGGCGGGCTTCCATCGACAGGTTTTCAATCGTTTCCCCGTAAAACTCAATGGCATAGCCGTTACCAAAGGAAACCCCGTACTTGGCAATCAGGGCCATGATAATGTCCTTGGAGTAAGTATTTTTAGGTAACTTACCGGTAATCTTAATGCCCATGGTCTTGGGCTTGACCTGCCAAATCGTCTGGGTGGCCAGGACGTGTTCAACTTCTGAAGTACCAATTCCAAAGGCAATCGCCCCAAAGGCACCGTGGGTGGCGGTGTGGGAATCCCCACAAACAATCACCTTGGCCGGTTGGGTCAGTCCACGTTCAGGACCAACCACGTGGACAATCCCCTGCTTGGCATCCCCAATCGAAGCTAGCTGAACGCCGAATTCCTTACAGTTCTTTTCTAGGGCTTCCATCTGGAGGCGTGACATCTGATCTTGAACGTTAAAAATGTCCTTGGTGGGCACGTTGTGGTCCATGGTCGCAATCGTTAAGTCCGGACGGCGGACCTTCCGGTGGCTAGTCCGTAGGCCATCAAAGGGCTGGGGACTGGTCACCTCGTGAATCAGGTGCAGGTCAACGTAGAGGAGCTGCGGCTCCCCAACTTCGCCGGCAATCACATGCTTTTCCCAAACTTTGTCAAATAAGGTCTTACTCATTTTGTGTACGCTCCATCGATGTAATCAATAATGTGGTTGGTCACTTCCTGGGTGGTGAACTTACCACCCATATCGGGGGTCACCGTCCCGTCTTTGATGGTCGCATCTACAGCCGCTTCGATAACCTGGGCCAGCTCCCCTTCCTGGAAACTTTCCCGAAGCATCATCGCCACCGTGTTAATCATCGAAATCGGATTGGCAATCCCCTGACCAGCAATGTCAGGTGCTGAACCATGAATTGGTTCGTAGAGGTTAGGCCCGTCTTCACCTGCTGACATGGACGGGATTTGTCCAATCGAACCAGTAATCTCGGCCGCCTCGTCACTTAATATATCACCAAATAGGTTGGGCGTAATGACAACATCAAAATTAGCCGGCTGACTAATGATGGCCATCGACATAGCATCGACGTAGCGATACTCAACTTCTACCTCAGGATACTGGGCCGCAACGCTGGCAGCCACCTGCCGCCAGAGCTTAGAAGTAGCTAGGACATTGGATTTGTCGACGATGGTCACTTTTTTCTTACGCTGGTCAGCCAGGTCAAAGCCAATCCGCATAATCCGCTCAACCTCGTTTTGACTGTAGTAAATCGTGTCGATCGCTTCGTCAGTTTTCAAGGAACGCGGTTTACCAAAGTAGGCGCCCGAGGTTAACTCGCGGACAATCACAAAGTCGGTGCCCCGGACAATGTCAGCCTTTAATGGGGAGCGATCAATTTGAATATCGCTAACCCGGGTTGGGCGAATGTTAGCAAAGAGATTGAGGGCTGAGCGAATTTCTAAGAGACCCTGCTCGGGCCGGCGGGGACTGTTATCCCACTTGGGACCCCCAATGGCACTGAGTAAGACGGCGTCAGATTGCTTAGCCGCTGCCAAGGTCTGGGCAGGCAAGGGATCACCAGCCTCATCAATCCCCTGGCCTCCAAATGGTAGAAATTCCGTTTCGTAACTGAAATCACTGTGCTGGCTAACCGCCGCCAGAACCTCTAGGCCGGCGGCCATGATTTCTGGTCCAATCCCGTCACCAGGTAGGACCGCTATTTGTTTCTCTTTTGCTTTCAATGGGATACCACCTGTTTTTCAGTAATGGTCGTCATCATCGTTTCTAACTGGTCATCACTCACGATGCTGGTTTGTTCCGCAATCTTCTTAAATTCAGGGAAGATGGCGGCCATGTCCTGCTTAGTCACTTCATAACCTAACTGGCTGAGCTTGTCGGCCACAGCATGTGAACCGGACAGCTTACCAAGTGGTAAGGTGGCCGTTGCGCCGACCATGTCGGGTGAAAGAATTTCGTAAGTGGCCGGGTTCTTGAGGTAACCGTCCTGGTGAATACCAGATTCGTGGGCAAAGGCATTGCTACCGGTGATGGCCTTGTTGGCCGCAATCCGCATGTGGGAAAGCTTCTCAATGAACTTGGCTAACTGCTTAGACTTCTTCAGGTTGATGTTGGTCTCAACCTGGAACTTATCATGGCGAACCTTTAAGGCAACCGCGGCTTCAATAATGTCGACGTTCCCGGCGCGCTCACCCATGCCGTTGATCGTGCCCTGAATTTCAGTGGCCCCGTGGGCAATGCCGGCTAAGGCGTTGGCATTGGCCATACCTAAGTCGTTGTGGGTGTGGGTTGACCAACCGTAGTTGTCGTAGTTTTTGATGTTGGCGCGCAGGTTATCAAAGATGGCCCCAAACTCATCCGGTGTGTCATAACCAACCGTGTCGGGAATATTGATTGTCGTTGCCCCGGCATCAAGCGCCGCCTGGACGGCCTCAACTAAGAAATCAGGTTCAGTCCGAGTGGCATCTTCCGGTGAGAAGATAATCTCATCAACCGACTGCTTAACATAGGTAATGTCAGTCTTGATTTTGTCGATGATTTCTTCGCGACTCATGTGTAACTTGGTGTCGCGGTGAATCGGTGAGGTCGCGATGAAAACGTGGATGGCCCGGTGGGCGGCGTCTTCAGTCGATTCAATTGCGGCATCGATATCGCGGCGAACCATCCGGGCTAGCGGCACGACCGTGGCCTGCTTGATGGCGCGGCTGATTTGAACCACCGCGTTGAAATCCTTCTTAGAAGCGGCGGGGAAGCCAGATTCAATGGCGTCAATCCCGTAATCCTCTAAGGCCTGGGCGATGGCTACCTTTTCCTCGGTGTCAAAGTTAACCCCAATGGTCTGTTCTCCATCTCTTAAAGTTGTGTCATAAAAACGAATTTTTCTTGTCATGATAATACCCTCGCAGTTCCGATTAATCCTAGCTAATAAAAAAGCGGACTAGCCAAAATGACTAGTCCGCAGCAAAACACTGTTATTATCGGCTAGCCATTAGTGTTTCCCCTAATGGCCAGCGCTAAAAGTCCCGACCTATTAGGGGTTCCCCAACAAGCCAAGGCTCAAAGTATTCACTTTAGTAGTGCACTTACTCATAACAGCGCTGCTCCTTCTCAAATTTAATTTATGAGTAAACTATAATAATCAACTCATCATTTGTCAAGCGAAAGTTGCAAATTTTAATATAAGCCAAGACTGGCACGGGCCGCGGGAGTCATCCGTTCAATGGTCCAAGCCGGCTCCCAAGACAGTTCCACCTTAGTACTTTCCACCCCAGGAACAATCTTTAAGGCATCGGCCACCATCTCTTCGATGGTTGTCATCACCGGACAGCCCAGCATGGTTAAGGTCATATTAATCGTGGCTAGCCCCTCGTCATCAACCTTAATCCAGTTAATGAACCCCAGGTTAACAATGTCGATGTTTAACTCGGGGTCAATGACCGTGGTCAGGGCCTCGGTAATCTCTGCTTCAATGTCATCTGCCATTAGCCTACCGACCCAATCATTTCAAACTTCATCAGGCGGTTAAGCTCCACGGCATACTCCATTGGCAGCTCCTTAGTAAAGGGTTCAATGAAGCCCATAACAATCATTTCGGTGGCCTTCTCAGCTGAGATACCGCGGGTCATCAGATAGTAAAGTTGCTCTTCTGACACCCGGGAAACCTTGGCTTCGTGTTCCATCGACACGTTCCCGTTCAAAATCGTGTTATACGGAATCGTATCGGCCGAGGACTGATCATCAACCAGGATGGTATCACACTCAACATGGGCAAAGGATCCATCTGATTCACGGCCAAACTTCACCGTGCCACGGTAATCAGTCGAACCACCATCATGGGCAATTGACTTGGAAATAATCGAGGACGAGGTGTTCTTGGCATTGTGAATCATCTTGGCCCCAGAATCGAGGGTAACCCCGTCACCGGCCACGGCAATTGAGAGCATGGTACCACGGGCACCCTGACCTTCCAGGTAAACGGAAGGATACTTCATCGTGGTCTTAGAACCAAAGTTTCCGTCAACCCATTCCATAGTGGCGTTTTCATGGGCAGCGGCCCGCTTGGTTTCCAGCGAATAAACGTTGTTTGACCAGTTTTGGATGGTCGTATAACGGCAGTAACCGTCTTTTTTAACGATAACTTCGACCACGGCGGCGTGGAGGGAGTCGCCCGAATACATCGGTGCTGAACAACCTTCAACGTAATCGACGTGGGCCCCTTCATCAACGATAATCAGAGTCCGCTCAAACTGGCCCTCATTTTCGGTGTTAATCCGGAAATAGGACTGGATTGGCGTCGTCACATGGACACCCTTGGGCACGTAAATGAAAGTACCACCCGACCAGGCGGCTGAATTTAACGCCGCTAACTTATTATTAGTTGGCTTAACCAGGGAACCAAAATACTCCTTAACCAGTTCAGGGTATTCCTGAACGGCCGTATCGGTATCGGTAAAGACAATCCCGGTCTTGGCAAACTCTTCTTTCATCCGGTGGTAGACCACTTCGGACTCGTACTGGGCGGAAGAACCAGCCAGCCACTTTCGCTCAGCTTCAGGGACACCCAAACGCTCAAAAGTATCCTTTAATTCCTGGGGCACTTCGTCCCAGTCCCGGTACTTTTCGTTGGTGGGCTTGTTGTAATAGTAAATATCGTCAAAGTTAATCTGACTTAAATCAGGACCCCAGTCCTGCATGGGCATCTTCTTATAAGATTCAAAAGCTTTCAAACGGAAGTCCAGCATCCATTCCGGCTCATTTTTCTTAGCCGAAATCTTACGGATTGTGTCTTCATCGAGACCCTTACCGGTGGAATACACCGCTTCGTAGTCGTCTTGAAAACCATGTTCATATTCCTTATCCGCACCAATGGCGGCCCGGGTTTTCTCCAGGGCTTCTTTACGATCAATCTCCATCTTACTGGCTCCTTTCTGCTTCGTCTAACAGGTCATCGAGGGCATGCCAGGCTAAAGTAGCGCACTTAATTCGGGTGGGGAACTGGCGGACCCCCGCCAAAACTTCCAGGTCACCCAGGGCTGGGTCGGGCGCCTTTTCATCGGTAAACATCGCTGAAAAGGCAGCACTCAACTGCTTGGCATCATCAATACTAGCACCAGCAATCGCGTCAGTCATCATCGAGGCTGAGGCCATCGAAATGGCACAGCCGTTGCCATCAAAGGCCACATCACTAATCTTACCGTCCGAAACATCGGCGGCTAGCTGGATAATGTCCCCGCAGCTGGGATTATACTTCCGTGCCTGGTAGGGCAAGTCCTCATCAATGGGATGGTAGTGATGGGGCTGGCGGGCATGAGCCATAATGACCTGCCGGTATAAATTGTCTAAATCCATGTTACTCATAGGCAAAATACTCCTGGGCCACTTTCAAAGCATCCACAAGGCGGTCGATATCGGCCAGGTCATTGTATAGGTAAAAGGATGCCCGGACCGTCGCCGTCACACCCAAATAATCCATCAAAGGCTGGGCGCAGTGGTGGCCGGCGCGGACCTCTACCCCACTTTGGTCTAAGATAGTGGCAACGTCGTGAGGATGGACGCCGGCCAGGTTAAAGGCAATCACAGCATGGTGCTGCTTGGGGTCTTTAGGACCATAAATGGTCAAGCCATCAATGGCTTGCAACTTGTCCATAGCATAGGCCATTAACTCAGCTTCGTGCGCCTCGACCGTGTCCATGCCCACGCTTTGTAGGTAGTCCACCGCCACACCAAGGCCAATGGCCCCGGCAATGTTGGGTGTCCCCGCTTCAAAACGTTCTGGCAATTCAGTATAAGTTGACTCGTACAAACCAACCCGCTCAATCATTTCGCCACCGTACTGGGCCGGTGGCATCTGGTCCAAGAGTTCCAAGCGGCCATAGAGGACACCAATCCCGGTTGGCCCCATCATCTTGTGACCCGAAAAGGCATAGAAATCAACATCTAGGTCAGTTACATCCACCGGCATGTGGGGCGCTCCTTGAGCACCATCCAAGATTACCTTGGCACCAACCGCATGAGCGGCCTTGACCACTTCCTTGACTGGGGTTTTAACCCCCAAAACATTGGACAGCTGGGTCAAAGTCACCAACTTGGTTTTATCGGACAGCTGGCGCTTTAAGTCATCCAGGTCCAAGAAGCCTTGGTCGTCCAGGGCCACGTACTTCAGCTTGGCCCCGACCTTTTGAGCCAGCACCTGCCAGGGCACGATATTGGAGTGATGCTCCATGTAGGTTAGCAAAATTTCATCGCCGACCTTTAAATTAGCGGGCCCATAGGACTGGGCCAACCAGTTTAAGGATTCAGTCGTCGACCGGGTGAAAATAATACTACGGCGGTCAGCAGCATGAATAAAGTGCTGGACCTTATCCCGGGCCGCTTCATAGTGGTCAGTTGCCCGCTGTGACAGGGTGTAAATCCCACGGTGGATATTGGCATTGTCATGCTCATAATAATCCGCCAAAGCCTCAATCACCTGCCGGGGCTTTTGACTAGTCGCCCCACTATCTAGGTAGGTCAGCGGCTGGCCATTGACCTTAGTTTTTAAAATGTCGAAATCATTTTTATACGTTTTCATGGGCAAGTTTTCTTTCGATTTGGTTCACGAGATCCTGCCGGGTTTGTGGGTCGGGAATCTTGGCCAAAATTTCACCAATGAAACCACGGATAACTAACTTGCGGGCGACTTGCTGGGTCAGACCCCGACTCATCAGGTAGTACAACTGCTCATCGTCAACCTGACCAACTGAGGCGGCGTGACCAGCGGTCACGTCGTTTTCGTCAATCAGCAGCAAGGGATTGGCCTCACCACGACCACGGCGAGAAAGCATCAATACCCGTGATTCCTGCTGACCATCGGAACCCTTGGCCCCCTTGATAATACGGCCGATACCGTTAAAAATCAGGCTAGAAGAGTTTAAGATAACCCCTCGTTGGAAAATATGGGCAATGGTATGACGGCCGGTGTTAATCAATTCGGTGTTAAAGCCCTGCACCTGCTTACGGTTGGTAAAGGCCGCCACTTTAGCCTCGGTGTGGGCCCCTTCGCCGATGAGCTTGCTGGTCAAACCAGCGATCACATTCCCATCGTTAAAGGCGGCGTTAACCCAGTCCACTCGGGCATCGTCCTGGAGGTTGGACTGGCGGTGCATGAAGGCCGCCGTGTCTTCAGAGAGGGCATCCAAGTTCGCATAAGTCAACTTGGCATTGCGGGCGGCTAGGACCTCGGTCACAATTGAAACCTTACTGGTCCCCTCACCGACGGTGTGGGTTTCTTGTAGAATTGTCGCCTCACTGTCCCGGCCAACGTAGACCAGGTTGTGGGCGGCCATGTCCCCGTTTTCAGCCAGGTGATCCAGGTATAGGTGCAAAACCGGTTTAACGGTCACGCCCGCTGGGATGTAAACAAATAGTCCGGTATTAAATTGGTCAAAGTTAGCAGCGGTCAATCGGTCCCGACCAGGATCAACGACCTTACCAAGGACTTGGTCAACCAGGTCCGGGTATTCTTCCCGGGCACTTTGAATATTGGTAACAATTACCCCGGCTTCGTGCAGTTCTTCACTCAAGTGATGGAAGGCAACTGCCTGACCAGCAATCTCTGCCCCGGTCTGTCCATCATGGGCAAAGTGGGGATTATGACTGCTACCCTGGCCGGCGTCTAGGTCCTCTAGGTGCCAGGGACGGTAACGAACCTTGGCAAACTCTGGCAGGGGGAGCTGCTCAATAACTTCTTGGTTCATATCAGACCCCCGTAATGTCTTCGTCGGCGTCTTCATCAGTTAGGACAATGTCTAGGCCTAACTCATCACGCAGACCAGCATAACCTTCGGCTTCCAGCTTGCGGGCCATTTCTGGTCCACCAGTTTTGACAACCCGACCGCCCATCATGACATGGACAAAGTCAGGCACAATGTAGTCCAGCAAACGCTGATAGTGGGTGATCATCAAGACCGCAAAATCATCGGACTTCATGCTGTTCACCCCGCGGGAAACGACCTTGAGGGCATCGATATCCAGACCAGAATCAATTTCATCCAAGATGGCGATTGATGGCTGAATCATCATCATCTGCAGGATCTCATTGCGCTTCTTTTCACCACCAGAGAACCCTTCGTTCAAGTAACGGTTGGCCATTTCGGCACTCATTGACAGGAACTCACGCTTCTTGTCGAGTTCCTTCATAAAAGGCAAAACGCCAATCTGGTCGTCTTCTGGCCGGCGGGCGTTAACCGCGGCCCGCATAAATTCGGCGTTGGTAACCCCCTGAATTTCAGCGGGGTACTGCATGGCCAAAAAGAGGCCAGCCCGGGCGCGTTCATCGACGCTCATCTCAGCCAAATCCTGACCGTCAAAGGTAATCTTACCCTCGGTAATTTCGTAGGCGGGGTGGCCCATGATGGCCTGGGACAGGGTTGACTTTCCAGTCCCATTGGGTCCCATGATGGCGTGGACTTCACCCGTGTTCACCGTCAAGTTAACGCCCTTTAAGATTTCCTTACCGGCGACGTTAACGTGTAAATTTTCAACTTTTAAAGTTTTCATTGTGCTCCCCCAGCATTACTTTTATAACAATCTAATATTTTACTCATAAAAAAGCAACTATGATAAGAAAATCACCAAGTGGTCCAGGATTATTTTCTAATTTAACCAGGGGTGTTTAATGAGCTTCCAGGGCTTTAAATAGGCTTTCTTGCTGGTCAGCGATGACTTGGACCCGGCTAGCGATGATATCGCGGTCCATTTGAATTTCACGCGTCAAACCAGGTTGTTCAATCTTAGGATTAAAGAAGGCCTCAAACTCGTTCAGGCGCTCAGCCGTGTGGAAGACCCGGCTGATAACCGTAACGTAACTGGAGAACTCCATGTCGCCACCGAGCTTTTCTTCCAACCAAGACCATTGGTCGCGAATCCAATCCCAGGCCGCCTGCTGACCGACTGGGTTACGCAAGTAGCCTTCAAACCAACGGCGCAGGTCTTGGGGCTTAATGACCGTGGCGGTCTGGAAGTCACTAATTGCCTGGTTAACCTGCTTGGCGTCCGGCGTGGTTGTCAGGGCGGCCTGGATGTCGCTCTTCAAACTAGCCGTGGCCGTGTTTTGATAAAGGTTAAGCAGTAGGTCAAAGGTAGCCTGACTGTTATAATTTTCGATTTCATTGGTCAAAACTGCTGGCCGGGCTTCGGCGGGCAACTTGGTCAAATCATCACGGTACTTTTCAAAGAGGTCATGGGCCGCTTCAAGGGCTTCCGGTGCCCGACCGTATACCGCAGCTGACAAAATCAAGGGCCGAATTAGGCGGTCATCATTGCTGTCACTGTCAGTCTGCAACCAACCAAGGCGGGCCAACTGCTGGCCTGTCAGGCTTTGAACTAGCTGGCGCAGCTGGTCTTCTTCAGGGCTACCAGCACTAACAAAGAACTTAAGCTGACCGATAGCCTGGTAAACCAGGTCGTTGACCAGGGCAGACTTGCTGTTGGCAAAGCTGGTCAGCAGTGGCAGCAAGTCGGCGTAGCGTCCTTGGCCAGCCTGGGCTAGGAGCAGCCGGTCTTGGAGTTGTTGGGCCTTACTAATTGGGTCCAAGTTAGCCAGGTCGGCCTCAATCGCCTTGGCCAAAGTTTCATCGTAGTGGACGATAAAGTGGGCGGCGTTGCCAACATTCAAGCGAATTGGACCCTCAGTTTTATCAGCCAACTCTTGATAGTCACCCAGGTCTACACTAGCTTCTTTCATGACCTTAGGCGCATCTGGAATGTTGCTGTTAAGCGGAATCTGCCAGCGGCGGTCAGCCTTAGCAGCTGGGCCAATGTTAAATTGGTGCTGGCTAAGGACCAGGTGTCCGTTTTCAACCTTGGCTGAGACCACTGGGTAGCCAGGTTGCTGCAACCAGGTCTTCATCATGCTGGTCAAATCCTGACCAGCAGCGTGACCAAGGGCATCCCAGAGATCATCCCCACTAGCATTGCCATAGCGCATCTTTTCAAAGTAGGCCTTCAAACCGCGCCGCAGAGCATCATCACCGATAAAGGCCCGGACCATCACCAGCAGGCGGGCACCCTTGGCATAGACAATGGCAGGATCAAAGAGGGCATCAATTTCTTCAGGGTGATTAACCGCCACATGGACGGACTGCACCCCTTCGATGGCATCGCGCTTCAGAGCGGCCTGGACATCGCTAGCATTAAAGGTTTCCCAAATGTGCCAGTCGGGTTCCAGGGCGTCAACGGCCACGTACTCCATCATGTTGGCGAAACTCTCATTTAACCAAAGCTCATCCCACCACTTCATCGTCACTAGGTCGCCAAACCACTGGTGAGCCAGCTCATGGGCAATCACCGTGGCCACAACCTGCTTAACGCCCAGAGCGGTATTCTTTGGATCTAAGAGCAGGTAGGCTTCCCGGTAGGTCACCATCCCCCAGTTTTCCATGGCGCCAGCTGAGAAGTCGGGCAGGGCCACCTGCCAGGAATGGGGCAGTGGATATTCAGTCTGGTAGTAATCTTCATAGAACTCGATTGAGCGCTTAGCAATGTCTAAGGCAAAGTCCAAATCCGTGTCGGGGTGGGCCTTGGTTGCAAAGACGCCGACTTTAACACCACTCTGGGTCTCGGTCTGCTTGTTTTGCATTTCACCAAAGGTAAAGGCCACCAGGTAGGTAGACATCTTCACCGTGGTTTCAAAGTAGCGCACCCCGTCGGTCACGTGGTCCTCTGGCATGTTGGCAATCGCTGTTTCACCGGGCTGCTCATCAAACTTCAAGGCCAGGCTAAAGGTTGCCTTGGCCTCTGGTTCATCGATACTTGGAAAGGCCTGGCGGGCAAAGTAAGTTTCAAACTGGGTGCTGACCAGCTGCTTTTCTACGCCATCAACCTTAAAATAGGAAGGATAAATTCCGTTCATGTTGTCGGTCAAAGGGGCCGAGTAGGTCACATCAATCGTGATTTCACCGGTCTTACCGACTGGAAAACGGACGGCATCCTCGGCATTTTCAACCTCAAAGGGTACTTTTTCCCCATCAACGAGGAGTTCTTCAATTTTTAAATCGTGCTGGTGGAGGGCCACGGTTTCAGATTGGGCCTCACCAAAAATCTTAGTATGACCCTTAATCGTCTTGTCCTGGCGACTAATGTCGAGGTACAAGTCGTAGTGCTTAGGTTTAAATGCTTCATAAAAACGGGCAATTGCTGTCATGAAATCCCACCTTTTCCTTATTTATTGTTGGTCCCATTATAACTAAGTTAGCGACAATAAAAAAATTTTTCACCTAGACCAACCGATTTGTCAGCCCCCTCAAATAGCCCTATAATAAACGCACGCGATACCGTTAAAATTTCAAATTTTTTAAGAGAAAGTGGACCTGATGTCGAGTTTTTACCTATTTACCCTATTAATCACTGGTGTAATCTTTGCCAACATTGTGAAAACCTACCTACCCAAGGTGCCCGATGCCTTTATTCTGATCCTAACTGGGGTGGCCCTGTCCTTTACCCCGGTTTTGCACAATTACACGCTAGAACCAGAGCTCTTCTTGCTTCTCATCATCGCCCCCATCATGTTTGTCGAGGGGCAGGCCCAGGATGCCCGGCGAATCCGGGCCCGCTTTGGCATGATTATCAAGCTGTCAGTTGTCTTGGCGGTTTTGACGGCGGTCCTAGTTTCGGGTCTGACCTTAATTGAAACCCACTGGACCCTACCACTGGCAATCGCCCTGGCAGCCATTGTGGTGCCGACCGACGCTGTGGCCGTTAATTCGATTACCCAGGGTCGGGCGGTGCCCGGCGGTGTTAACGAAGCCCTGTCGCTGGAATCCCTCTTTAATGATGCGACCGGCCTGGTCATGTTAGACCTGGCCCTCTCGGTCCTAGAAGCTGGTAACTTTTCCCTGATTAATGGGCTTGGTCACTTCCTCTTTGTGGCAGTGGGCGGCGTTGTCGTTGGTATCGTCGGCTCCTTCCTGTTAATCACGCTACGGATGAAATTGAACTTACGGGCGATCAGTAAGTTGGTAACGACCATTCCAATCAACCTCCTGACGCCCTTTGCCATCTACCTCCTGGCCGAGTCCCTGGGCGTTTCCGGTATTTTGGCCGTGGTTGCCAGTGGCCTGGTCCACAACATCGAAAGCCGGCGTCTCCGCCTGGTATCAACTGACGCCCAGCTAACCGTGGCCACCCTTTGGCAGAGTATCAATGCGATTTTAAACAATATCGTCTTTCTACTGTTGGGCCTATCCCTGCCCTCGGTTTTCAATCACTTAATGGCGCTCACCATGCGGGAACGCTGGGCCTTGGTGGTGCTGAGTGTTGGTATCTACGTTCTCATGCTGGTCTGGCGTTATGTATGGGCCCGCTTCGAAAAGAACCCGCAAACCAACCAGCTGATGGGTAAGCGGGAAGGCCGCCTCCGCCACCTAAACGCCAAGGTCTTTGGCGTCAGTGGCGTGCACGGGGCCGTCACCCTGGCCATGGCCTTTTCTCTGCCGCGGACTTTAAACGGCGCGCCCTTCCCCTTCCGCGATGAAATCATTATCTGTGCCAGCCTGGTCATTATTATCAGTTTGATCGTGGCGGCGGTGGTCCTCCCCCTCATTTTGCCGGCTAAAAAAACCGCCTACAGTGAAAACGAACTGCGCAAGGTCCGTAATAAGATGATTGATTATGCCATCCTAAAACTGCAGGACAATGTCAGTAATTATGCGGTCCGGGAAGCGGTTAGCACCCAGCTCCAGTCCCAGAAGCGCACGCCGATGGATGACAACCTGGCCTCTTCGGACCAGGATTACCAAGACGAACTGGATCAGACAATCACCTTCGCTGAGGACTACATTCATGGCGATTATGCCAGTGATCACTATCCGGCCGAAGTGATTAAGTTCTACGACCAAATGCTTCAGCGGACCTTCCAGCACCGGCAAAAAAACCAGTTCTGGCTGCGTTCTAGGCACTTTGTCCGCCGGGCCATCCATGAAACGATTTTCCACATCGAGACCCGGACCTTCACCAAGCACCAACGTCAGGTCTACTTCCAACGGCAGTTGCAGCGCGGTGATGATAACCCCCGCATTCAGCAGGCCAAAAAGTGGCAGGATAACTGGGAGTTCATTCGGTCCTTAAACACAGACCTGGCCCAGGCCACTGACCGTCATTTATACGATATCTTGCGGGAGCGCTTAGCCAATACCCACCGGGACAATGTCGATTTGGACCGGGTCCGACACACCATGAACGAATTCTTCCAGCGGGTCCAGCACCATTACCAGACCCCTCAGGTGGAAGTTGATAGCAGTGCCTTCATCCAAGCCTTCCAGTACGAGTATGATTTCGTTCAAAATGGTCTGGCAGCCGGTCGGATTAAGCCAGCCTTAGCTGACCGCCTTTTTAATGAAATCAACCAGGCCCAGAGTCTGGAGCTGATGGAAAATGGCACGGAACCGCAGGCCGCCATTGAATAATAAAAAGCACCAGCAGAATCTGCTGGTGCTTTTTGATTAGCGCAACTTTTCATAAAGTGGAATTAGTTCTTTTAGTGTTTCTAATAGGGTTTGCTCTAATTCAGGCGTGCCCATCAAGGGGTTGTCCAGGTAAAACTGGCGTCCAATCAGAACCTCACTGGCCTTCACCTTTTGGTAGCGAGCGACACTGTCATCGTACTGATTCAAGTCCCAAGTTTGGTTAACCATGTGGTCCTGACTAATGACAAAATCGTCAGGCAACTTCGCTACCAGGGGCGCAATCTCGGCCAACTTCTTAGAAATCGTGGCGGTTTCCTTGGGCTTCATGTTAGCTTCCACCGCCAGATAGAAGTAAAGGTGGTCTTCCCAGAGCCCCAGTTCAAAGTGGGGCATCATCTTATAACCGCGGGGGTTGGGTGCAAAGGCCACCCAGGTATTCTCCGGCGGGTTGGTCGTCCGCATCCGGTGCTTGGCCACGTGGGCCACCCAGTCCTGACCGTCTTCTTTTAAGATGGGCAGGGCCTTTTCGGCAAAATCCTCAAATTCTGGATCAATGACGGTTTGGATGAGTTTCATCCGGCCATCTAAGGTTGGTTCGTCAAAGGCCTTGAAATCAGCTTTTTTAAACATGGGCAATCTTTCCTTTCTTATGAAAACTGGCCAGCCACATAATAATGACATAACCCACGACCAGAATCGTTGCTAAGAGGTTTAGCCAAATCAAGAAGACAATCATCGAACTGACCGACTGGTAAAAGCCGTACTTGCCCACCTGCAACTGGGCGTAAAAGGTGAAGGCCTTATTCAAAGCAAAGAGCATGACCAGCTCAGCGACCGTTCCCCAGGCGACGGCTTTAAAGGGTGCCCGGGCCTGCCGGGTTGGCAGGAAGTAGTTCATCATCATTAACGCAAACCACAGGCCCAGCAGGATTAGCCAGCCAGTCTGGTGCTTAAGAAAATCATTCCAGGGGGTAGGTGGCAGGTTTTTGGTCATCAGGCTAATCACATTGGCGGCCATCGAGAGCACGATAAAGGCAATCAGAATCACGGCCAACCAGAGAAAGGACCAGAACCGACTGAGCAGTCCGCTCTCCTGCTGGTCAACATTGGCAATCCGGTTGAAGGTCCGCCGAAAAATGGAAATCGTCTGCGAAATCGCCCAGACAATAAAGAGCAGGGAGAAGGACAGCCAAGTCTTGTAGTCACTGTGCAAGACCGAGGTCAGCACTGGAGCCAAAATATTGTAAACATTGGCTGGCATAATTTGGGAGAGCGTGGCCAGCAAGGTCCCACCGTTGACGTTGACCAGTGAGATCAAAACGGCGGCCGCAATCAGCGTTGGGAAAATGGTTAGCAGAGCGTAGTAGGCAAAGGCGGGGCCCACGAAAAAAAGCTGGGCCCGGTCAAAACCAGTCATCAACTGATTTAAATGCCAGCGCTCAGATACCCCTCGCCAAAAAGTCACTAATTTCGTCTTCATAATAATCTTATTATGCCAAAAATAAACCGTCCTGACCATTATCAGGACGGTTTATTAATTCGCTTGGCAACTCTTATACGGCTGGGGTTTCACCCAGGGCAGTCTGGGCAGCAATGTTAAGCACTGACCACTGACGGTCAAAGCCAGGCTGGAAGAAGAAGTCGGCCTCAGCCAAGTCTTCCAAGGTCATGTGGGCCGTGATGGCCAAAGAAATCGTGTTACCGTGGGCCGTAATCGCACCCTTAGAGAGAATCTGACCACCTAAGATCTGGTGACTCTCTGGGTGGTAGGTCAACTTAACCCACACATCCGGGTTACCATCGGTCACAAAGTTTGGACGCAACTTACCATGGTAAACGCTCTCCGCAACATCCAAGTTCAACAGCTCGGCATTGTGGGCATTAACCCCAGTGTTAGCCAAGTGGTAGTCAAACACAGACAAGGCTGAAGAACCGTTGATTCCTGGGAAGCTGCGGTCTGGCTTAGTCATCGTCAAAGTCTCAGCCACGTAGCGGGCCTGACGGCGGGCAGCCGAAGCCAGGGCGATTGGGGCCGGCTTGCCGGCAGGGGCAAAGAGGGACTTAATCGCATCACCGACGGCATAAATATCAGGGGCTGAAGTGCGCAGGTATGGGTCGGTTTTAATGAAACCACCTTCTTCAAGGTCAACGGTGCCCTTCAACCAGTCGGTGTTAGGCGTAACCCCGGCAGCTACGATAACCAAGTCGGCTGGTAACTCGCAACCATCATCAGTCTTCACTGACTGAACCTCGGTGGTACCTTGGTACTCAGAAACAGTGCGACCCAAGTCCAGGTTTACACCGTTTTCGCTAAGGGTCTTGGCAACCACTTCACCCAACTGTGGGTCCAAGTAGTTGGCCAGGGGCTGCTGGTTGCGGTCAACGATGGTCACATTCTTGCCACCCTTGGCAAAGACCTCGGCGGCCTCGATACCAATGTAACCGGCACCAACGACAACCACGTTTTTAACCTGGTCGTCATGCAGCTTGTCGTGGAGCTTAGTAGCCCAGTCACGGCCACGCATCAAGAAGACGTTCTTCAGGTCGTTTCCAGGAACTGGGATGGTGGTAGGCGTAACCCCAGAAGACAAGATTAACTTATCGTAAGTATCGGTGAAGGTCTCACCATTAGCCAAGTTCTTGACTTCCACCTCGTGCTTGTCGGGATCAATCTTAGTAACCTGGTGCTGGCTGTAAACCTGTCCACCCAACTTCTCAACATCTTCAGGCTTAAAGTTGCGGACGTCGTCGCGCTGGGTTGCCTTACCTTCCAGGTAAAGTTCCATACCACAGGACATAAAGGAAATGAAATCACCGGCCTCATAGACCGTAACTTCGTTATTTTCGTAACGTGTCAACAACTCCACCGCAGACTCGTGTCCACCGTGAGAAGCACCAACAACAATGACTTTCATTAAATGACCTCCAAACTTTGTTAATTGCTACACTTCGTTCTAAAACTAACAATACCACTCTGGCCGGGGATTGTAAAATTTCTATTAGACCAAAATTAGAAAAGCTTACCAATACCGAAGTGAATTACGATGGTAATCATACCGATTACAATGTTGCGGACAATGGCCCGAGCAACCAATCCGTTCGATAGTTTAGCTGATAGAAAACCGGTCAGCCCTACGGCTAGCACGGTCGCTCCGATGGTCGCAACCAATTGATAGGACACAGGGGCTAGGACCAGGGCAAAAAGTGGGAGGGCCCCACCCAACGAAGCTGAGAAAAGGGAAGCCCAAGCGGCCTGCCAAGGGTTCATGTAGTGACCCAGGGTTAGGTCGTACTTCACACTTAAAATCGTGGCCAGGGGCTTTTTGTTCATCAGCTCGTCAGCGATTTTTTGGGACGTGGTCACGGAAACACCGCGCTCGACGTAGTGGTCAACCACTACCTGCCAGCCAGCCTTAGGATTTTGGGCCAGGGCCCTGCGCTCCTTTTCCACGACCACCTTTTCACTGTCAGACTGGGCCGAGACTGAGGCGTACTCCCCCGAAGCCATTGACAAAGCGCAGGCTAGCAGATCTGCCAGGGCGGCAATCATGATGGTAAAGCGGTTGGTGGTTGCGGCCGCAACTGAGAAAACCACGCCGACTACAGTTAGAATACCGTCGTTAGAACCCAGGACCCCGGCCCGGATGGCGTTCAAGCGCTCATCAATGGTCATTTGATCCTTATCTTTTTTCACCTTTGGTGCTCTTTTAATCATTTGCATCTACTTTCCCCTCCTTACCTAAACAAGGAGCCAATCGCGAAGGTAACAATCATAGTGAAGATACCCGCAGTGACATTCCGCAAAACTGAGTGCTTCCGGTCCGCCCCGTTTAGACGGGCAGCGAAGTAACCAGTCAGCACCAGGGCCGCCAAAACGGCTAAGAAGGTGACCTGGTTACGCCAGTAAACCGGGGTAACGGCCATCGCCGCCATTGGCAGGGTTGCGCCGAGTGGGAAGCTAATAAAGGAAGCAATTGCGGCACCCCCAGCACTTAGAACTGAGTTTGGTGAAAAACCGTAGCGCTCGCGCACCGTGGTGACCAGGGCATCCTTATCCATCATTTCCTTGGTCGCCTGGCGGGCGAGTTCCTTAGAAATTCCAACGTTTTCGTACTTTTCAGCGACAAAGTCAAATTCGCCGCTGTAGTCGTTGGCCAGGGCCCGGGTCTGCACCTGGCTAACCTTCATCTGGGCATCGTGCTGGGAAGATACTGATACATATTCGCCCATGGCCATTGAAACCATGCCGGCCAGGGTGCCGGCAAAACCGGCTAAGAGAATACTGCCAGTGTTGGTCGTGGCCCCTGCCACCCCGAGGATAATTCCGGAAACGGAGAGGATCCCATCATTACCACCCATGACGCCGGCCCGGATGATATTATTACGTTCCATTAAGTTATTGTCTTTTGCCATTTGTCTTTTTCCTTTAGAATGATTCTAAATAAAGTATATCAGGTTCGAATTTCTTGTCAAGTAATTTGGAATAATTCTAATTTGATGGTACAATCATATTCAAGATAGCATCAGTGAAACTAGGAGGTTACGATATGGACGCTGATAAACTTCGACAAATCCTACAAAAGCGCGGTCTCAAGGCTACTCAGCAACGATTGACCCTCCTAGAATATTTGATGACTCACGAAACGCATCCAACCGCGGAAATGATTCATAAGGACTTAACTGACATCAGCTTGGCCACGATTTACAACACCTTGGAAAAATTAGTTGAGGTAAAATTAGTCGCCATCATCGAAGGTGTTTCCGATGGTAAGCGGCACTACGACTACTTTGGTGACCCCCACTACCACATCATCAACACCAAGACCGAGGAAATCATCGATGCCGATAACTTCGATCCGACTGTTCTTTTACAGGCAGCCCGGGAAGCCAGCGGCCTCAATATTACCGACTACCGCATTGAAGTCTACGGCGTTGATCCCAAAGACGCCAAGTAAAAAAGCACCTAGTTATCACTAGGTGCTTTTTTACTGCTGTTGATAATTGGTGATGTAAGGATCGCTGATGACGCTTTGTAGTTCTTTGTAGTCCTGGCTGTCCAAGAAAGTATCCAGGGCGCGTTGGTCGTGCCAAAAAAGCCAGAGCATGCCGGCGCCCTTGCCCTTAGCATCCTGGGCCAAGACGGCGTTGTCCCCCAACAGCTTAGGTAGGTTCTCTTCAGTTAAGTCGTTGTACTTAAAATCGATCTGTAAGACAAAGCGGCCCTGTAGGTGAGAACCAAAGTAAAGGCCGTTATAGGTTACCGGCTCCTTGAACTGGTCGCTGACCGGTCCTAAAATCAGAACGTTGCGCTGGCCAGCCCCATCCAAGATAAAGAAGGGTTCCTGACTCTCAGCCTGCCATTCCTTAAGCGTGTTTAAATCTTGGACCGGCTTTAAAATCAAATTAACTTTCATAAAAAGGCTCCTGTAGGTGCTTGATTAAACTGGACGATAAATAAGATTGGAACTGCGAAATAAAGGCCTGGACCTGGGAAAAGTGATTTAATTCCCAAGCCTGGTACTGATCTAAATTTTCGCTCAAACGCTGGGCAAAGTCAATATCCGGCTGAGTAATGTAATGATTGGTCCGCGGAAAATCAAGCAACAATTGGGGCCAGTCGTCGTTTAGGATAGCTATTGCCCGTTGATAGCGTTCATCCTTGTGACTAATACTACGTAAATCGTTTGGATTTAACATCAACTCGCTCCCATCTTTAATACCCGTCCAGCTGGGTCACTTAGTGAAAGTTCTCCCTTGGGTGGCAGGACCCAGTAGACCCGGTGGTAACCGTGACTATCCACAGCGTCTTCCCCCTGACCGTCAGTAAAAATCACCACCGTAGTTTGCTTTGGAAAGTGCTGGTCAGCAAGGGTATCAAAAATACTTTGAAAAACAGTACCACCACCGCCTTGACGCTGCCAGTTTTGCCAGTGCTTTAAAGGCTGAGCCTCACTATCAAAGGAAAAAACCTGCAAATCAACGGGCATGGTGCGTGAAATTTGGCCTAACCAGGCAGTAAAGAGGCCTAAGTCGTGGTCACTGACCGAAGCTGAGTTGTCCAAGAAGACCGCTAACCGGGCCTGGTTTTGCTGGCGCTGACCCGGTAGATCCATCCGGTAGGGCTGCCGCCGGTTAAAGCGGTTCTGGGTTGGCCCCATTTTTTTTGGTTGCTGGGCTAGGGCCATTTTTAAAATCGCCCGCCAGTTTTGCTTGGGGGCTAGGACTTCCTGGAGGTGGTGCCAGACCCGGCCAGGCACGTTACCGCGGCCAGTCCGCTGCACGTCCTCTTTTGCCTGGCGGAGAATATTATCTAAGGCCGTCCCGGCCTCAACCCCCTGTCCCTGACTGTCTTCCCAGCCTTCATGACTATCGACTGGTTGGCCACTCTTGGTTTCACTAGTAGTCACTAAATCCTTGAGGGCGGCGATGTATTCAGCCGAATCTAGGCCGGGCTTAAGTAATTTTTGATACTCTTGAAAAACCCGGCCCAGGTCATAGGCATCCGGCAAGGAACCCAGGGCAGTTGGTAGGTACTGGTTAACGGCCACGTCAGTTCCCTTTTGAACCGCCGTCTTACTGGCCTGGCTGTCGGCATAGCGGATGGGATGCTGCCAAATCAAGTGCAGGGCTTCGTGGGCCAGACCCTGGGCCAGTTCATCCGGTTTGGTGAAGTTTTCCTGAATTTTTTGCGGATTTAAGACCAGGTACCAGTGGTGCCCCTGCCAGCGCAGGCCCAGTGGGGCTGGCTGATGGCTATCCACCAGACGGGGTAGCTGCATAATGACACTGCCATACAGGGGCGCCACGTCCAGTAAATTTTTCAGGCTAGCAACCAGGAAGAGTTGCATCGATTGTTGGCTTTGCTCTTTGGGCATTAGTGAGTGGCAATATCCATAATTTGCTGGTACAAAACGTTGGCATAGTGGTTCTTAGAGGCATAGAGCTTATCCAAGACTGGGTCATTGACCAGCTGCTGGACCAGGGCATACTGACTATCCGGCGCCAACTGGTTTAACAGGTAACTAAAGCGGGCTGCCCGGTTATTATCCGTCAAATCAGCGGTGTTTAAGGCTGACTTTAGGGTGTTTAACTGCTGGAGGGCTGGTAACTTTTTGAAAATTGCGACAATCTTACCAGGTACCCGCCGTCCCTGGGGCTGACTGTCGAACAGGTCAGCAGCGGTGAGGACCTGCTCGTTTTCCTGTAAGAACTTGGTCACCAGGGCGGCCACGGCTGGACCCAGGTCACCAGCCGCCAGGTCAAAGAGGAGCTGGTTTTGCTGCTGGGCTGGCAGCTTTTTGAGTTGCCGGTAGTTATCCGAAAAGCGCTGCCAGGCCCGGGGCGTGGGGTCTAAATCGCCGCTACGCTGACTTGGGTAGAGCAGCTGGCTATTGGCCGCGATAAAGCGCTGAATCAAGGGATCGATGTGGGCTTCAGGTTGGCCCTGCTTGGCCCAATTGAGCCAGTCGGTCACCGACACGTCCATGACCAGCCGGGTCGTCCGGTCCTTAATGGCGGCATCGGCCGGTTCAACGGCGTACTGGTCCTCTTCAAAACCAGCCATGGTATCGTCTGGGTTTTCGGCTAGGACGATATAGGTATTTTTAGGCAGTTGAATATCGTTAATCTGCCGCTGTAAGACCAGGTTCATGAGCTCGGCCTGGACGGCACTGTTACCCCGGTTAAACTCATCCAAGAACCAGATAATTGGTTGCTTAGGGTGTTTTTCAGACGCCTGGATGATTTCAATCAGGGTGTGGGTGTAGCCAAACTGAACGTCGGCCAGGCGCTGACCAGCCTGGGTGGTCACATAAGCCTGGTCGTTTAATGGTGGAATCGGAATGGCCAGATCCCCTTTTTCTGACAGGGAGACCACCGTGGTCACCAGTTTCGCCCCCATTTTTTCAGCCACGGTTTCAACTAGGGCTGATTTCCCGACCCCAGCCTGACCGACAATGGTGGGCACGTGGCCGCCCTTTAACACCAGGGGGACCGCGGTTAATAGTTGTTGAAAGCTTAACGCCATTGATATACCTCGCTTTCACCATTTTACCGCAAAGATTGGAATAATAAAAAAGGGCCCGCGAGCCCTTTTTTACTGTGCAGAGCTACTACTGCTGCTACTGCTACTACTATTATTGTTATCTGAAGATGAAGAGGTCTGACCCGGCTTTTGCTGAACCGTGTCCCAGTAAGCATTGATAATCTGCTTAGCAATCCGACCGTTGGTACCATCCAGGTAACTGTTCATGCCTGGAATGGCCATGGCCATCGCAAATGGCTGACCTGGCACGTAACAAACAATCGACTCAGTATAGGTCGTGTGACCGTTAACGGCCGTTTCAGCCGTTCCGGTCTTGGCGTAAACCTGGGGATCCAAACCGTGGACTCCACTACCAGTGTTATCCGGATCTGTTCCGTTGGCAACGCGCCACATTCCTTTGTGGATAACGTTCCACTCATCGGCGGACAGGCGCACTTGCCCCTGAATATTTGGCGTAGAAGTCCAAACCGTCTTCAGGTGCTTGTTGCTGACATCGTTTTGCAGGATGGAACCAACCAGATGCGGCTGAAGCACATAACCACCGTTGGCAATCGCAGAAACATAGCGGGCTAACTGCATGGTTGTGTAACTGTCATACTGACCGAAGGATTCGTAGAGGTACTTACCTTGGGCCGCCCCGGTTGTTGGACCGCGGTAACCAGCCGTCTCACCATCGATATCAATCCCAGTCTTATAACCCAGGCCAAACTGGGCCAACCCGTTTCGTAGGGTCTGGAAGGCATCCGGATTCAAGTTCAGGTGCTCACCTGGTGAATAAGTCTGGCCACCAATCTTCATCGCTAATTGGACGAAGTAGGTGTTAGATGACCGCTCCAAGGCAGTCAGGACATCGATTGGGGTTGGGTTACCCTTCTGGTTCCAGTAAGAAGTAATTTCTGGGGTACCAGCAATCTTAATCGCCTGGTCGTAAAGGGTGTTATTGGTTGGCGTCACTACGCCGTGCTGGAAGGCCGTGGCCAGCACCGCTGGCTTAACCACCGACCCCATGACAATGGCGTGGTTAATGTTACCCAGTGGGTCCGCCGTCTTAGTTCCGGTCTTGGTGTCCCGGTCAACCCCGGCGATGGCATAAATACCACCGGTATAAGGGTTAATGACCGTGGTATAAATTCCCTGAACATCCCCACCAGGAATGTTACTTTCCAGGATCTGCTGAACCTTCTTTTGGTAATCAGCGTTAATCGTCAGCTTCAAGCTGTCACCAGCCTGACCAGCATACTTGAGCTGACTAGACTTAATCCCGCCACTACCGTTGGTTGTCACCAAGGTCTGGGAAGGGGTTCCCTTCAAAATGCTTTCATAACGGCGCTCCAGGGCGTAGCTACCAACCGGCTGGTTTTGAGAATAGCCCTGGGCTAGCAGGGTGTGCAGCCGGTCGGCTGGCAGACCCGTCGCTTCATTAGTAACCGTGCCGACTAGGGCCTGGAAATCATTTCCTTCAGGGTAGACCCGGCTCCAACTAGAACCAATCTTAACCCCAGGGAACTGACTTAGGCGCTCGCCAATTTCGGCTTGGGCCTGGTCGGTTACGCCAGATTCCTGGATATAGGTCGTTGACAGCGCGTAAGCGCCACTCATCCGCTGGAAGATCGCGGCCTGGTTATCACTGACGTTCTTGTCAAGGTTGTGGTCTTCAACATAGGCCGCCATGGCGTTGTTGAGCTGGGTAGTCGACCAGGTCTTAGCGGCCTTTGGGTTGGCGGCTTGTACCTTACTTTGGACCTGATCAGCCACCTTGGTGCTGCTGGCCAGGTAGTAATCGGCCTTGGCCCGGGGACTGAGCCGACTGGTATCGACATTTAAGTACTTTCCCAGACCCGTCGCAATCTTATAAATTTGCGTTGGTGTGGTGTTCTTACCCCGGGTGTAGGTCACGGCGGCCTGAGACTTGTTACCGGTTATGACCCGTCCGGAAGCATCGTAAATCAGACCACGGGGGGCGTTACCCTTTTCCAGGGTTTCATCGCTCCGGTTAACCTCAGCCAGGAAGTCACCACCCTGCTTTAAGGTCAACAGGCCCAACTGGATAACCAGGGCCAGCATCAGAGCTGACACAATCCACAACAGCAACTTTAACCGTCCGGGTAGGTTCGCCCGGGCATCGTTTTTATCTCGATTTTCTAAGTAAGGATTGCGATTCATGCCTGTCCACCAAATACGTGTTAATTATCCCTACTACCTTACCATAAAACCAATTTTACTCGCTAAAAAAAGGGCGTTTTTGGTATCCTGGGTACATGCTCACTTTTAAAAAATTCCTCTTTAAAACTTGCTTAAGTCCCCTGGCCCTCAGCTTCTGGATTCCAGTCCTGTTGACCCTTTTTTACTTTGCCAGCCGGGGCATGGCCCCCTTCGGGAACAGCTCGATTTTAACGGTGGATTTGGGCCAGCAATACATTGACCAGTTTGCCCTCTTTAAAAACACGGTGATGAACCACCCGGGTAGTTTCTTCTATTCATTTTCTAGTGGCCTGGGCGGGGACATGATTGGTGAGTTTGCTTATTACCTGATGAGCCCGCTCAACTTTATTTTTCTCTTTGTGCCAAACCTGCTCTTGCCAGTCGGGATTCTCTTTGTCCTGGTCTTGAAGTTTGGACTGGCCGGGTTGACCATGGCCTTTCTAATCAAAAAGCTTGATCTCCAGCGCGGGTACTATATCACCCTCTTTGCCATCAACTACCCCCTCTGTGGCTGGTTTGTGGCTAACAACCTTAACCTCTTATGGCTAGACACCGCCATTTTGCTGCCCCTGGTGGTCTGGGCCCTGGAAAGACTGATTACCCAAAACAGGCCCCTGCCCTACCGCCTGCTGCTGGGTCTCACCATCTTAAGTAACTACTACATCGCCTTCATGGTGGCCCTCTTTATTGGCCTCTACTTTATCTGGCGCCTGCTATCGCTTACCCAAAAGCGCTGGCAGACCACCCAGCAGTTTGCCTGGAGTAGTTTCATCGGCGGTCTCCTGTCCGCGGTGGTCGTCCTGCCGGCCTACTACCAACTGGGACTTGGTAAGACCCAGTACAATACGCCCTGGACCTGGCGCTTTGACAATAATCCCCTCGACCTGCTGGTCAAGCTCATCCCCGGCAGCTTTAACTTCGACCAAATGCAAACCGGCCTGGCCAATATCTTTGTTGCCTTCCTGATTTTGCTGGCCGTGGTGGCCTTCTTTGTGGCCAAAAACTTCTCCTGGCGGGTAAAAATCGGGGCCGGCCTGATTTTAGCAATCTTAATCTTGGCTACCACCTGGGCCCCGCTGACCCTAATTTTTCACGGGGGCCAGTACCCAGTTTGGTACCCCTACCGCTTCAGTTTTATCCTGGTCTTCTTTGCGATTTACCTGGGCGCCTTGGGCTTCAAGCCTAACTGGCAACCCCATGCCATCACCCTGCTGGCCGTTTTTACCGCGATTATTGCCATCGCAATTTTTGCCAGTCTCCAGGTAAAGACCTTCCCCTTCTTAAACCGGGACCTGATCTTGCTTTTCATGTTCCTATCGGCCGCTACTTTGGCCTGCTTTATCGGACCAATGCCGGCCAAATTACGGTTAGCCATTCTCAGTCTAATCACGATTATGAGTTTAAACACCAACCTGTCGGCTAGTTTAAACAACTTTTCTTACATTAATAATGATGAATACCAACGAACCGTGCAGTCTCTGACCGATGGCATGGATATCATCGACTCTGATAATTCCTGGTACCGGGTCGCTCAAACCTTCCAACGGACCCGCGGGGACAGCATGATGGCTGATTTCTACGGGGGTTCCCACTTTAGTTCCCTCCTGCCTAAAAACACGACCGAATTCTTTGCTAAAATCGGTCAGCCGGAAGGAGATAATTATGTCGTTTACAGTAACGGTACCCAGTGGACCGATGACTGGTTGGGCTTCAAGTACCTGCTCACTGCCAACCCTAACCAGCCCCACCTGCCGGGCGCCCCGACCAGTCACCTAATTGGTTACCGCCCGGACGTAAGCAGTGACCAGTTTGTCGGCCAGAGTGATACGGTCAAGGTTTATGAAAATCCCAATGCTTTGCCAGTCGGTTTTGCGGCTAGCAACCAAATTGTAAAGACCCAGCTCTTTGATGACAGTCCGATGCAAAACCAGGACCAAATTTTCCAGAAACTGACTGGCGAATCAACCAACTTAATTAGCGCTACTAATTTTGACAGTGCCCAGGGTCATAACTTAAACACGCCAACCACGGTGACCGATGCTACGGTCACCCGAATTGATCCTAGCCAACCGGCCAGCCTGGATTTGACCTTCACGCCAACGACCGATGACCCCTACTACCTGACGATTGGTGGCAACCTCAAAATTGACCAGTTCGATATCCTGATTAATGGCCACGTGGTGCCGCAATTCTCTTCATACCGGCACACAATTGTGGTGAACTTGGCCAACCGGGCTAAGAACCAGCCCCAAACCCTGACCCTACGCCTACGGGACACGCAATCACTGAACCTCAGTAACGTAGCCCTCTACCATCTTAACGAGGATGTTTTGAACCAGGGTGTCAACCAGCTCAAAGCCCACCCTTGGCAAATCCAAGCCCGGTCTGAACGACGCCTGTCTGGCACGGTCACAACCACCGAGGAGCAACCCCTGATTATGACTACCATTCCAAGTGTGCCCGGTTGGACGGCCCGCCTGGATGGTAAAGTGGTTAAAACTAAGTTGGCCGCCGGTTACTTCCTGGCAATCCCTGCCAAACCAGGCCAGCACCAGCTAACCTTGTCCTATACCCCACCCCTCTTTTGGCCCGGCCTAGCTGCCACCAGCCTTGGTCTGGTTATTTGTGCCACCGGTTGGGGCTACCGCCGCGCTCAGCGGGCAAAATCCTTGCAAGAAGGGTAATTGCGTGATATATTCACATTATTGTACTTAGCGCCTACAAGGCGCCTCGAAAGGAAATATAATAAGCAATGTCAGACGAAAAAACATTTCCCATGACTGCGGCCGGCCGCGATAAGTTGCAGGCCGAATTAGAAGATTTAATCGCTAACCAACGTCCTGAAATTACGAAGCGAATTCAAATCGCCCGTTCTTACGGTGACCTATCCGAAAACTCTGAGTATCAATCAGCTAAGGATGAACAGGCCTTCGTTGAAGGCCGGATTGTCACTATCCGTAAAATGCTGGAAAACGCCGAAATTATCAATGCCGACTCAACAGCGGCTGATGAAGTTTCCCTCGGTAAGGCGGTCACCTTTAAGGAACTGCCCGACGAAGAACCTGAGACTTACACCATCGTTGGTTCTGTCGAAGCCGACCCCTTGGCCGGTAAGATTTCAAACGAGTCGCCCATGGCTTCTGCCTTGATTGGCAAGAAGAAAGGTGACAAGGTCAACGTTCCCCTCCCTAACGGGGTGGAAATCGAAGTCGAAATCCTCGACGTTACGACCAAATAAAAAAAGCCTTGCTGAGCAAGGCTTTTTTCTTTATGCAAATTGGTGAATGTTTCCGATGATAATGGCACCCACAATAACCAGGATGGTTCCCAGTAGGATGTAGATCATCTGACGGTGCGTCTTCCGCTCGTGCAAAATGTAAACGCCTCCGAAGGCAGAAACAATGATACCCAACTGTGAGAAGGTCGTAGCGATTGTCTGACCAACAGCTGGATCAGCCGTTGAGATAAACATGAAGATGTTACCCAAGGCCCAGGCCAAACCAGTGGCCATGTTCTTCCAAGTTGGCTTCTCAAACATGATTGAACCACTCTTCAAAACGAAGATGGCAATGATGAAGGCACCCAGAACCTGGCCGATGGCCTGAGGGGCCACAATGGCCGTCATGTAGTCAACGCCACGGCCAGCTTCCTTAATCTGTGGTGAGATGTAACCCAACTTTGCCAGGTAGTTAGGCAGGATGAAGTAGAACATGTAGCCAATCGTGGAAATCACGATGTATAGCATACCCTTAGGGGTAACGGTTCCAACACCATCCAAGCGCTTATCAGGCATAGAAATGAAGGTTGCCCCCAGAACAACGACTGCGATTGAAACCAAACCAATCAACCACATCTTGCCGTTTTCCCACTCACCCAGCAGGGTAGCGGCCAGCAAAGCGTTCATGACGATTTGGCCGGCAGTTGACAGTGGCATGGAGATAGAAACACCCATCTCCTTATTACCTAGGAATTGGAAGGCAGTTCCAACGGCCCAAACCAAACCGGAAAGGACACCGACTACCCAAATTCGGCTACCAAAGTAGATGCCCTTGGGGAGGACATAGAATAACATGGTGCCAAGACCAAAGAGCAGGGCCCCGAAGGTCATACCCAAGGTCTGTTGGGCGGCGTTACCACCCATTTTAGTACTGATAATACCAGTTGAACCCCAGAACAAGGCGGGGAGTAGAGCTAGTAAGAGTGCTGCATTCATATAATTTACCCCTTTAGTTATTTGTTGATTCAGCCTTTTTGCGCTGATAACTTCTACACTATAACGCAATGAAAACGTTTACACAACCCATTTAAACTAATGAATATTTACACAAAACTTATGATTTTTTGCACAATAAAAAACCACCTAAGTGGTTTTTACTTGTCGTACTGTTCTAGGTTCCAAGACTCAATCAAATTGATCAACAGGGTTGGATAATTGGTATCGGTGGCGTAAGAATCATCGTAAAGCGCCTTAGCGGCTTGCTTATAATTCTTAGCAGCAACCACGTCCTTAAACTGGTCTGGATTCCAGGTATTTCCCTTTGAAAGAGTCTGGGCGTGCTGGAGCATACTCTCCTTCCAGCTACTGTAGACCGCAAAGCGGGCATTTTCAGTCTTAGTCTCGCCGTCTTCAACTTCAGTAGTTGGGAGCACGACTGACTTACCTGGCCGCGTGTCCTGGGTCTTAATGCCGTAGAAGTTGTTGTACTTGGTTGATAACTTTGAATTATCCCAGTTCGATTCGTGGGCGGCTTGCGCAATCGAAATCGAAGGCAGGATATTGTACTTCTTGTACAGCTCCTGGGCATAAGGGGCAATCTTTTGAATGAACTTCAACCTGCGGTCAAATTCCTTGCCGCCTGAAGTTGACGTAATCAAGATTACGGTCGGTGCCTTAACACCGCTAGTCTTCATCTCAGCATAGTAAGGCTTCAAGTTATCGTTAGAAGTGCTTAGGAGCTTATCAATGACCGTGTTGGGGTTACTGATATGACGCAGGTTATAAACACCGGGATAAATGTAGTCGTAAAGCCGGTACGTGTTCTTCTGATAACCGCTAATACCAGACAGTAGCTTAGTATACTTGTCCTGCATCTTCTTAATCAGGCTGCTGTCATCATAGGCCTGCAAGATTTTAGCACTTGGAATACCGGTCGCCGTCGCAATCGACTGGGCCGTTTGTTCCGGCGTTTGCTGGGTACCAATGTAGGCATAACCAGCTGGCAGCTGGGGCGCTGCCCCGGGACCAATCGTCATCTGCTTGTAAATCGAAGCCACATCCTGGGCGGCCGACAAGAGATAGGTACCCGCAATCAGCTTTTCAGATCCGTGCTTGTTAGCATAGGAAGCAAAGGCCCGCGAACTCCGGATAACCTTGTCCTGCTGCAAGGTATCTCCCATCTGCTGGGGCGTGGCCCCCTCTTTAATGGTGACCGTCTTGAACTTAGTATCATTGGGATTGAGGGCCTGGTAGCCAGTGTCAGCAATCAAATTAAAGCCCACGTAGCCGATGATGACCAGAAGAATGGCCGCCAAAAGCTTAACCGACGTACGTCGCTTAGTTGGCCGTTTTTTACTACGGTTTTGCATGGTTTTATCCTAAAAATTACTTATTAAAAGAAAACAGCCAGTTCCCTGACCGTTAAGCTGGATTAGTTTTTTTATGCCATCAATGATTGCACATCACGGGCAATCATGACTTCTTCATCGGTTGGGATTAAGAGAACCTTAATCTTAGAATCAGGGCTAGAAATGACGGCTTCCTTGCGGTTAACCGCATTCTTAGCTGGGTCTAACTTGATACCAAAGTAGTCCAACTGGGCCACGATTTCTTCCCGGATCCAGTCGGCGTTTTCACCAATACCAGCGGTGAAAATCAAGGCGTCGGCTCCGTGCATCTCGGTGATGTACTGACCAACATACTTGATAACCCGGTTAACGAAGATATCAATCGCCAAGGCAGCCTGCTTATTACCCTTTTTGCGGGCAGCGCGCAAGTCACGCATATCACTGGATACACCTGAAATGCCCAAAACCCCGGACTTCTTGTTCAAAACGGCCAGCATTTCTTCGTTGGAAAGGCCTTCGCGTTCTTGAATATAGTCCACCAGGGAAACATCGACATCCCCAGAACGGGTAGCCATCGTTACCCCAGTCAGTGGGGTGAAGCCCATCGAAGTGTCAAAGGATTTACCACCCTGAATAGCCGTAATTGAGGCACCCGCACCTAAGTGCATGCTGACCAACTTCAAATCGGCCAGGTCCTTGCCCAGTAATTCAGCAGCCCGTCCGGCTACGTAACGGTGAGAAGTTCCGTGGGCACCGTACTTACGCGCACCATAACGTTGGTAGTATTCGTAAGGAATTGAATACAGGAAGTTTACTTCGGGCATGGTTTGGTGGAAAGAAGTATCAAACACCGCCACTGAAACCGCGTGTGGCAGCAACTTTTGGAAAACACGGATACCCAAGGCATTGGCTGGGTTGTGCAAGGGTGCATAATCAGCCAACTCATCAATCTTCTTGAGAACATCGTCATCAACCACGACGGAGTGCTTGAAGTACTCACCACCGGCAACGACCCGGTGACCAACTCCAACAATCTCGTTGAAGTCAGTAATGATACCTAGTTCACTCAACTGCTTGAGCATGAAGTTAATGGCTTCTTGGTGGTCCTTAATTGGCGTAACCACGCTGTACTTGTCCTGCTTGCCATCGTCAGAAAGGGTAACATCGGCGTGATCCTTTTCACTGCCGTTGGCCCCATACTTAATTGTGACAATGGCGTCATCCATACCGATTCGCTCAATCACACCCTGGGCAATTACTTGCTCGGCAGGCATTTCCAAAAGTTGAAACTTCAACGATGAACTACCTGCGTTAACTGCCATGATCTTAGCCATTTTTGTCCTACCTGTCCTTATCTTGTCCTAGTCAGTACTTATTCTTTGTCTAGTTTAACCCAGCCTTTAATTTCTTGCAAAAAACTTTCAAAGGCTTGTGGGTCTTTTAACGAGGGGTACTGGCCCATCAAAACTTCGCGTTCAGGCGCCTGTCCCTTATGCCGAATCACCAGGACTGCCTTGCTGGCGGCCTGGTTTTTGAAGAAGTCGGTCGGAAACTTTAAGAAGGCCTGCAGCTGCGCATGACTAGCCAGGTAGGTCAAAATCCGACTGGCGTCCGCCCCCTCAAACAAGTTACTAGGAACAATCAAGTACACCCAACCAGATTCCTTGGCTGCCTTTAAGGCCTGTTCAATAAGGAGAAAGTGGGCAAAGGGCTTGCCATCCTTGGGACTAGTGACAAAATTCTGCTCCAAGCTGACTGGATAAAAGCCGACTGGCAAATCACCAATCACTAGGTCAGCTGGTGGGATTTCTTCACCAGGTAGGGCAATCACATCAGCCTGGTAAAGGTCGGTTTCATCTGAATGCAGTAGTTCATCTGCCACCGTGGCCAGACCTAGTTGCTCGGGATTATTGTCAAAGCCCAAACGTTTGAGGTGCACGTCGTGGCTACGCAAAACTTCATCAACGGTCCAAAGCAGGTTCCCGGAACCAACCGTTAGGTCAGTCAGAGCTTCCCCGCTCTTTGGTTGAGCCGTTTGATAAATCAAATCACCCAATAAGTAGCCAATCCCATCCGGGGTCAACTGTTCGTTGGCCTGGATGCCGTCAGCCTGTTCGGCTTTCAAGATGGCCAGCTGAATCAAGTTACGCTTATCAGCATAAGAGAGGCTGTTCCAATCCAAGTCAATCACAGTTTGAATTTGGTGCTGGGTTTCTTCGCTAACCAGGTTAGCATCAGCCACGGTCATTTGGTTAGCGTTGACACTGGCCAACACCTCAGTCAGTGCCTGGGTTGCACCAACCTTGGTATCGTCTTTTAAGTCAGTCACCGCTGACCAAATGGTGTCCAAATATTGAGGAATTACTTTATTTAACATGCCCTTATTTTAGCGGTTTAGGGGTCGACCTTCAAGAATGGGCACCAGGAGCGGACGCTGGTAGGTCTTTCCCCGCCAGTCAATCTTAATCATCTCCCCTTCAACCTGGCAGTGGACGCCCGCCAGGTCGAAATCTTTAACATGGTTGGCCCAGTAGTTAGCACTAGCCTCAATTTGTAGGTTTTCAAGTTGACTTTGGCGGTTCAGCGCCTGCTGGGTGCGCAACTGGGCACTAAAGTGTTGCTGCTGCAGGAGGAAAAAGGCGGCCAGCAGTCCCAGAAACACAAGAACCGTCACTAAAATGTAGGCGGGCTGACCCGGCCTTACATCAATTCGGCTGTTTGCCATCGCTGACCTCCTCTTTGAATTTTTGCGGTAGGAATAAGATGCCCCTAGCAACCTGCTTGTCCACCATGGTGAGTTGAATCAGGTCATACCCAGGGTGGGCCTCAACGTTCATTGTCACAACACCCTGCATCAAAATCACCTGACCTCGTCCCTCACTAGCAACCCGCAACTTATGATTTTTAACTAAAAGATGGGCTGGCTTACCTTTTTCATTAACTAGGTCAACCTCACTGGGCTGCGTGTTTTTCAACTGGTAATTTTGCTCCTGGAGCTGATTCAGGGCGGTCTGCAGGGTTGGCTGAGGATTGGTCTGCCAGCTTTGTTTCAGTTGAAGCCAAACCAGCAGGATCAGGCTGAGGGCCATCCCCACCACTAGAAGGGCGATGACCGCCTCGATCAGGGTGAAGGCGGCCAAAGTCAGCTTGAACTTGCTGCCACGTTGCCATATCTTTAATTTTCCGCTGAGTTGCCCGCTTGTCATCTTGAATTAACTGCCTTTGCTGTTTTTGAAATTGTTGAACCTGTTCTTCTTCTAAAAGGATGGCGGTGACCAGCAAACTAAGGGCCAACAATCCTTCCGCCAGGACAAAGCCCGGCTGTCTACTACCAAACCACACGGTAGTCACCTCCTCCCAAACTAAAAATAATTTTCATCTGTGCTTGCCCATTGGTTAAAACCACGGTTCCAGGGGCCGTATATCCAGTTGGTAAAACTTCAACTTCTTGCACGCCTTCCCGGTGGAAATCTTTGGGGTAATTTAACTTCTGCTGACCAAAATTGACCGCCCTAGTCCCAAAGCTGACCACTTGCTTAGCTTGTGATGCTTGCGCCTTTGCTCGAACCGCCTGCCACTGACTGGCAAAGCTGGCTTCCCACTGCTGGTGGGTCAGCGTCATGTCACTACGTCGCTGATTTAAGTGCAAACCAAATAACATCAGGGCGGCAACCAAAAATAGGGTAATCACCGCTTCCACCAGGGTGAAACTAGGCCTGGTAAGCTTCATTGTTGTTCACCCGGATATTGAGCGCCCGAATCTTATCCATCTGCTGCTTGGTCAGGTAGTGGTTTCTTTCTAGGTCTGATAGGAAAACCTGGCCGCCTTCTGGGTGGTCATTTTGGTATAAATCAACCTGGGTTTGCACGGTGGCCACCATGGCCTTGGCATGGGTGTGACTAGCCCGTTTCCGTTCCTGGTTTAAATTGGGCAAAATCAGTAACATCAGCAGACCAATAATGAATAGGACCACTGCGGCCTCAATCAAAGTAAAACCGGGTAACTTTCGTTGTGTTATTTTCATGAATTGATTTCTCCTATGTTTTGGTACATTGGCGTCAGCATACTGAGATAGAGGCCAACAATGGCCAGTCCCACAATGCCAAAAAAGATGGGTTGCAGGGACCCGATTAAACGATCCGTTTGGGCCATCAGCTGGCGGTACTGCAATTTGGCGTAATAGGCCAGGTAGTGGGCCAAAACCTCGGGCCGGTGCCCCCGGTTAAAATAACCAGCCAGGGCATTTTGTAAGAAGCGTTGCTGCCAGATAAAGTCTTCAACAGTCTGCCCGTCCTTCAAAGCTACCTGGGCCTGTCTGGCAATCGCTGGCCCCAGACCAGTCGGTTCCCTGGCCATCAGCTCCACAATTTCGGGGATGGTTAGGCCACTTTGTAATAGCAGGGCCAGTTGCTGACTGACCTGGTAGGTCAGCATGGTCTTGGTTAAGGCACCAATCAAGGGTAACCGGGCCAACCAGTTAACCCTTTGCAAGGCACTTGCTCGCCGCCACCATAAATAAATCAGGGCCAGGATGAACAAACTTAAAGCCACTAATAACCAAGTCAGCCAGTTAGTTGATGATGGATCACTACTAGAAGTCTGATCCTGCCACTGCCGCATCATCGGCAGCAAGCAGTAATTCAAGCCCAGTAACATCAAGCCAAGCAAGACTAACAGCATCAAGGGATACCGTAGGACCTGTTTCAGACGACCCTGCTGACGACTGACGGCTGCCAAGTTCTTACCTAAAATAATCAGGGTGGCTTCAATGTTGCCGTGCTGCTGAGCCAGCTTTAACTGAACCACAATGGTTGGATTAACCTGGGCGGCTACGGCCTGGTCAAAGGCCACGCCAGCAGCCAGTTGGGCTTGAATCTTGGTCAAGTTGGGCTGCCAACTTGGATGGCCCTGCCACAAAATCGCCAAACTCTTACGAATGTCATAGCCCGAACCCAGTAACTCACCGAGTTCCTGGAAAAAGGCTGTCTGGTCACGCCGTTTCATCTTTTTGATATTTTTGGTAGGTTTGCGCACTAATCACTCCTTTCTGGTAGGCCGCTTCCAACCCCGCCTGCCAAGCACTAGGAACTGGCCGGTCCTGTTTCTTAAACCAAAAATCAGCCAGAGCGGCCACCCCACCGGCTTGGATAGGTAGGAGGCGCTGGTAGACCACGCCCTGCAAAGCCGCCCTTAACTGTCCAGCATCTACGCCCAACTCTTGCAGGCGGGTTGGTACCTCGGTTGCTGACAAGGCGTGGACCGTACTTAAAACCAGGTGCCCACTCAAGGCAGCTTGAATGGCCGCTTGGGCAGTGGGCCGGTCTCTGATTTCACCAATTAGCAGGACCTCCGGCCGATGACGCAGGGCAACCTTAATTAGCTCCGTGTAAGTAATCCCAGCCGCTTCGTTGACCTGCAGTTGGACAAACTCCGGATGGCTGACCTCCACCGGATCCTCGATGGTCAGGACCATTTTTTCGGTTGCCAGGTTGGCCAGTATTCGATACAAGGTCGAAGTCTTACCAGAACCAGTTGGGCCAGCAATCAAAAACAAGCCAGCCGCTGGTAAGGACGCCTGCAGCTCATCAAACTGCTGAGGCACTAACCAGCGCTGGGCCTGGTCCTCACCATAAATTAAACGCAAAACCACCGTTTCCCGGTCTAAAAAATCACCAACCGTCGAAACCCGGACCCATAAATTTTGAAAGGCAAACCGCCCCAACTGAGGTCGGCGCCCCTCAGAAATACTCATCGACGCCCGGTACTTGATTGCAGCAATCAGACGCAAAGCGGCCTCGCTGGGTAGTCTTTCGACTGGTTCCAAGTGTCCGTCCACGTGAAAACTCAATTCAAAATCCCCCTGCCTGGGCAAAATATAAACGTCGCTGACGCCCAGTTCGCTGGCGCTTGCTAATAACTGATTAATATCCATACGTCCCTCCTTGCCGATAACTTATCTTACGAAGGTGCCTGAATTTCAGCACAAAAAAAGACCCCAAAATTGGGATCATTTTCAAAACTGCCTATTTATAGGTTATTAATTTGCAGCTTGGCCGCGGCCACCGTGCTTTGCAATAGGGTCGCAATCGTCATTGGGCCAACGCCACCGGGCACTGGCGTAATATAAGAAGCAACTTCCTTAGCCGTATCAAATTCAACGTCGCCAACGGCCTTGCCATCGACCACGTTCATGCCAACATCAACGACCACAGCGCCCTCTTTTAAGTTCTCTCCTTTAATAAAGTGAGGAATACCAACCCCAACCACCACGACATCGGCCTGTTTGACCATGTCGGCGAGCAGGTCCTGGTTGGTGTAACGGTGGGCCAGGGTGACCGTGGCGTCCGCATTATTTAAGAGGGCGGCCATTGGACGGCCAAAGAGGCGGGAGCGGCCAATGACCAGGGCATATTTTCCATTTAAATCAATCTGGTAGTGGCGCAGCAAGGTCATCACGCCCTGGGGCGTAGCCGCCACCGTGTAAGGCTGGTCCACGTCCGCAAAGAGCATCCCCTGGCTGACCACCCCGAGACCATCGACATCTTTTTCAGGGGCCACAATGTCAAAGATGGCCTGCTCATCAACGGCATCCGGCAAGGGGCTCTGGACCAGGATGCCAGTGATACTGCTGTCTTTATTCAAGTCTTTGACGGTTTCACCGACAGTCAGCGTCGTGGCATCGCTAGGCACCGCGATATCAACGGTTTCAATACCAACCTTGGCTGCTTGACGGGTTTTCATCCCCACATAGAGCTCGCTACCACCATTGTTCGGGTCGTAAATGACCGCCAGTTTAATCGGCCGACCGAACTCAACTACCGCGGCTGCAGTCGTTTCGTTCAATTCCTTAGCCAGTGCCTTACCATCCAAAATCGTTGTCATGCCCATTATCCCCTGTAATCTTCAACCACGTGCTAAAATGAAATAACGTACTGTCATTATATATTAAATATAAGCTTAAACACGAGGAAATTCACCATGTCCGACCCACGTATCAGCTGGGATCAGTACTTCATCGCCCAGTCTGCCATCCTATCAACCCGTTCCACCTGTAACCGTCTCCATGTCGGTGCCATCCTAGTCCGCGATAACCGGATTATTGCCAGTGGTTATAATGGCGCCGTTTCTGGCACGCCTCACTGCACTGAGGTCGGCGATCTCATGGTTGACGGGCACTGTGTCCGTGCCGTCCATGCCGAGCAAAACGCCCTGATGCAGGCAGCTAAAATGGGTATCCCGGTTGATAATACCGAGCTCTATGTCACCGATGTTCCCTGCTTGGAATGCACCAAGCTGCTTCTACAAGCCGGTATCACCAAGATTAACTACATGCGCAACTACCGTAACGACCCCTTTGCCGCCGAGCTCCTAGAGCTGAAAAATGTGCCATTGGTCCATGTACCCTTCGCTGCTCAAACCGCTAAGCAGGTTAATCTAGACCAATTTATCGATCCTAGTCAGCGTTCGGAATGAACGCCTTTTTTGTTATAATAATTAGCAGTATTTACGAAAGAAAAAAGGAAGTTATTATGAGCCAAAGCGAAACCACCTACCTCAACATGGCCCGCAACATTTTAGAAAACGGGACCTACAAAGATGATCGGACTGGAACCGGTACCTACTCCCTCTTTGGCACCCAGATGCGCTTCAACCTCCAAGATGGTTTTCCCATCCTAACCACCAAAAAAGTTTTCTTTAAACTGATTAAAAGTGAATTACTCTGGTTTTTGCGTGGAGATAATAACATCCGCTTCCTCCTCCAGCACAACAACCATATCTGGGATGAGTGGGCCTTTAAAAACTGGATTCAGTCCCCTGATTATCACGGCCCCGACATGACTGACTTTGGCCGTCGCGCCCCGGTTGACCCAGAATTCAACAAGGCCTACCAGGAACAAAAAGACATCTTCGTCCAAAAGATTTTAAACGATGATGACTTTATGGAACAGTACGGTTATATCGGCGAAGTTTATGGCAAGCTTTGGCGCAGTTGGGCCAGCGTCCTGCCCGGTGGTGAAACCACCGACCAGGTCGCCAACCTGATGAACCAAATTCAAACCAACCCCAATTCCCGCCGGTTGATTCTGACCGCCTGGAATGCCGAAACTACCCCTCAGGCACCACTGCCATCCTGCCACGTACTCAGTCAGTACTACGTGGCCGACGGTAAGCTAAGCGCCCAACTGTACCAGCGCTCCGGCGACTTCTTCTTGGGTGTGCCCTTTAACATCGCTAGCTATTCCCTACTGATTCACATGATTGCCGCTCAAAGTGGCTTGGAAGTCGGCGACTTCGTCCACACCATCGGCGATACCCACATCTACAAGAACCACGTCGACCAGGTTGAAGAACAGCTCAAGCGGCCCATGCACCCGCTACCAGAGCTCTGGCTTAATCCCGAGGTGAAGTCGATTTTTGATTACACCATGGACGATATCAAACTGGTCAACTACCAGAGCGAACCAGCCATCAAGGCCCCAGTCGCCGTTTAAAATCTAACAAAAAAAGCAGGCCTAAGCCTGCTTTTTTCTATGCCTTCTTTTGTCGAGCAAGGTCCCGCTCAATAATTTCTTTCAGGTACTTACCAGTGTAGGAATGTTCGTTCTTCATCACCTTTTCAGGCGTGCCAGAAACCAAAACCTTTCCACCGCCGGCGCCACCTTCTGGACCCATGTCAATCAGCCAGTCGGCCGACTTAATCACGTCCAGGTTGTGCTCAATCACAATCACGGTGTTGCCGGCATCTGCTAGGCGATTTAAGACGTCTAACAGGCGAGCTATGTCATCAGTGTGTAAACCAGTCGTTGGTTCGTCTAGAATGTAAACCGTCTTACCATTGGTCCGCCGATGTAATTCAGAAGCCAGCTTCATCCGCTGGGCTTCACCACCTGACAGGGTCGTGGCTGACTGGCCCAACTTCACGTATCCTAGACCGACATCGTTAATGGTTTGCAGCCGCCGGGCAATCTTAGGAATGGGCGCGAAGAACTCCAGGGCTTCTGCCGCAGTCATGTTCAAGACCTGGGCAATGTTATAGCCCTTATAGGTAACGTCCAAGGTCTCAGAATTATACCGGGTCCCATTGCAGACCTCACAGGCTACATAGACATCGGGTAGGAAGTTCATCTCAATCTTAATGACCCCATCACCGCGACAGTTTTCACACCGGCCACCCTTAGTGTTAAAGGAGAACCGGCCCTTGCTATAACCACGTAGCTTGGCCTCATTGGTCTGGGCAAAGAGCTCCCGGATATCATCAAAGACACCGGTATACGTAGCCGGGTTAGAACGTGGTGTCCGCCCAATTGGAGACTGGTCGATATCAACCACCTGCTCCACGTTTTCAACCCCTTCAATAGCCCGGTAAGCACCCGGCTTTTGGGCATTGTGGTTTAACTTTTGCTTCAAGGCCCGCTTTAAGATCATGTTGACCAGGGTTGACTTACCAGAACCAGAAACACCAGTAACCGCAATAAACTTGCCCAGTGGGAATTTAACATTGACGTTCTTCAGGTTGTTTTCCTTGGCGCCCTTGATGTTAATGCTTTGACCATTGCCCTTACGCCGCTTTGTAGGAACTGGAATAAAGCGCTTCCCTGACAAATACTGACCGGTCAGGGAATTAGGGTCTTTAGCAACCTCTTCAGGCGTGCCCGCAGCGACAATCTTACCGCCTAAGGCACCAGCCCCAGGACCAACATCGACCAGGTAGTCAGCTGACAACATGGTATCCTCATCGTGTTCAACCACGACCAGGGTGTTGCCCAAATCCCTCATCCGCTGCATAGAATTCAGCAGCATGTCGTTATCGCGCTGGTGCAAACCAATCGAGGGTTCATCCAAAACGTAGAGCACACCGGACAGGTTGGCCCCAATTTGAGTGGCCAGGCGTATTCGCTGCGATTCTCCACCAGATAAGGTCCGGGCTGATCGGGCCAGGGTCAGGTACTGCAAGCCGACACTCTCCAAGAAACCTAGGCGGTCCTTGATTTCCTTAATGATTGGTGCGGCAATTTCGCTGTCCTGCTGACCAAAGTGCAGGTGCTCGAAGAAGTGGAGTTCATCCGAAACGGCCATCTCGGCCACCTGCCCAATGTGACGGCCATCCACCTTAACTGACAAGGCAGCTGGATTTAAGCGGTAACCGTGGCAGGCCTTACAAGTCAGTTCAGTCATGTACTGGGCCATCTGGTCTCGGGTGAAATCAGAATTGGTTTCATTAAAACGACGGCTAATGTTGGCCAAGACCCCTTCAAAGGGCTGGTCAACGTCCCGGACCCCACCAAAGTCATTTTTGTAGTGGAAGTGGAACGTGTCTGAACCAGAACCATTTAGGATCAGGTCCTGCTGCTTTTCCGTCAGCTTTTTAAAGGGCTTATCCAGATCAATCTTGAACTGGTCACAGAACTGGGCCAGCATTTCTGGATAATAGTTAGAAGAAATTGGGTTCCAAGGCGCAATTGCTCCCTGGCGCAAACTCTTATCCTGGTCAGGAATGACCAGGTCCAGGTCAACTTCTCGGGTCACACCCAAGCCCTGGCAGACCGGACAGGCCCCCATTGGCGCATTAAAACTAAAGAGCCGGGGTTCTAAGCGGCCCACCCGAAAATCACGGAGTTCGCCCAGATAGTGGTCCGAAAACTTCAAAGGTTCAACAGCTGGTTCATCCCCACGGGGTACGACCTCCAAAGTCACCAGACCATCACTGAGGCCAGTGGCACTTTCCATCGAGTCATAGAGCCGGGAACGGGTATTATCGCGTAGGACAATTCGATCAACCATGACCTCAATGTCGTGGGACTTGTTGCGGGCCAGACTCAAATCCGGGTGTTCGTCTAATTCTAGAATCTCACCATCGACGCGGGCACGGACATAGCCCTGCTTGCGCATCTTTTCAAAGGTTTTAACGTGGCTCCCGCGCTTATTGACGATTACCGGCGCAAAGACCTGCAGCCGGGTTCCCTCAGGCAGGTGTTCTTGGACATAGTTCACCATCTGGTCGATGGTGTACATAATCTTGGTCCCATCCTTGGGGTCATCAGGTTTTCCTACCCGGGCAAAGAGCAGGCGGAAGTAGTCACTAATCTCAGTGACCGTGCCCACCGTAGACCGGGGATTATTAGAAGTGGTCTTCTGGTCGATGGAAATCGCTGGTGAAAGCCCGTCAATCGAATCAACATCAGGCTTGTCCATCTGCCCCAAAAACTGACGGGCGTAGGCACTCAGACTTTCAACGTAACGCCGCTGACCTTCGGCATACAGTGTGTCAAAGGCCAGGGATGACTTTCCTGAACCGGACAAACCGGTAATAACAGTCAGACTATCCTTGGGGATGTCAACGTCAACGTTTTTTAAGTTGTGGGCCCGGGCCCCCCGGATTTGAATGAAATTTTTAGACATTTTACCCTTCTTTGCCAAGTGCAATTACTTCTTTTTAATCAGACCGGCATCTGCCTTCAACTTATCAATCTGGTCCCGCATCTTAGCCGCAGTTTCAAAGTCTAAGACCTTAGCGGCAGCCTTCATTTGCTGGGTCAGGTTCTGCAAAATCTCTTGCTGCTCGTCTTCTGGCAGGTCGCCAAAGTCAACCTCGGTCAGGTCAACGTTCTTATCGTTAACCTCGACCGCATGGGTAACTGAAATCAGGTCCCGGATGTCCTTCTTAATCGTCTGAGGGACAATGCCGTGCTCCTGGTTGTACTCCTGCTGGATGGTCCGCCGGCGCTTAGTCTCATCAATGGCAGTCTTCATCGCCTTAGTAACCTGGTCGGCATACATAATGACGTGACCGTTAGCGTTACGGGCCGCCCGACCCATGGTCTGAATCAGGGAACGGGAATTACGCAGGAAGCCTTCCTTGTCGGCATCCAAAATGGCCACCAGGGAAGTTTCCGGCACATCGATTCCCTCACGCAGGAGGTTAATCCCAATCAAAACGTCGTACTTACCCAGACGCAAATCACGGATAATCTCAGTCCGTTCCAGGGTCTTAATATCGGAGTGCAGGTAAGCGACCTTAATACCCAGGTCCTTCAAATAGTCAGTCAAATCTTCCGACATCCGCTTGGTCAAGGTCGTGATAAAGACGCGCTCATCCTTGTCGATGCGCTTGTTAATCTCGCCAACCAGGTCATCAATCTGACCCATCACTGGCCGGACTTCCACATCAGGATCCAAGAGACCAGTTGGCCGGATAATCTGCTGGGCAATATCCTTTTCTGGTACCCGCTCCAGCTCATAATCACCAGGGGTGGCCGACATGTAAATAATCTGATTAACGTGCTTTTCAAACTCAGGTAGCTTTAAAGGCCGGTTATCCAGGGCTGAAGGCAGCCGGAAACCATAGTCCACCAGGGTCTGCTTCCGCGCCCGGTCACCGTTGTACATGCCTCGTACCTGGGGCATGGTCACGTGACTCTCATCGACAACCAAGAGATAGTCCTTTGGGAAGAAGTCTAACAGGGTAAAAGGCGCCTCGCCAGCCTGACGGCCGTCCATCCAGCGTGAATAGTTCTCAATCCCGCTGGTAAAGCCCATTTCCTCTAGCATGGCCAGGTCATACTCGGTCCGTTGCTTAATCCGCTGAGCTTCCAACAGCTTACCCTGGGACTGGAAGAGCTTGACCTGCTCCTCCATCTCACCGCGGATTCCCTTTAGAGCCTGTTGCATCCGGTTATCATCGGTCATGAAGTGCTTGGCTGGGAAAATAGCCACGTGCTCACGTTCAGCAATCGTTTCCCCAGTCAGGGCGTTTACTTCCCGAATCCGGTCAATTTCGTCCCCGAAGAATTCAATCCGCAGGGCCACTTCATCCTGGGAAGCTGGGAAAATCTCGACGACATCCCCGCGCACCCGAAAAGTTCCACGTTGGAAGTCGATATCATTCCGGCTAAATTGGATGTTAACCAGGTCATAGAGCAGCTGGTTTCGGCCATACTCGTTCCCCGTCCGCAGACTGATTACGTGGTCACGGTACTGGTGAGGGTCACCCAGTCCGAAGATGGACGATACCGAGGCCACCACAATCACATCATCTCGTTCAAACAGGGAGCTGGTCGCGGAGTTACGCAGCTTATCAATTTCATCGTTAATCGAAGAATCCTTCTCAATGAAAGTATCAGAACTAGGCACATAGGCTTCAGGCTGATAATAATCATAGTAAGAAACAAAGTATTCCACCGCGTTATTGGGGAAAAATTCCTTGAGCTCACTATAGAGCTGGCCGGCCAGGGTCTTGTTGTGGCTTAAAACCAGGGTCGGCTTCTTGTGCTTGGCAATGACGTTAGACATGGTAAAGGTCTTACCGGTTCCGGTTGCCCCTAAGAGGATTTGCTCCTTAACCCCGTTATCTAGGCCAGTTACTAACTGGTTGATGGCCTGGGGTTGGTCGCCGGTTGGCTGGTACTTGGATACCAAATCGAAATCGCGTTTTTCTTGGTGTGTAATCATAGGGACCCCTTTCAAAAGCGAAATTACAGTGATTATATTATAGCATCAAAGAATATAAAAACGAACACTTGTTCTAGCTTGGCTAGGTGTTCGTTTTAGTCGTATTTATTATTGGTTGTTCAGCTCGGGGGCACTGGTAGTGTAATGGCCCAGAGTTGAATGACCGCCGTTTTTAGCCAGGACACTGGAGGGGCTACTCTGCTGACTTTGCTTGAGCTTCTTCAAGGCTTCCGTCCGCTGATAGTTAAAGTCCTTCTTGTTAATGGCATGGAAATCACTGCGGTTCGTATCAAAGCGCAGCAGGTCACCGGTAATTACCTTATCCGAATACAGGAGGGCCTTGTCGGCGTATTCCTGATTGGTCTTAGCAGCCGCCTTCAAGTCTGGATCGTTATCGATGTCTAGCTTGTTACCGGTGGCCGTATCGTAATACTGGTTCCGGTACTTCATATACTTCGGCGTGACCCAGTCGCCATCACGGAAGACAACCACCTGGGGATCCTTGGTCGACAGTAAGTCGTGACCAAACATGGTCATCCCCTCGGTTGGCACACCGAGCAGCCGCAGCAGGGTTGGCATCATATCGATTTCACCACCGTAGGTGTGGTCAATACCCCCCTGCAGGTTGCTAGCGTGAATCATGAACGGCACCTTTTGGAACTGGGCTAGGTCGTAGTTATCGACGTTGTCCTTACCCAGGAGCTGCGCAATGGCCGGCTGGTGGTTTTCTGAAATTCCGTAGTGGTCCCCGTAGAGGACAAAGACGGAATTATCATACAGACCAGCCTGCTTAAGGTAGTTCATCAGTTCGCCAAAGGACTCATCCAGGTAGTGGGCCGTCTGCACGTAACCATCGACCGTGTTATCCCCGGTCTTAGTGGCTGGAAAATCAATATTTTGCTTATCCAGGTCATAAGGATAGTGGTTAGTAACCGTAATCAGCTTGGCATAGAACGGTTGTGGTAACTGCTCAATGTACTGGGCCGAATCCTTCAAGAAAATCTTATCCTTCAGACCGTAACCAACGTTGTTGCTGGCCTTGTTGGCGTTAGGGAAATAATCCTTGGAGAAGAAATAGTCGTAACCAAAGGACTTATAGGTGTTGTTACGGTTCCAGAAGGTTGAAACATCCCCGTGGAAGGCCGCCGTGGTGTAACCTTGCTGGTCTAAGATGGCTGGCATAGCTTCAAAGGTGTTACTTGCCCCGTATTTAACCATGGCCGAACCAGTTGACAGACCAAAGAGACTGTTTTCCTGCATCATCTCCGCATCGGAAGTCTTCCCCTGGCCGACCTGGTTATAGAAGTTATCAAAGCTCAGGGTATTTTGATCATGGTAGAACTGGTTGAGGTTAGGCGTTACCTCTTGGCCATCGACCTTGTAGTCAATCAAAAACTGCTGGAAGGACTCCAGGTGAATGACAAAGACGTTCTTACCCTTTTCAGTACCGTAATAATCAACGTTGGCCGGGGTTTGGTTGGCGGCAATAAAGCTCTTAATCTTTTGCAAGTCCGCCGGCTTGGCCTGTTTTCGACTGTTATTTTGGTTATAAGTCTGGAAGGCATTAAAGACGACGTACTCGTTTAAGCCCAGGTACTTAACGATGTAGTTGTTATCAAAGGAACGCGTCAGCAGGCCTGACCGGTCCACCGAGGCAATCCCGTAGTCAACAAACATCAGCACGACTCCTAAGAGGGTCGTCAAAATAGCATACTTTTTCTGAATTCCCTTCTTATCAATCTTTAATTGCTTAAAGACTAAGAGCAGAATCAAGATAATGATATCCAAGAAGACCAGGAAGTCTGACCAGTGAATGATGGCCATAATCGACTTACCCAGGTTGTTACTGGTCGACGAACCCGAGCCAATAATTCCAATGGAAAGAAAGTCCGAGAACTCGCGGTAGTACAAGATATTAGCAAAGAGCCACAGCGACTGAATCAAGTTCATCAAAATCGCAATCCAGTAGCTGAGTGCTCCCCTGAAATAAAGGGCCAGACTCAGGAGGATAATCGCCGAGGGCAGTGGGTTTAGAACCAGCAGGAACTGCTGAATGGCCCCTTCCACGCCTAGGTTGAAGTTCAACCAGTAGTTGACGTAGGTCTTTAGCCAAACTAGGACCACGTTTAACACAAAAAACCAAACAATGGGTGCCGAAGTATCCATTGTTTGTTTGGTCTTATCCCACCAGAGGCGGGGGTTAAACAATTTTTTTAAACGAGCTTTCATTACAGCCTCACAAGCTTTTCCTGACTAAAATGTCAGCTGCACATCACGCAGTAAATCATAAATTTCAATGGCAACTAAGTCAATGTCATCAAATTGGAACCGGTGGGCTTGCCGGTGTTCCATGATGGTCCACAGCTTGTTTACCTGGTCGTAACGCACTTGTAAGACCTCCACCCCGTAAACGTCAAAACGGCGAATTTGGATGAGATCGTCAGTAGCCTCCTGCATCGCATGCAGGCGCCCCAAAATCTGATTTAATTCACTTTTTGAACGGTTGGAATCTGTCAAAGTACTCACCTCCGACCTATTTTTTGGCAGTCTTAGAAACCGGCAAAATATAAGCAATTATACCAGCAAACAGACCAAAGTAGTAGGTGATTAAACGCCAAATCAAAATCACAAGAATCAAAGTGGCCGGGTTTTTCACAAAGGGGGTAAAGAGCAGTTGAAAACTTAACTCAGCCCCGCCGACCCCACCTGGAATTGGGAAGAGGGAAATCACCATGACAATCATGATGTTCATCGTCACAATCAGCCAGGGGTTCACATCGGCATAACCAAAGGCCCGGATCACGAAGTAAGGAATCATGTAAAAGACAATCAGCTGCAGGGTCGTGAAGAAGGTTGAACCCAGCAAGTCCCGCCAATTAGAAATCACCCGGCGTGACTCAAAGTGGAAGTTTTCAATCTTCTCCTTCAAATTGTCGACCAGGCGTTGGTAACGCTCTGGTTCCAAAAACTTCCCAACCAGGCGCTCAGTTAGGTCGACTAACTTGAGCGTAAAAGATGGCCAAAACATAACCAGGGCAATCCCGATAATGACCACGGCGTGAATCAAAATGGCAAAGGGAATGAAATTGGCAAAGGTTGGGTCAACCTGCTGATAAATAAAGTTATCCGCGGCCACATAACCGACCAAGAAGAAAATCACGACGACCACCTGGTAAACCAAAAACTTCATCAGGATAATCGACATGGCCCGGCCGCCATCCATTTTAGAATGGGCCAGGGCGTAAAGCTGGGCCGGTTGTCCCCCACTAGCGAAGGGCGTCAGCCCCGTTCCCAGTAAGTTTAACAGGGGCACACGAATTAAGGTGCCCCAGGTCACCTCGGACCGGTCTTCCCGGTCTAACAAGGCCCGGGTGGCCAAGGCTTCCAAGAAAATTGAAAGAACCATCATCAAAAAGCCACCCAGTAACCAGCGCCAGTCTAAGACGTGGAGGGCTGCCTCTAGCTGCTTCCCCTTGCCACGCAATTCCCGGTGCAGGTAAAAGATGGTAATCCCGGTCAGGACCACCACAATTAGGGCCGATATTCGATTACGTTTCAACATATCAGAACTCCTAGACCTCGATTACATCCTGGTAGGCCTGCTTTAATTCGGGCCCAATCACCGTTAGGTCCCGTCCCTTGGCAACTTCGTAACCAGCCGCCGTCAAATCTGGCAGATCGCCGCCGAGGATGTCGCCCATTTTCTGGTCAAACTCCTCCAAATTACGGGCCTTATAAACACTCTCCCCGTCCTTTAACCAGGGGTCATAGACTGGGATATCTCGCAGCAAGACCTGCTGCTTAGATGCCAGGGCTTCTAGGACCACAATCCCCTCGGTCTCTTCATAGGATGGATACAGGAAAAGGTCGGCGCCCTGGTAGGCACCCAGGATGACTTCGCCAGTAATGTAACCGGGAAAAATCAGGTTATCCAGGTGGTCTTCCCAAACCAGCTTACGAATCTTAGCTGGAATCAGCTTGGGGTCGGTGTAGCCAAACCAAATAAAGGTGATTTCCGGATGGCGCTTGGCCAACTCATAGAAATCCACAATCCCCTTGCGTTCAAAATACAGGCCCACACTGATTACAACCTTTTGGTCATCGGCGAGCTTGAAATATTCCCGGAATTTAGCCACCTTCTCCGGGTCACTGGCATACTTGTCCAGCTCAATCCCGTTTGAAATCGGATAAATCGGCTGGCTTAAACCATAACCCCGCAGCAGGCTCTTAGCATAGGGCGTGGGCGTAATCAGGGCGTCAGCCCGGCCGTAGAGGGCCATTAAATAACGCTTGTACAAGGGCGCGAGCAGGTTAGAACCCATGAAGGAATTACGAAAGTCCTCGTAGGTCGAATGGGCATGGTAAATTACCTTCTTACCCAACTTACGGGCCTTACGCACCATGGCGAAGCTTTTAACCCCGTAAGTGTTGATGTGCAAGATATCATAATCGGTGCACTTGGGGTCCGTGGTCACTTCCACGTCAGTATAAGAAAGGGCCTTTTGCTGCAAGCGTAAGGCCCTGCCAATTCCAGATTTGGCAATTAAATTCTGATTTTCAAAGTATAGTAATACTTTCACGTCAATTTCTCCTGAAAGGATTCCGCAAGATCCGCTTGATGTAACTGATTTCGTCATCATTCAGCTCTTGGCCACCCTTACGTTCAATTGGCTTTTGGTGGAAGTCTTCTTCAATTTCATGGTAAAAATCCAAGACCCGCGAAGCGAAGGTCCGGGCATCCACGTTCTTTAACTTTTCATGGCGGATAGCCGAATCCTCCGCGGTGTTGGGCGTCTTCAAATAGTGTTCAATTGCCGCCAAGAAATCATCGTAATCGTCGACCAGGGTGCCAATCGCCGGGCTGTCCACCAGGTTGTCCAGATAAGGCGAGTGAATCGCCACAAAGGGCCGGTCAGCGGCCATGGCCTCGATAAAGGTCAGCCCCTGGGTTTCAGAATCAGAAGAACTAACAAAGACATTGGCCATCCGGTAGTAGTCATAAACCTGGTCATGGTCAACCATGCCGACAAACTTAACCTTGTCTTCCAGGTCCAAGTCATGAACCTGCTCTTCCAAGGTCTTGCGGGCCTGGCCATCGCCGGCAATCACCAGGCGGGCGTCTGGCATCGTCTGCAATAACTCCGAAAAGGCTGAAATTGTCAGGGCAATGTTCTTTTCATAGGCCAGGCGACCCAGCGACAAAATCACGGGCTGGTCAGCCGTGTAACCAAACTGGGCCCGCAGGTCGATATTGTCTGAACTAATCTTAGGCAGGGCCACCCCGGTTGGAATCACTGGCATGGGGATGTCAGTGACGCCGTAACGCTGCAGAGTATTTTTGACTAACTGGGAGGGCGCAATGACCCCATCCATCCCCTTCATAAAGGACTTCACGATTGGGCCAACCGCACCAGGCTTAATCAACATGCCGCGGGCGATATAGTGGGTGTAGTCCTCGTACATGGTATGGTACGTGTGAATCACTGGAATATCCAGCTGGCGGGCCACAAACTTGCCCATCAGGCCCAGAGAAAACTCAGTCTGCGTATGCACAATTTCCAGGTTTAGTTCCCGGGCAATGTCAACGGCCTGGATAAAGCCGCGGAAGGTGAAGCGGCGGTCACGGATAATACCAAAGTAAGGCATGCTGGAGAAACGGTAGATATTGGGCTCATCCTCGTGCTTATCGACCTTGGGGTCGGTCGTCGTAAATATGTAGACTTCATGCCCCTGTTCAACCAGGGCATCCCGCAAAGTTTCAATTGAAGTTGCTACCCCACTAACCTGTGGGAAATAGGTGTCGGTAAATAATCCGATTCGCATGTTTTTCTCCAAGACCGCCCAGTGGGGCGCACAAAAGTAGGTTTATTATAACATTTATGTTACAGCCCTTCCAATTTGAAAAGGACCTAGACAAACTAGGTCCTTTTCCTATTCAAACACCATTTGGTTATGGTAAAGATCAGCGTAAAAGCCGTTTTCGGCCAGTAATTGTTCATGAGTCCCCTGCTCAATTACCCGGCCGTCCTTTAAGACGACAATCTTATCGGCATCGAGGATGGTCTTCAAGCGGTGGGCAATCACAAAGCTGGTCCGACCGGCAATGATATTGTTCATTGCCGCCTGAATCTTCGCCTCAGTGACCGTATCCACGTTGGAAGTGGCCTCATCTAGAATCAAGAATTCTGGACTGGTCAAAATCGTCCGGGCAATTGATAGTAGCTGCTTTTGACCGGTTGAGAAAATGGAATTTTCATCACTGACCATGGTTTGGTAACCATCCGGCAGGCTTTCAATGTAGTCATGAATGTTAGCCTGCTTGGCGGCCGCCACCATTTCCGCATCACTGGCATCCGGTTTACCAAATTTAATGTTTTCGGCAATCGTCCGGCTAAAGAGAATCGACTCCTGGAGGACAATTCCGACGTGGTCCCGCAGGGAGGCCAAATCGACGTCCCGCACATCGACACCGTCAATGGTGACCCGGCCGCGGTTGACGTCATAGAACCGGTTTAAGAGGTTCATCACCGTGGTCTTTCCTGAACCAGTTGGTCCTACTAAGGCCACCATCTGACCGGCCTTCACATCGATGTTAACGTCGTGAAGGATAATTTTATCGGGGTTATAGCCAAAGGTGACATCATCTAAGGCCACCTTCTGACGAATGTCAGCCAGGAGATGTCCCTTGCCCGGATTCGTTTCTTCGGGTTGTACCTCAATCCGGTGCAGCCGCTGCGATCCGGTCAGGGCCAGCTGGAAGCTGTTATAAACCGAGGTGATTTGGCTGATGGGCTGGTAGTACTGCTGGGAATAGTTCACAAAGACAATCAAAAGACCCAGACCAGCAGCGCGGCTCATTCCATTGTGCAAAACAAACCAAGAGCCAAAGAAAATCACGATAGCCACGTTCAGTAATGACAGGCCCTGGGTCAGGGGGAAGAGCATTCCCGAATACATCTGGCCCCGGTAGGTCGCCTTTTTAACTGACTCGTTATAGGGCTTGAAATTCTTAATCGACTCGTCCTGGAGCCCTTCGGTAATGACCACCTTTTCGCCGTTAATCTGCTCATTAATGTAGCCGTTTAAGGCCCCCGTGGCCTCCTGCTGGCGGTCAATATACTTACGCGCCAGGGTAATCACGAAGAAATCCAAGAGCAAGGCCACTGGCGTCAAAGCGACCGTCACCCAGGCCAGGGTTGCACTCTGGTTAAACATCATAATGATAACGCCGATAAAGAGCATCGCCTGGGAAACCATCTGGAAAATCGCCTGGTTCATGGCGTTAAAAATGTTATCCAAGTCCGAAGTGAAGAGGGATAAGATCTTGCCATCCTGGTGGGTGTCAAAGTAGCGCACCGTCATCCGTTGCAATTTGGCAAAAAGGCCAATCCGCATCTGACCTGAAGACTGCGCACTAATCCGACTGGTCATCAGGCCAGAAGTAACCATGGCCACTTCTGCCAGGCCGTAAAACCAAACCATGCCCCAAACGGCATCATAGAACTTACCCTTGCTAGCGGTGGCGTGGGTTACTGGATTAAAGTAATCATTTAAAAACTGGCCCAAGGCGGTAATCGCCTTTCCCATGTAGAGCGGCGCATTAATTTGGGCATAGGTGCTAAGCACCATCAAAACCAAAGCAAAACTTAGGCCCAGCCAGTAGCGCTTCAGGTAGGCGCCAAAGTAGCGGATTGAAATCATCAAATCACTCATTTGGTTCCTCCTTTGCTTTCTGGGTCAGGTAAATTTCACGGTAAACTGGTGAATTCTCTAGTAGCTCCTGGTGGGAACCAGTGGCCACCAGCTGGCCGGCATCCAAGACAAAAATCCGGTCGGCATGAATGACTGAACTAATTTTTTCAGCAATCACCACCGCCGTGGTCCCCTTGAGTTCCTTATCCAGGGCCTCTTGGACCAACTTTTCACTGCGGGCATCCAGGGCGGAGGTGGAATCGTCCAAAATCAAAATCTTAGGATGGCCAATCACGCCACGGGCAATTGAGAGGCGCTGTTTTTGCCCACCGGAAAGGTTAGCCGAGCGTTCGTCGACGTAGTGGTCAAAACCGTCTTCGTAGCCGTCGATAAATTCAGCGGCCTGGGAAATCTCGGTCGCCCACTGCATGTCCTGCTCACTGGCGTCGGGCTTGCCGTGCCGCAAGTTACGGGCAATCGAACCACTAAAGAGGACCGCCTTTTGCAAGACAATCGAAACCGCCTGCCGTAAGGACTGCTGGTTAACCTGCTTGAGGTTAACATGGCCGACCGACACCGTGCCCTGGGTCGGGTCGTAAAGCCGTGGGATTAGTTGGGCCAGGGTCGACTTACCCGAACCAGTTGCCCCGACAATCCCAATCATCTCACCGGCCTTGATATTGAAGGAAACATTCCGGAGGGCCGGCTGATCATCACCGGGATAGGTAAAGCTAACGTGGTCAAAGCTAATGTCACCGCTCAGCTTTTCCTTGGGCGCCTTGGGGTCATAAACCACGTCCGTCTTGGCCTTTAGGACCTGGTTAATCCGTCCCAAAGAAACCATCCCCCGGGAGGCAAAGGTCGAAACCATGCCACCAATCATCAGGGCAAAGAGAATCTGCATTAGATAAGTAGTAAATGGTGCAATCGCGGCCAAATCCTTAGGATTTTTCACGATGTTTTGGCCAACCAGCAGGATGGCGGCTCCGATAATCAGATAAGAAACCACCATGAAGATTGGAATCATAATCGTAAAAAGATACCCAATTTTGGTGTTAACGGCGACCAGTTCATCCGTATTATCAGTAAAGCGGTCAATTTCCGCTCCTTCCTGATTAAAGGACTTCACCACCCGGACCCCCTGCAGGTTTTCCTTGGCCAGGGTGTTGTTTTGGTCGATTAGGTTTTGAATCTTAAAGAAGTTCTTCCCCATCCGCTTAAAAATCCCCTGAGACGACAGGAGAATGGCAATAATCATAATGACTACCAGCCACCAAAAGCGGGGAATGGTGATGATGGCCAGGACCACTGCCCCAATAAAGAGAATGGGAATCCGCAGCAGACTCTGTAAAATCATCATGATTAGCTGCTGAACCTGGTTCACATCGTTAGTCATCCGAACTACCAGGTTCCCGGCCGAAAAGGTTTCGATGTTACCAAAGGAAAAGGTCTGAATCTTATCGTATTCCTCAGCCCGGATATCAGCGGCCATCGACTGGGAGATGCGCGCCGCAAAGACGGCATTCAAAAGGCCGGCCGCCACGCCCAAGAGGGCAATGACAACCAGCTGTATGCCAAACTCCAACACCTGGGAGCTATCATCGGCCAAGATGGCCGAAATTACTTTCTGAAGTAGGTGGGGCTGCCACAAGGTCGCCCCTGCCATCACGGCCACGGCCAGGATGGCGATGGTAATGTCGCGAACATAATTTTTCGCATGACGTAGTAAAATTTGCATGCTGTTTTTCCTCATTCTCCTAGCCCTGCGCTAGCTACGTCCAATAGTATAGCAGGCCAAGTTAAAAAGCACACCTAATCTTCCAGACCAGGAGCCTGATCAACGCCCTTGTTATCGATTTTTAATAGACCCAGCAGGACCATCCAGATATTGCTCTTTCGCGAATAGGCAATGTAGCGGGGTGTCCACTGCTGGGCAAATTTGTTCTTATAGTGGTACAAACCCTCAAAGGAATAAATCCGGGACCCAAACTGGTAAACCAGGTTAGCCAGACGTTCCCGGCCAAAGCTTTGGTAGTGCTGGCCCACCCCGGCCAGGGGTGACATGCCCAGGTTAAAGATTTTAAATCCTTGTTCCTTGGCATAGTGGCAGGCGTTGACCAGAAGGATATCCATGGCGCCGTTGGGCGCCTGCTGGTTAAAGCGCATCAGGTCAATGGCCATCTGACTTTCGGTCTTGGAACTGACCAAGGTACCAAAGGCAACCACTTGGCCGTCCTGCTCCAAAATCGCCAGCGGCCAACGCTGGAGGTAATTGGCGTCAAAGAACCCTAGGGAGAAGCCCTTTTCATCCCGGCCACCCAGCCAGTCCTCACTCACCTGCCCTAGTTGGGCTAACAGCTCGGGACTAAAAGGCGGCTGGACAATTCGGAACTGGTAGCCAGCCCGGTCGGCCTGGTTGATTTCGGAACGGATATTTTGCATCTTCTTACCAGCCGTTGAGAAATCAGCCAAGACAATCTCGGCCTCTTCCCCTAACTTAAAGAAATCATAGCCGAACTCGTGGGCTAACATGGCCACTGGTTGACTAACTTCATAAAAGACCGGAACCAAATCCAACAGATCGGCATCCTCGATAAAGGCCTGCATGGCCGCTTCAAAGTCTTCCTCGTGACCAAAGGGATCCCCCATGACCACGGCGAAGTTATCGACCACCCGGAATTGGAGGGCGGCGCGGTCGGCGCCGTCAACCTGGTAGTAGTAAATCCGCTTATCGCCCAGGTAAACCAGGTTAGTATAGTGGTTGTCGCCAACGGCTAGCAGGGCTTGCACCCGCTTGCCCTGGTAAGGTACACCCAGTAAACGACGCTCCCCGTGCAAGTAGCGGGTTAAGACCAGACCGGCCACCACAATCAAAATAATACTGAGGACACCTAGCAACCACCAGTGAAAATAGGCCCAGGCATGCCCGGGGCCAAACTGGGCCCGCTTTAGACGAACTTCTTGCAGGGCTAGGAGGGCATAACTCCAAATCAACGCTCCCCAAATCAAGGTATCAATAATGCGGTCCCGCCAGCTATCGACAAACTGCTGCCGATAGAGGTCTGACCGACTAAAGGTCACCGCCAAAAGTACCAGGACAATCAAAATGACCGGGGTCCAGTGCCGGTAGTAGAAAAGTGTATAAACTCCGGCCAGTAACAGTACCGTCAGCGTTGCCGAATAGGCCCGTTGGACCCGGTTGGCAATCCCACGGGCACAAATCAGCAGCAGGAAGCCCAAAATCACCGTTGGCAATTGGTTCGCCAGGGCGTAGGTCAGCGGCCAGGGTTTTAAGGTTGTTAAAATTGGAATCCGTTGGGCCCAGTTAGGCATGGTCCCAGATAAGACCAGCAAAATACCCAGGCCATAAGCTGCCAGGGTCACTAACCAATGAACGACGGTACTAGCCAGGGCCCGGGGCACGTCCCGGTACTCCTGGTTGACCAGGTGGGCCAACCGGTAGATTAGCAGTCCGATGGCGCTGAGCAGGGGCAAAACGTTAAAGACCAGGCGGTAGAGGACCAGCCAAACCACACCGGTGAGTTGGTCGACCTGGAGAAAGTTAAGCATGACCAAAACGGCCACATCAAAGGATGCCCAGGTTCCTGGCGTCATCGCTAAGAGGGCAATAACTGAGCCGATTACATAGATAATAAGCTGCTGGACAATTGAGAGATGTACGCCGGCCACCCAGCCACAGCTCAAGAATAAGAAGGCTTGTACAACCAAGGCCAACCAGGCGTTGGCCACAAAGGCGGCACTGACCCGCCAGGTTAGTCCACGCCAGAACTGAAAGCCCTTGGCCAAAGACAGGAGTAAAACCACCCCGACTAGGCCGGCAAAAAAGAGCAACCAACCCCGTTCAAAGCCCAGGGCCTGGTGTGGTGCCAAACTCAGCCCTAAAAGAGTCAGGCCGACCACCGGCAGGATGGCACTAATGGACAGCAGGTAGACCTGGAGATAGGACTTAATACTACGCTTGGCCTGGTCACGGTAGAAGAAACGCCGCAGCAAGACGCTAATGACGCCTAAGAAGCCAGCATTTAAGTTGAAAACATTGATTAACCAACTGCGTTGCAGTAATTCCTGGCTGCTAAGGTGATATCCTTGCCACTGGGCTAAGAGAACATCGTTATACAGGCTAGGCACGATTGCCAAAAAGCCCAGCACGACCAGGATTAAGATCTGCCAAAGGCCCAGGCCACTCAGGGTGTTAATAATCAGACCCCAGCTGATTTCCTGGGTCATCAACAGCACCTGAATCACCAAAATCAGGGTGACCACCGGCACAATTAGGCGTGGAATTACTTTTTTAAAAAAGGCTTTCACAATTACTTCCCTAACGTTTCAACCAATAAAAAAGGGGTGCCCGGCACCCCTTTGCCATACTGGCAAATAATTAATCTTTCTTTTCCTGATCCTTATCAGCAGAACCCTCGTCAGCTGACTTTGATTCAGCTGGCTTGGCATCACTGGCCTGGTCAGCAGACTTAGCTTCGGGAGCCTTGTCTTCAGCTGGCTTGCTGTCAGCGGCTGGCGCAGCATCCTGGGCCACCGTACGGATAGCGTTCAGGTCAAAGGTCAAGATAACCCCTTCGGCATCCAAGTCAACCGTCCGCTTTTCCTGGTCAACACTGTCAACCACGGCATGCAGGCCACCAATCGTTACGATTGGAGTACCCTTCTTCAAGTTTGACTGCATCTGCTGTTGACGATCACGCTGCTTCTTCTGCTGGCGTGACATGAACCAGAAGAAACCACCAAACACAATCAATATCAAAATAAGTTGATAATTCATAACCTTTTCCTAACTTTATTTGTTAACTAGCAGTATATCAAAGACCGACCCTAATTAAAATAGACGGGCGTTGGGTTTGTTGTAACCATACTCTTCCATCACCGTCTCCCGGAATTCCAACAGTTCATCCCGTTCAATCGCGGTCCGCATGTCTTCCATAAACTGGAGTAAGAAACGCAGATTGTGCTGAGAAGCCAATTGAGCCCCCAACAATTCATTGGCGTTAAAGAGGTGGTGAAGGTAAGACCGGGTTAGGGTCTGGAAGGGATTGTAGTTGGGATTGTCGTACTGAGCCAAGTTACCAAACTGTTCCCTACGAATCGGGTTGTTGGAATAGTAGCTCAAATCGGCGTCAATCGGACTAAAATCGTCCTTATACTTGGCGTTTTTAATGACCACCCGACCAAAGCGGGTCATCAGCGTTCCCTTGCGGGCAATCCGAGTTGGCAGGACACAGTCAAACATGTCCACCCCGCGAATCACACTATCAATCAGGGAATCCGGTGCGGCCACCCCCATCAAATAACGGGGCTTGTTTTCCGGCAGCAAGGGCATGGTGAAGTCCAAGACCCGGTTCATTTCATGCTTGGATTCCCCAACCGAAAGGCCACCCACGGCATAACCGGGCAAATCCAAGGAAACTAAGCCCTTGGCGGATTCGGTCCGCAGGGCCTTAAAGCCGGCTCCCTGGACAATCCCAAAGAGGGCCTGCTGGTCAGTCTTTTTATGGTACTCCTGTGCCCGGGCCGCCCAGCGCAGGGACCGTTCCATCGAGGCCTTGATATAGTCGTAGCTCTCAAAGTAAGGAATGGCCTCGTCAAGCTGCATCATCACGTCCGAGCCGAGGTTGTTTTGAATCCGCATCGCCACTTCTGGTGACAGGAACATCTTGTCCCCGTTGACGTGGTTCTGGAAGGTTACCCCTTCTTCTTTTAACTTACGAGCATCCGACAGGGAAAAGACCTGAAAGCCACCCGAATCAGTCAAAATCGCCTGGTCCCAACCCATGTACTTGTGCAGCCCACCAGCTTCAGCAATCAGCTCATCCCCAGGGCGAACCCAGAGATGGTAGGTGTTACTTAAGATAAATTGGGAGCCAATTTCCTTTAGAATCCTGGTGTCGACCCCTTTAACGGCGGCCTGGGTTCCAACCGGCATAAACATTGGGGTTTCAAAGGTGCCGTGTGGGGTGTGAATCCGACCGCGGCGGGCACCGGTGTGCTTTTCTGTATGTAAATGTTCGTACCAAACTGGGGCTTTTTGACTTGCCATGCCGACTCCGTTGCGCTTAAAATTAGTTGTTACTAGTATACCACGGCCGACCAAACCCTTTGGTCTGGCCCAAAGGAGCCTAAGATGACAGCAGAAAACTACATCGCCCGGATGCGGGCCAAGGTCGGCCACGAGGGCATGATTTTTGTTTCCGCCTTCGGGGTCCTGTGGAACGAGGCCCACGATGCCATTCTCTTGGAAAAACGCTGGGATTCAGACGCTGGCTGGGGCTTTCCCGGTGGCTACCTCGAATACGGCGACTCACCCATGCAGGCGGTCGTCCGCGAATTTAAGGAAGAAACCAACCTGGATGTTGAAGTCGTCCGCATGCTCGGTCTGGCCAGCCAGGTTACCGAGAAAAACTCTTGGGGAGATGCCCAGGAGACGATTGCCATTGGTTTTGAAGTCAAAAAAATCGGTGGTCACTTACAAAAAGACAACACCGAAACTCTAGAGGCAGCTTATGTCCCGGTTAACCCTGAGCCCAAGATGTTTGTCCCCCAGGCCCAGGAAACCCTGCACCGCATCCTAACTGAAAACGAGGCCAGCGACCGGCCCTGGTTAAAAGAAGGCTAATCGGCCGCACCTAGCTGCCAGTGTAGTAAGGCCAAGTGTGAAGCCGCCCCGTCCGTTTTGGCCAGGGCGGTTTTTAAGTCAACCCACTGGTAGTGTTCGATGTCCTCGCCCGCATCAAAGTGACGGTCAACTTGCTGGTACTGGCCGGGTACCAAACGTACCAGGAAGATATGGCTGATTTCACTTAGAACGCCGTTCGACAGGCTGACCTGGTCGACTAGCTGGAACTGATCTGGCGCAATTTTAAAACCGGTCTCCTCAGCTAACTCCCGGGTCGCGGTTGCCAACGGTTCCTCGCCGGGGTTAACCCGGCCGGCTGGCAGGGCCCAGGAATAGCGTTGAATTGGTGCCCGGTATTCCTGTTCAATCAGAACCTGATTTTGTTCATTAATCAGGGCAATCGTGGCTGAATCACTGCTGATGACATTTTGCCGGGTTAAGGGGGCGTGGCCGTTTTCCAAGTCGATTTTTTCCTGGACGACCTTGAAAACCTTGCCCTGGTAAACCGTTTTTTGATCGTAAATTTTTGGCATATTTAACACCTCTGACAGTACTGGGCCTGGCAATTGCCGGCCCTTTGCTAACTATGATAGACTAAGGCTATCGATAGAGGAAGCGAGTCAAGTATATGAATAAGAAGGAACGCGAAGAAGAGGAGCAGGGCGAATACCCTGTTTACTTTAAGTGGTGGTTCATCATCCTAGTAATCATTGCCGTCCTGTGCATGATTGGTTACGCCCTGGCGTAAAGAAAAACAGCCTAACGGCTGTTTTTTTCTGTCTTTGAAACTATTTACGCCCGGTGCTCTGCAAATACCAGGCCAACGCCATCACCAAGAGCACCATGATGGTACTAATAGCAAAGTTCCCTGAGCTCTGGGTACCCGCCGTCAAAACATAGGAAAGCACTAGCAAAACATACAATAGGTAGTTGTACCAGGCTAAGCGCTTGCCCTGATTTTGTTGTCGGTAGACCATGGCCAGCAAAACCGCTACAGCCAAGGCCACGACCAGCCAAAAAATAATACTCATAATTCGGGATACCCCTTCCAAAAATCTTCACGCATCATTTAACAACTATTATAAAATAAGACAGGAATAAAATCTTTTTGGGAGAACAACTATGGGCTACTTTTACCTATTGATTGCCGTCATTGCCGAAATCGCCGGCTCCAACCTGGTGGTTTCTAGCCAGGGCTTTACCAGGTGGCAACCAACCCTACTCTGCCTGGCCTGTTATGGGCTGGCCTTCTTCATGCTTTCCAAAACGGTTGAGACCATTCCCCTCCACATCGCCTACGCCATTTGGAGCGGGGCCGGTATTGTTTTGGTCACCGTCATGTCAGTCCTCTTCTGGAAGGCCCAGATCAACTGGCCAACCATCTTCGGTCTCCTGCTGATTATTGTTGGCATTGTGATTGTCAATCTCTACGGCAATCTTCATTAAAATAAAAAAGCGTCCTGCCTAAGCAGGACGCTTTTTAAATTCCTAGGAAATAAATAAAGAGGGACAGGGTAAAGAACGATATAACGGTACTAGTCAGTTGCACCGAGGCAATCTCTGATTCCTGGATATGGTAGCGAATCGCCAGGGTAACCGGGATGGCTGCCGTTGGGATGGCCATGGTCAAAACCACCATCCGGATCAATTCCTTAGGCAGGCTCAAACTCAGCATAATCAGCAGCAAGACCGTGGGCACCAACAAGTTCCGGAAGAAAACCGTAGTCGCCACCAAACGGCCGACATGCATGTGCTTGGTGAAGAGCGTGATTCCAATTGAGAAAAGGGCAATTCCACTGGCTGCCTTACCCAGGATTTGGAAGATTACTTCCGTATGGGGTGGAATCGGTACCCCAGTCAAAGCCAGAAAGAAGGCCAGGAAGGGACTGAAAACCAGTGGGTTTTCCAAAGTATGTAAGACCTTACGTCCGGCAGTTTGTTCCTTATCAATCAGGGCAATCGTGGCAGGGACCGTAGTCAGGTTCTCGGCCAGGGCGACTAGGCCAATGATAACGGCACTGATGCTGGCGTTAAAGAGAAAGGGCAGCAGGGCTGATCCGATAAAGGGCACCGAAGCGTTGGAAACCGTCAGGGTATAGAGGGCCGCGCCCGGTCCTTTTTGCTTAAAGGCAAAACGATAGACCACATAAAAAATCAGATAACTGACCACGATGGTCGCTGATAACCAGAAGGCCAGCGGTCCGTAGTGGGTTAGCTCTGACTTTGGTGTTGACCACACGCCCACAAAGATGCTCAAAGGCAGGGCGTACTTCATGGTCAACTTCGCTAATTTCTTATTGTCTTGTTCATCGAAGTCGCCCTTCCAGGCGGCTAGAAAACCGAGACCGACGGTGAAAATCACCGCCAACAATGGAACGACAAGTACTCCCATGGCAATCTCCTTTTATAAGTATTCTCTCATTTATTATCGGGCAGGAAACCTGACCTAAGGTATTTTACGTTAGCTTTCCTAACGCATGACCTTATCATCCCCAACCCATCAAGATTCACCTTGCCTTTAAAATAAAATTAGGCTATGATGAACACACTTTATCATTAGAGAATTATCATTATTTGTTGAAGAGATGAGTAACTCAAGGGCGATGCCCAGCGAGTCCCGCCTGGTGTGAAGGGACGATTGACCTTGAGTGAAGGATGGTCTTGGAGAATTGGTCGGTGAAACCTTAGCCGGCTACGATTAACAGTCGTTACCCTGTTCAAAGTGATGGACCGCTTGGTTCATAATGAAGATGGTACCGCGAGCACTCGTTCTTTTTAGGACGGGTGCTTTTTATTTTTTGGAGATTAAGATGACCGAAACCAGTCAAACACCCCCACGCAGCATGAATACCAACCACCTAATCGCTCTGACCTTGGGCGGTGTGATTGGAACCGGAATCTTTTTAAGTCCGGGTTACTTTATCAAAACCGCCGGCCCCTTGGGCACCATTGGGGCTTACCTAGTCGGTGCCTTCTTGGTCTGCCTGGTCATGATGTGCCTGGCCGAGCTAACGGTTTACCAACCAACTACCGGCGCCTTTCATACCTATGCCAGCCGCTATATCAGTCCCGGCGTGGGCTTTGTGGTGGCCTGGCTCTACTGGCTAACCTGGACCATTGCCTTAGGTTCCAACCTACTAACGATGTCAATTCTGACCCAGCGCTGGTTACCATCGGTTTCAATTTGGATTCTAAGTCTCATCTACGGCGCAGCCATTTTGGTCCTGAACCTGGTCAACCTGGCCTGGTTTAACCAGAGTGAATCCATCACTTCCTGGATTAAGGTGGCGGCCCTGGCATTCTTCATCGTCATTGGCCTGCTGATGGTCTTCCGCCTAATTCCCATTCACCACGTGACCACCCTACCCTTCTTTGAGGAATTGGGCCGGCGTGGCTGGGCACCCCACGGGATTGGGCCAATCTTAGCCACCGTCCTGACGGCTAACTTCGCCTATTCTGGAGCTGAAATGATTGCTGTGGCCGCTGGCGAAACCAAGAATCCCGCCCAAATCATCCCGGGCGCCATTAAGAGGACCCTCCTAATCTTGATTGTCCTCTTTATCGGGGCCATCGTGGTCATGGGCGCCCTGCTGCCACCTAGCAACCAGGCCCTGGTCACCAGTCCCTTCGTTGAAATCCTGAACCAGGCCTACATCCCTTACGCCGCGGATATCATGAACGCCATCCTGATTATTACCCTCTTCTCGGCTTCCAACGCCGGGGTCTATGCGGCTTCGCGGATGATTTGGTCCCTGGCCAAGCAAGGTGAGATTAGCCCAAAGCTGGGCAAGCTTTCCCGTCATGGTTTACCAGTTTACGGCTTGCTACTAACGATGCTGGGCGGCGCCCTCTCCCTACTATCCAGCGTTTATACCGCTCAAACCCTGTATCTCGCCCTGACCGCCCTGTCAGCCTTTGCCGTGGTGGCCGTCTGGCTGATTATCGGCTGGGCCCAGCTCAACTTCCGCCGCCAGTTCTTAAAGGAACATGATGTCAGTGAGCTGAAATATAAGGCACCCTGGTACCCATTAACTCCCTGGCTGGTGATTATCTTCTGCCTGGCCTCCATCGTCGGCATCGCCTTTGATCCGGACCAGCGGATTGCCCTAATCATTGGTATTCCCTTTTCACTACTATGTTACGGTTACTACCAGCTTTTCTTTGCCCGCAAAAAGAAGAAAGGAAAATAAGATGAACTTTTACGATTGGGAAAAGACCCAAAAAACGGTGCTCTTTGACTCCTCCATGGGTCTGGGTCTCAAGGACCTGGGCTTTGACGTGAACAATCCCCTCTGGACTGCCAAGGCCCTGATTACTGATCCGGACAAGGTTTACCAGGTACACAAGGCCTTCTTTGATGCCGGTTCCAACGTGACTTCGACCAACAGTTACCAGGCCAACCTGGCTGGTTTCCTCGACCAGGGTTACTCGCGCGAACAGGCCAAAGAATGGATTCAGGAATCGGTCCAACTGGCCCGCGATGCCTCCAAGGACAGTACCGGTCCCCAGGCCAAGTGGGTGGCCGGCGCCATCGGTCCCTATGGGGCTTACCTCGCCAACGGATCTGAATACACCGGCGACTACCAGTTAAGCGCCGATGAACTGGCCGCCTTCCACCAGGACCGCCTGGCCTGGTTAGTCGAAGCCGGCGTCGACCTGCTGGCCGTTAAAACCATCCCTAATTTTGAAGAAATTAAGGTCCTAGCTAAATTACTGGCTAAATATCCCGAGGTGCCCGTTTACTTCTCGGTCTCCCTCAAGGATGCCACCCATCTCAGTGATGGCACTGACCTCCATCAGGTCCAAGACCTGCTAGAGGACCAGCCCAGCATCGTGGCTTACGGGGCCAACTGCTTCCACCCCCGTTATGCCTTAGAAGCCCTGCGTTACCTAAAGGAAGGTTCCCAGGACGACAAGGGCTTGCTCATCGGACCCAATGCCGGTGGCCAATACGATCCCGTCCTGAAAAAGTGGGGCCAGGCCATGGAAAACATTTATTCCGACAACGCCATCAAGTGGCAGGCCGAGGGCGCCCGCTGGATCGGGGGTTGCTGTGAGATGCCACCATCCCAGATGAAAGCCGTTTACGACCAACTGAGTTAAAGCAAACCCGCTGCAGTTCAGCGGGTTTTATTTTGGCAGCCTGCCTGGCTTTTGATATACTGAAAACATTATCGGGAGAAGTTAATTAGTAGAAATGAGAGGGAGAAGCATGAAATTACAAGCACCCCTAGTCCTGGCCGGCTTAGTCGGCGGGGCCTTAGCCTGGACCAACACCAGTGCCAGCGCTGATGATACCGTTAAAATCAGCAACCAGGACGGTAGTCCCCAGGTTCTGCCAGCACCAGCCAAGACTGATGCCCAGGGTCGAGTTATCTACCTGACCAGCACTAGCGCCAATCAAACGACACCCAGCGCCTCTGCCACGCCATCAACTGCGACTTCAACCAGTACGGCATCCAGTCAGACGGCCTCAACGGCCCAGTCAAATAGCGCGGCGGCCAGCACTTCTGCAGCCGGCAGTTCCGCTGCATCAACTAGCTCAACGGCACCAGCTGCCAATCCAACGCCAACCACTAGCACTTCGGCCGCCACGCCCACAGCCACGGCACCTACCACCACTAGCCCTCAAACCCTAGTGTCACCGGCCACTGCCCGGGCACCGTTCCATTTTTATACCCAGGACGGTCAAATTTACTACACCGGTGGTGATGGTCAAAACGTGACTGGTAGCTGGGTAATCAATGGCCACGCCTTGAACTTTGCCAGCAACGGCCAGTTAGATCTCAGCAGTGTCAAGGTTGACCTGCCCCACCAGAACTTTAACCAAAACCAGGAAGGTGCTCCCGAAGGTTGTGAAGGTACTTCCTTCCAGATGGCCCTCAGTGTTAAGGGTAAGGAGATTCCAACCCTCTGGGATATCTACGCCCGCCACATCGGCTACGGCTGGGATGTACCCGCTGACCAAGGCTTCCACGGTAACCCCTTCGGTGGCTCAGCCTACCAGACCCAAACCGTCTTTGCCGCACCGTTGGCTCAGTCCTTAAACGGGGTCTATGGTGTAAAAACTCAGGACATGACTGGGGCTAAGCCCGCTGACGTAATTGTCCAACTCCTCCAAGGCAACCCAGTGATTACTTACATCCCCTGGGACCTGGAAATCAACGGCACCAACAACTACCACGTCCAGCTCATCACTGGCTATGAGAATGGTGAGTTCCTGATTGCCGATCCAATCCCAATCACTCACCCGGCTAACTACCGACTTTCCACTGATGACTGGTACTACCTCAACCAAAACATTCAGCCAGTCGGCTACTCATCACCAGTTGGCATGAACGTTGCCGTTCAATAACAATAAAACCCCTCAACCGAGGGGTTTTTTACTGCCATTAAAAATTACCTGCAAATTTTCTAAAAGCCTTATAATCGAATTGAGGACTATTTAGCCATACTTTTTTTAAATTCTAGTAAAGGAGGGTTTGCCTTGAACCGTCGCCTGATTCACGCCGTCTTTGGCGCCCTAACTATCTCAATTTCCCTGGCCATTTCACTGCTGTCTGGCAACATGCCGGCCGGGGTCATGGCCGCCTTTGGCGCCCTACTCTTCATGTACTACGTGCCCATCAACGGGCCGCAGACCTTCACCCACTTTTACTTTATCGGCCTGATTGGAGCCGGTTCTTTTATTGTCAGTGCCTTACTGGCGGCCCTGCCCTGGGTCAGCGTGATTTGGATTGGCGTGCTGACTTTCTTAGTTAATGCCGCCGTCATGCGGGCTAATTTCAAAGGGCCCGGCATCTTCTTCCTCTTGATGATTAACGGGATGCTGGCGACCCTTTCCACCCTGTCACTGACTACCCGGCTAGAGCTGGCTGCCTGCGCCATCCTGGGTATTTTGATTGCCACGCTCTGTGCCCTGGCCGAGAACCAGATTTATGATCGCTTCCCGGTTAAAATCCACGACCTGCGCGCCAGTCTGACCGAACTTAATTATGTCATTATCCTAAAGTCCCTGATCAATGCCATCTTCATCGCCCTAGCCTTTTATATCGGCTACTCCCTGCATCTCAGCAATTATTACTGGGTCCTGGTCGGCGCCACCACAATTTTACAAGAAGAACAGATTTCCGGTGGCCTAAAGAAGCAGATTAACTGCGTCCTAGCCGCCCTGGTAGGTTGCCTGGCTTCTTTCTACCTGTATGCCTACATTGGCAACACGATGTCTTTGATTGGCCTGTCGATCCTGCTGATGTTCTTGATTAACTTCTTCATGCCCAAGAGCTACTTGCTAGGAAATCTCTTTACGACCCCCATCGGCCTGATTCTCTTCAAGCTCTTCCGCAACCATCTCTCCTACGGATTGATTTACTACCGATTGATTGACCTAGTGCTGGGTACCAGCATCGGTTTGATTGGCCTACTCTTCTACCAGCACCTCTTTAACCGAATCAAATCATAACAATTCCATGACAAAAAAGGCACCCGGATAACCGGGTGCCTTTTTATTAGCTACTGTGAATTCCAATAGCCCCAGAGGGAATCGGACCCTCGATTCCGCGCTGAGAACGCGACGTCTTAACCACTTGACCATGGGGCCATAATTGCAACAAATATTAGTTTACTAGAAGCTGGCCCTCCCGTCAATTGAAAAGATTATTACATCGTGTAATGTAAATGTAACTTTACATTTCCCACGTAAGTGTTTTACGCTAATGTCAAGTTAACTTAACAAAGGAGCGGTGGATTGAAAAATAGAATCCAGGAACTCCGCAAGGACCAGCATATCACCCAGGCCGATCTGGCCAACCATCTGCAGGTCAGCCGCCAAACCGTGATTTCTCTTGAACAGGGACGCTACAACGCCTCCCTAATATTGGCCCACAAGATTGCGGAGTTCTTTAACCAAAGCATTGAAGACATCTTTATTTTTGAGGGAGAGGAGCAATAACATGAGCAATTTGAAGTATTTATTTAAGAAGGTACCGGTTGATACCAGTATTGAGGATTACCGGCGAATCATACTAACCCGGCATATTGCCTTCGTCATTTATTTCGTAACTGTGCTCGGCATTTTGATGGTTTTTGGCCATGATAGCTATGAACGACCTGTAATCCCGCTTTCACAAATCTTTTCAGAGAAGAGCTTGATTTTCCTTGCTATTAGTTTGGTCTGCATGGCAGTACTGTGTGCCTGGGTCAATTACGACGCAAAGCATCAATCAACTGAACATCTCCAGGAAAAGAAAATTAAAGAAACTGACGAGCGCATGAACAGCAATGATTTACAGGCTACAAAAATGACAATGGCCGTTTTGGCTGCCGTCGCACTGGTCGGTTTCACTTACTGCGCACTAGTGGGGCAACAAACGACTGCCAACATCATTTGTTTGACTCTCATCGGCACCACACTTTTAAAATTAATCATCAAATCCTACTTAGATAAACACAGCTGAGCTCAAACGGGGAGAGAAGCAAATGTTTAAATACCTATTTACAAACGTACCCACTTCGATGGGCGACGGCGAATACCGAAAGATATTAATCAGACGACAACTTCTTCGAATGCCGTACTTACTGGTAGTCCTGCTATTCGGCTTTCTGCTGAAAGATAACCCACACTTAAACAGCGCTATCCAGGATTTCGGCAAAGGATTGCCTTCGTTAAGCCTATTACTCCTGCTCATGTTCATCATCAGAATTTTTAGAATCAGCAAAAATTCTCTGACCAACATTCACATTAAGAAGATTGAGGAAGTTGATGAACGACGCCAATACAATGATTTAAGAGCCTTACGGTTATCCTTTTTCTTCGTCATCACCCTTTTATATATCACCTTTTTTGTTTTAATGTTCCTCAATCAATCGACAGCGGCTACTATTATTGCCGGGATTGCCCTCTTAGGGATGGTTTTCCATTGGATTTCGCAACCCCTACTCAATAAGTTCTCATGAGGACAAAACATCATGTATAAATATATTTTTACAACGCTGACCACGCCCATGAGTGATGACGCGTACCGCAAGTTACTAATATGGCGAGCTGTGGCCGCAATGCTTGCTGCTATCCTCGGATTCTTAGCTGGTAGCTTACCAATGCCAAAACGCCACGGTGATTTTTCAACTGGCTTTCTTATCGGCCTGGCTGGAGGGGTTGTCGTAATGGCAATTGCCACTTTCGTTAGAATTTGGCAACTTCGACATAAATCTGATGATCAAATTCGACAGCAAATGATTAAAGAAACCGATGAGCGTCGCCAATACAACAATTTAAAAGCCCTCAAAATTTCCTACTTTTTACTGCTTTTCTCACTCTACGTGCCTTTTTTCTATTTTGCGAATCATGAACGTATCTTTGAATCCTTCATGATGATGGTCATTATGCTTGGCAGTTTTGGAAGCTACATCCTCATCTGGGCCCACTTCAACCGCTACCAATAAGAAAGGAAATTCTATGTTTAAATATCTATTTTCACCGGTCCCAAACACAATGACCGACAATACTTATCGCAAAGTACTCCGTTTTCGTTCAAATTGTTGGTCTCTTCTCTACCTGGCCATATTTGGCGTAATCTTATTGCTGACACCTAATCCTGCTCACGCCACCTTCTCTTTGGAAACTTTACTCACCTTCGTTTCTTTTGCCATCTTCTTTAGCATCGTCTACGCCATAAATTCAGTTATCCAAAGTAGAAAACCAGATGCGAAAATCCATGAAATGAAGATTAATGAATCGGACGAACGGCGTAACAGCATCGAGTTAAAAGCTGCTAAATTAACACTGGGAACAATCATCGCTGTCCTTTTTGGCCTATTTACTTATTTTCTATGTGTCGGGCCAGCCTGGATTGGATTCATCTTTGCCTGTTCAATATCAGCAGTCTTCCTAGTTTTCATCGGCTTCGCCGCTTTGATTGGAAGATACAATTAGGAAATCATTATGTTCAAATACCTATTTAAAGACATTACACCGGCGGTTTCTGATGGTGAATACCGTAAAATCTTAATTTGGCGTTCAGTCTGGATTGGTGCTTTCTCGGTCCTACTCTATGTAGCAGGAGTGCTATCTATGCCAGTCACTGTCTCAACTGGATTCCGCTATTTTGCGGCTGCCATCGGTGCTTTAGGTATGGCATCCGGCTTCGTACTATCAGTAGTTTTAACGATGTTAATGAAGCCCAACCAGCTACACCAAAACAAAATTAAAGCCTCCGACGAGCGACGACAACTTAACAATACCAGGGCACTCCGGTACAGCTATCTTGTCTTCCTATTCCTGATGTACATCCCCATGTTTTATTGTATCAATCAGCGCCAGTATGTTATTGGTATCATGATTGGAATTGTGATGCTCGTCAGCCTTGTTTTCTACTTTGTCACCTGGGCCCTGCTCAACAAATACGCCTAACCAGAAAGGAATCTCATGCTTAAACTTGAACACGTCAACAAGGATTTTGGCAGCAAGCACGCTGTCCAAGACCTGGATCTAACCATTCAACCCGGCGAAGTCATGGGCCTCATTGGTCAAAACGGGGCCGGCAAAACCACCACCTTCCGAATGATTCTCAGCTTTATCCAGCCTACCAGCGGTAACATCACCTGGGATGGCCAGCCCATCACCGATCAGCGCCGTCAAACCATCGGCTTCCTGCCCGAAGAACGTGGGCTCTACCAGAAGCTAACCATCGAAGACCAAATCGTCTATATGGCCGCCCTGCACGGCATGAACCGGGCTGACACTTTAAAGGATTTGAAAACCTGGATGGGGCGCCTCGACGTCGTGGGTAAACCCAGCGATAAGGTCCAGTCCCTTTCCAAAGGTAATGCCCAGAAGATTCAGATGATTGCTGCTTTGATTTTCAACCCTAAGTTCATCATCCTTGATGAGCCCTTCTCTGGTTTGGATCCGGTCAACACCAGCATCATGATGGACGAAATTCTTCGGTTCCGTGACCAGGGCGCGATGATTATCTTCTCTAGTCACGACATGAACAACGTCAGCAAGATTTCTGACCACCTGACTATGCTCAAGCGTGGCCAGACCGTCCTCCAAGGTCCGGTACAGGCCATCCGTGAAAAGTTTGGCCGTATCAAGCTCTACGTGGAAGCACCGGGCGTTACGGCTGACCAGTTAGCTGCCCAACCCGGTGTAGTCACGGTAGTACCAAGCGGGGCCGGTTTAGAACTGACCCTGGCCAACGAAGAGGCCGGTAAGGGCATCTTTGACCTAGTGACCAAGAACGGTTACATCCCCGCCTTTAGCCAACAACCACCTACCCTTGATGAAATTTTCCGCCAGGAGGTCGCCACTGATGAATCCTCAAATTAAAACCGTCGCCAAATTCACTTTCATGAACCATGTCAAAACCAAGAGTTTCTGGTTCATGATGCTTTTGCCCTTTGTAATTTTCGCTGCCTGGGCTGGTGTCGGTGCCATTATTCTCCAATCTGACAACAATACCGCTGATGTAGCCGTGGTTGGTACGTCATCAGTGCGGTCAGCAATCAAGACCGACAGTGATGATTTAAATATCCACGTTTCTAAAATCACCGATGAAAAGGATGCCGACAAGGCCTTAAAGGATGGTGATATTGATGCCATTTTGACTGTGACTAGCCAAGGTGCCAAACTGACTAGTCAGCCCCAAAGCCAAAAGGTCGACAAGGATAATCTACAAAGTTTCCTGCAGAAGTTAACCTTTAGCGATCGCGCCAAGCAATATGGCCTATCTGACGCCCAAACGGCCCAGTTAAGCCAGCAATTCCCCCTAACCAGCACCGTCATTAACAATGGTAAGCAGGAGAACGGCGACACTGCCAGCGCCTTCCAATTTGCAGTGCCGATGATGATTACCTTTATCATGTTCTTTGTGATTATGACCTACGCCACCATTTTGGCTAATGAAATTGCCAATGAAAAGTCATCAAGAATTATGGAGACCCTGCTGGCAGCCTCTTCAGCCAAAGCCCAGTATTACGGTAAATTAATTGGGGTTATGCTCTTACCAATCATCCAATTCTTGGTGTATGCGGTCGCCTTTACTGCCATTTACCTGGTTACTAAAAATCAGTCTCTTGTAAAAAATGTGTGGAGTAGCCTACCCCATATCAACGGTTGGGCGCTGATTTATACTTTGGTCTTTATCATTGTTGGTATTGCCCTTTACATGGTGGTCGCTGCCCTTTCGGCCTCACTGGTCAACGACAGTGCCCAAGTGCAACAAGCAGTCCAACCGGTTACCTACCTGGCCATGATTCCTTACTTGATTGGCTTAGCCTCTGGAGGTGGCAACAACCTGCTGGTAAAAATCTTTGCCTACATCCCCTTTGTATCACAGACAATCATGCCAGCCCAGCTAATCACGCAAACTACTAGCTGGCCCCTAGCACTTCTATCACTTGGAATTGCAGTTGCCTTCCTATTCTTCTTCACCCGTTTCGGTGAAAAGCTGTATGCTAGGAACGTGCTTTCCTACAGTGATGAGAACATCACCAAGCAGCTAATGCGCTTGTTCAAGCGCCATGCCTAGACATAACGAAGGGATGGTTCTAATATGACTGAAAAGAAAACAAATAACGTCTCAAATTCCAACACGCAATTATCAAGTAAATGGCAGAAATTTTCTTTCTGGGGACTCTTAGCCTTCATTGCCTTTGATGTCTTCATGTTAGTTACCAGTAAGAACTGGCAGAAGTTCACCATGGCGTTGCTGGCCTTTATTCTTCTGTCCTACGCAGCCCTTGCGATGCGTTATCCAGATAAGTTTGAATTTAAAAACCGTTAATTCATTCCAATTAAAAAGGTTTCCCGTGTGGGAAGCCTTTTTAATTAGTTTATTTATCATTAGATTTCTTAGCCTGCGGATAACCTTTCCAGACATAAGAAATCATGAAGCCTAATATTAGAAACCCAAAGACAATTTGACCAATAGTAAGCCAGTCAAATTTTTCATGGTCACTAATAATTACTATTGGAGTATTAAAGAGCACAACGCTCAATGCCGTGTAATACCTCGTATTTGGGTCTCGATAATAACGGTAACCCACCAAGGCCAAGATGACGATGAGCGCAATCGCAGCGATGATTGACCAGGTAACCCACATTTGGAGCAGATAAAAGACTAACGTGACGAATGCTGCATAAATAACTGCTAAAGCAATTTGTTGTAGCCGTTTTTTCATAATGACTCACCCTCCTCACCGGTTGATGAAACACCTACTATGGCGTTATCAGTGGCAGCCATACCAGTAAATTACAAAAATATGCTTTCTTAAAAGTAATCTGTTTATTTTCATCTAGAAAACGATCACTAACAACTCGGTAATGGCCATCCACTATTTTCCTAGTGTAAAAATAATTCGCAATTGACGTTATAACTACTACCAACAGAACAAAAAGCACTATGGAAAGCATCCCAATCACCAACTTCGTCCTAACTAATTTAAATCGTACTTCCACCTTACCACAGCAGTATTACAGCCAGGAAAAATCCCTTTACAATTCGATTTCATTCCCTTTATAACTAAACAAAAAAGCCACTCGTAACGAGTGGCTTTTCCAATACACTTAATTAATCAAACCAAGCATCCACCTGCTTCTGGTGGTCCTTAATCCAGTTATCGGCAGCCTGTTGTGGTGACTTACCGTTTTGGACTTGGAGCATGACATCTTGCATGTCTTCCTTGGTCCAGTGGAACTTCTTTAATACCTTGTAAGCCTGAGGGTCTGATGACTTCAGGTTCTTCTTGGTAATCGTGTTAATCGATTCTGAAGTACCCATGGTCTTCTTTGGATCATCCAAATACTTCAACTTATACTTGTTAAACATCCAGTGTGGCGACCATCCGGTAATCACAATTGGCTGCTTAGCCTTATAGGCCTTGTCCAGGGCGGAAACCATGGCACCCGATGAAGAAGCCTGTAACTGCCAACCCTGCAAGTTTGGATAAGAATCAATCGTCTTTTGAGCGGCGGCCATAACCCCGGCACCCGGCTCAATTCCAACAATCGTTTTATTAGCCTGGTCATTGAGCTGGGTAATGGAGTTAACGTCCATATAATCTGGCACAACCAGTCCCAGACGCACGCCCTTCAGGTTTGGTCCCAAGAGATCAATGTCGTTCTTGTACTTGTCATACAGGGCCTTGTGCGTGTTAGGCAACCAAGCCGAAACGCTGGCATCAACCTGACCGGTTGATAGCGACTGCCAAAGCACCGCGTTATCCAATGGGGTCATCGTAACCTGGTAACCGTGCTGACGCATGGCCTCGGCCAAAACATTGGTGGAAGCCACTTCAGAATCCCACTGCACGTAACCAATGTTAATCTTCTTGCCGCCACCTTGGTGGTTCATCATACCGCTGACAATGCCACCCAGGGCGAGCACGGCAATCGTAATCCAAACGATAATCTTGCGAATCTTACCGTGGTCAAGGTGCTGTCCGGGTTGGGTGTTGAGCTTCTGGGTGAAGCGGTCAATGATAATGGCCAGGATAACCAGGGCAATTCCATTGACGAAACCAGCGCCAACGTCAGCGTGCTGAACGGCTGAGAGGACACCACGTCCTAGTCCCGGCGCTCCAATCATGGAAGCCGTAACCACCATGGAAAGGGCCAACATAATCGTCTGGTTGGCACCTGCCAAAATCGTGTTCTTAGCATTTGGCAGCTCTAACTTGAAGAGCTTCTGCCAGGTCGTACTACCAAAAGAATCGGCTGCTTCAACCAAAGCTTCTGGTACCTGCTGGATACCCAAAGCCGTAAACCGTACCACTGGTGGCAGGGCGAAGATCACCGAGGCAAATACCCCTGGCACCACCCCAATACCAAAGAAAGCAACGGCCGGAATTAGGTAAACGAAAGCCGGCATGGTCTGCATGAAGTCCAAGATGGGCTTCACAATGGCATTGGTCTTAGGTGACTTGGCCATCAAAATTCCCAGTGGAATCCCGATAATGAGGGAAACCAGGCTGGCCATGACCACCAGGGTCAGGGTACTAATCATGTCTGACCACAAGCCCTGGTTAGCGACCAGGAGTAGACCGAAGAGGGTAAAGGCCGGGAAGCCATATTTCTTCGGGCTAGTCACAATGGCTAACAGGGTCACACCGACAATCATGAGCGGCATGGGAATGGCCAGCAAGAAGCCAGTCATGGCATCCATGACGGCCTGACCGGCCTGCTGGATGGCATTAAAGAAGCCAGCCCAGTGGGTAGTCATCCAAGACACAATATTACTGATCCAGCTTTGAATCGGCAGCTGGCCAATTGCGCTTAATTCATTCATTACTATCGTCCCCCTCAACGTCTGCGAGTGCTTCGATTACGGCGCCGCGGATGATAATGCCTCGAAGACGCTGGTCATCATCGACCACCGCCACTGGTGTATGCGCATCATAGATAATCGGCATGATGTCCGCAATCAGGGTGTCGGGCTTAACGGCGGGCATGTCGGCCACCACATCCTTTAAGGCCAGCTTCTCCCGCCGGGCCTTCACGGCTGCATCCGAGGTAATATAGCCGACAAACTTACGGTCTCGGCCAACCGCTACCAGACCAGAAACCTCTTCTTCCGACATCCGGTGTAGGGCCACCGTTGGGCCATCATTGTCGACGTTAACCGTGAAACCAGGCACCATGATGTTTTCAGCCACCAGGACCTTGGACCGGTCCACATCTTCCACGAAGTTGTGGACATAGTCGTTGGCAGGGTCAGTCAAGATTTCTTCTCCCGTACCAATCTGCTGGATTTGACCATCCTTCATGATGGCAATCCGGTCGCCGAGCCGCAGGGCTTCGTTCAAATCGTGGGTGATGAAGATAATCGTCTTCTTCACGTTAGCCTGCAAATCCAGGAGCTCATCCTGCATTTCCCGTCGAACCAGGGGATCTAAGGCTGAGAAGGCTTCATCCATTAACAAGATATCCGGATCATTGGTCAAGGCTCGAGCCAAGCCAACTCGTTGCTGCATCCCTCCAGATAACTGGCTAGGATACTGATCCTTATAACTGAGCAGCTGGGCGTTGTCCAAGGCTTTTTCGGCCCGCTCGCGTCGTTCAGCGGCGGGTACGCCTTGCACTTCTAGACCGTATTCCGTGTTTTCTAACAGGGTCCGGTGTGGGAAAAGGGCAAAGTTCTGGAAAACCATGCTCATCTTCTTCCGCCGAATCTCTAACATTTCTTTTTTAGTAAGATGGGTAATGTTTTGCCCATCAATAAAAATCTCCCCACTGGTTGGTTCAATCAGCCGGTTCAGCAGGCGAATCAGGGTTGACTTTCCGGAACCAGAAAGACCCATAATCACGAAGATTTCACCTGGTTCAACTTCCAGGTTAATGTCATAGACCCCGACGGTACTCCCAGTTTTTTCAAAAATTTCGTTCTTACTCTTATTTTCAGCGACCATCTTCAGCGCTGCTTTTTGGTGCTTGCCGAAAATCTTAGTAAGGTGCTTTAACTGCACTTTTGGCTGCACATTGGGCATATCGTCCTCCATATATTGACTGCATTTAGTTTTTAACCTAAACTACAAAGTGACCATCACTTTTAAATAGGGATGGTCAGCTTAGTGACCACTTAATATTTTACACGAGTGGTCACTTATGTCAAATGCACCAATCCCTACTAAAACCCATTTCTTACCATTAAGGTCACTGCTATGCCAAATATCCGCGAACCCCGCTACCACAAAATTGCCCGGGAAATTGCCCAACACATTGTGAACCGCCAATTCCAGGTCGGCCAAAAATTACACGCCCGCTCGACCCTGGCGGCCACCTTTGGGGTTTCCGCTGAAACCGCCCGGAAGGCCATCTCAGTCCTGGCTGATTTGGGCATTGTGAAGCCGGTTCACGGTAGTGGCGTCGAAGTTCTTTCCCGGGAAAAAGCTCGGTCCTTTTTAAACCAGGCTCAGGAAACGAGTGACATCCAGGCCATTCACAGTCAAATTAACGACCTGATTAGCCAGCAGCGTCAGAACCTGGTCCAGCTCAACGAAACCATGGGCACCCTCTTTGACCAGACCCAGCAAATCCGCCAACACAACCCGATGTCCCCTTATGAGTTCATCCCGGCCACTGACAGTTCCAAGCTCAACCAGTCAATTGGCAAGCTTAATATCTGGCAGAACACTGGTGCGACCATCATTGCCATCCTTCACGAGGACGACCTGGTCCTCTCACCAGGTCCCTATGCGGTGATTAGCCCCGGCGATACCGTCTATTTCATTGGTTCTGAACAGAGTTCCCTGGCCATTCGCCAGTTCTTTGAACCATAATAAAAAAAGATGCCAGATGGCATCTTTTTTTATTTAATCCAAGCGGGCTCGGAAGGCCTTGGTTTCAGCTTCATAACCAGGCTTACCCAGCAGGGCAAACATGGCCGTCTTGTAGGCTTCAACGCCGGGTTGATTGAAGGGGTTGATGGCAAAGGTATAACCAGAAATACCGACGGCTAATTCGAAGAAGTAAATCAAATAACCTAGGTTGTAGGCATCCTGCTTTTGAATGCGGATGGCCAGGTTTGGCACCCCACCATCGACGTGGGCCATGACCACTCCCTTGGCCGCCGTAGCATTGATTTGATCAATGGTCTTACCTTCCAGGTACTGGAGACCATCACCGTTGCCAGCGCTCTTAGGCAGGTCCAAGTCAGAAACCGGCTGGTCCAAGAGCACGGCCGTTTCAAATAAATCACGCCGACCGTCTTGGATGTACTGACCCAAAGAGTGCAAATCAGTTGAATAGTTGGCTGAAGATGGGTAAATGCCCTTGTGGTTCTTACCTTCTGACTCACCCATCAACTGCTTCCACCACTCTGACAGGTACTGCAAGCTCGGTTCCCAGTTCACCAGGAGCTCAGTTGTGTAGCCCTTGTCGTACAAAATCCGGCGGATGGCCGCATAACGGTAGGCATCGTTATCGTTAATATCATTATCAGTATAAGTGTCCTGGGCATCCTTAGCCCCGGCCATCAACTGCTCAATGTCAGCGCCACTGGCTGCGATTGGCAGCAAGCCCACCGCGGTCAGGACTGAGAAACGACCACCAATCCCATCCGGAATGATAAAGGTTTCATAACCAGATTGCTCGGCCTCATCATGGAGGGCCCCGCGGTTAGCGTCGGTCGTCGCGTAAATCCGCTGCTTGGCCCCCTCAGCGCCATACTTCTTTTCCAGTAACTGCTTGAAGACCCGGAAAGCCACCGAAGGTTCAGTGGTCGTACCAGACTTAGAAATCACGTTAACTGAGAAGTCCTGGTCGCCAATGGTTCGAATCAAGTCATTCAGGTAAGTGGCCGACAGGGAGTTACCGGCAAAGTAAACCTTCACTCCACGGCGTTGATCGTCACTCAACTCATTGTTAAAGCTAGGATTTAAGAAATCAACGGCCATCTTGGCCCCTAGGTAAGAACCACCAATCCCAATCACAACCAGAACCTTGGAATCTGACTGAATCTTTTGGGCAGCCGCCTGAATCCGTTGGAACTCATCGCGGTCATAGTCCGTAGGCAGCGTGAGCCAGTCGGTGTATTCAGCCCCGGCCCCGTTACGGTGGCGTAGCTGGTCAGCAGCCATGGTTACCAGTGGCTGCATCTCCCCATACTCGTGACTTTCGATAAAATTGGCAACTGCCTTGGTATCAAACCTAATCTGTGTCATAGTACCTACCTTATTTGCTCCAGGAGATTTCCTGGCTCCCCTTGTATGTAAACGCTAACATTATTTACTAACTTCATTATAGCAACAAGTGCAAGGGTTAGCAATGACCTCACCAGCCAAACCAACGTAGAATCCGGGTGCCCCAATCGGCCAGGGCCTGGTGGTCATCGCTGGCTAAACCAAGCTCAGTGTGGTGAACAGGCGTGGCCGGTAGGTACTGGGCGTCCAGGGCCGGTTTGACCCAGGTCACCAGTTGATTAACCTGGACCGGTTTAGTCGTGTGGAAGCTGGCCGGTGTCTCCCAATTCAAATCGGCACCCTTGGGCGTCCAAAAATTCCGATTCATTGCTACGTGAACGCTAATCTTAGCATCCTTGGTATCATTGGATTGAACAGTGGACACACCATCAAGGACCTGACCCTTGGTAAATTGATGACTGTCTTTTTGATTAAGGACCTCATCAAGCATGTCAAAGGTCTTCTGATAGCGTTGAATCCGGTCCTCATAATCACCGGCCCCATTAATCACCGTCAAGAATTGATGGCCATCAGGGTCAGTGATTAAGCCGGCAAAGGCCGCCCCAGATTCTGGCGTCGAACCAGTTTTTAGCCCCTCAATGACGAAGTGGTGGGGGTTATCCAACTGCTGCTGGTTATCGCTACCAGATTGCCCGAAATCAGTTGGTACGGTGATCTTGTCGTTACCGTTTTTAGTGTAGGTCAGCGTTTTCATCTGACCAATCCCCTTCAAGCTGGGATCGAGGTTCAAATCAGCTCGGGCAATCACGGCAATGTCGCGCGCACTAGCCCGGTTAGCCGCCTTGTCACTGGCACTTTTGACCTTGTTTTGCATGGCATCCCCGTTTTGCTGACCAGCAGCGTTATACCATTCCGAGTGCTGCAGCTTCAGCGTCTTAGCCCAATATTGCAGCATCTGCTGGGTGGTTTGGCCCTTGGGGGTAATGTGGTCTGCCAGGGCAAAGGCCGCATCGTTAGCTGAATTGGTAAACATGGCCGTGTAAAGGTCTTTAACCGCAACCCGGTCACCGGCCTGAATATCAAGGTGGGAAAAGAGGTCCTGCCGCTGCTTGGATAGGTCCGCACTGGCTGGGATAGTTACCTGCTCATCCCACTTTAACTTCCCCTGTTCTATGTTACGTAAAACAGCATAAGCCGTCAGTAACTTTGACAGGGAGGCAATTGGTAGGGACTGGTCGGCGTTCTTCTCCCCCAGTACCTGGCCGGTACTAAGATCCACAACCAGGCCAGTTTTAGCATCGGTACTCAGTGCCACGGGCTGGTCCTTAACGGTGGCTGGCTGCTGACTAGTTGAGGGGTGGTGCTGGTGCCAGTACCCATAACCCAAAACAGCCAGTACCAATACCAGCAGGCCAATTAAGACACTGGCAAGCCACCAGCGCCGTTTATTCTTTTTACTTGGCTCTTTCATCACTAACCTCTTGGGGCTGTTGCAGGGGCAGAACCACCACAAAGGAAGTTACCTGCTCGTCGGATTCAACCCAAACCCGGCCATGGTGCTGGAGAACAATCCCTTTGACGATGGCTAAGCCCAGACCGGTACCACCAGTCCGGTTGTTACGCGAACTTTCCACCCGGTAGAAACGCTCGAAGATATCTTCGGTCGCCTCCTGGGGAATCTGGCGACCATCATTGGTCACCCGGATTTCGACCTGGTCATCAGGGCGCACCTGGGCCGTAATTTTCACAAAACTGGCACCTTCGGCATACTTTAAGGCATTACTAATCAAATTCATCAAAACCCGGGCCAACTTATCCGAATCACCGGACATAATAATCAACTTAGGTTGGATCAGGTAGGTCAACTCGATGTTTTTTTGCTGGGCTTCAAGCTCATAGCTGGCCAACAACTGGGCAAAGAGGTCCCCTAAACTAAATTCGGTAATATTTAGGCTGGCACTCTTAGCCTGGGTCTTAGAGAACTCAAAGAGGTCCTCAACCAGGTTTTTCATCTGGTTAGACTTGTCATAGGCGGTCTTCAGGTAGCGCTTTTGCTCGGCCGGGGTCACCTTTTGGTCTGGCAAAACTACCAAGCCCAAGTAGCCAATAATGGCCGTCAAGGGCGTGCGCAGGTCATGAGAAATATTGGTCATCATCTCATCCTTGGACCGCTCAACCCCCTGCTCTTCCTGCCTCAAATCAGCCTCGCGGGCCATGATTTGATTAAAGGAATTAACCAGAGTCTTGATTTGCCGACCAGATTTAGGCCGCCAATCAATCTGATCTGAGTGCTCACTGCTGGCGATGTCGGCCATCTTAGCGACTAAACGGTTGAGGTTTAACTGCTGGCGCAGCTGCCAAATTAAACGCCCCCACAGCAAGCAGACCAGTGGGAGCGCTAGGCAGGCGTATACAATCCAAAAACTAAACTGGTTGGTAAAGGGTACTTGTAACCAAATCAATTCGACCACGGGAATCACAGCCAAACCAAAAACGGCAGTTAGAAAAACTGCCCTTAAGAGAAAACTCAGTATAATTCTTGTATTACCCGCTGCACGCATTAAACTTCTTCTCAGTTGGTTTCGATCTTATAACCGACGCCCCAGACCGTCTTAATGACCTGGTCGCCGTCAGTTGCTTCTTCTAACTTGTCTCGCAGGTGGGACACGTGGACCATAACCGTCTTGGCTGAGACCACGGACTCCTGCTGCCAAACCCGCTCAAAAATATCATCGGCCGAAAAGACTCGGTTGGGATGAGAGGCGAGCAGGTACAAAATGCCAAATTCCAGGGCGGTTAAGTTTACCAGGTCCCCCGAGGCAGTCTTCACCTCGTGGCTGTCCTTATTAATCACCAGCGAACCAATGTTTAAGACATCCGGTGCCACGTTTTGGACCGCATTTTGGGCGCGGCGAAGCAGGGAACGAATCCGGGCCATCACTTCCAAAGGATTGAAGGGCTTAGTCACGTAGTCATCGGCCCCGGTCATCAGACCCTGAATCTTGTCCATGTCACTAGACTTAGCTGACAGCATCAAGATTGGCATATGGGTATCCTTGCGGACTTCCTTTAAGACATCCAAGCCACTCATGTTGGGCATCATGATATCTAGAATCATCAAGGCCACGTCGGGATTGGTATTTAACTTTGACAGGGCTTCCTTACCGTCATAGGCAATGATTGGCTCGTAACCCTCGTTTTTTAGGTAAATTTCTAATAGCTCTGCAATTTCGACGTCATCATCTACTACTAAAATTTTCATCGCTCAATCCTTTTTACTTTTGGTTATTGGCATTGGCACGGGCTTGTTGCATTAACTTACTGATAGCCATAATACCCATTTTCTCCATCCCAGCTTGTTGCCGGTTCCAGCGGATAATCAGGAAGCCAAGGGCCGCCACAATTAAGTAGCCGATTGATGGCAAGACCGGATTAATCTGGACTGGCAGTAAGGTTGCTAGGACGAAGCTCCCCATCCAAACCAGGACCGCACCTGGAATCAGTACCCAGGCCAGCCAGCGGGGCCGCTTCTTCGGTTCTTTAGGGTTTGGCACCAACCAGTAGCTGAAAAGGGTGTAAAAGACTCCACCCAGCGCCGACAAGAGCAGGGTTGAAATAATTCCCAGGCCTTCGCTTTGCGGATTTCCCTTGCCAAAACTGGTTGTTAGGGCAAACCAAAGGCTCATAAAGACTAGCAGCACCAAGGACGTATCGAGCATAATGACCCAGCGCGGATAATCGTACAACTGCTTAGCCGTCCGCTGTGGGCTGAGGTACTTAGCCGACAGTTCGTGGGGCGTACCGTAAATCTGAGCAGCCGTGCGGCCACTACCCTGTTCACTGGCCAAGGTTTCTTCAACCTCGTTAGTAATTTGGTCAACGTCCTCACCTGACAGCTTATTGGCTGACAGGAGGATCTTTCGTAACTGGAAAACGAAGGCTTGGTTCTTTTTAGTTAATTCTTGCTTAGCCATAAATCATTCTCTTTCTTAAGCAGGATGCTAGGCTGATTAGACGTTAAAGCGGAACTCGATGATATCGCCGTCCTGGACATCATAGTCCTTTCCTTCGGACCGCAACTTACCGGCCTCTTTGACCGCCTTAACGGAACCATAGTGGTCCAAATCATCAAAGCTCATCGTCTCGGCCCGGATAAAACCGCGTTCAAAGTCGGAATGGATGACCCCCGCAGCCTGAGGTGCCTTAGCACCAGCCTTAAAGGTCCAGGCTCGGGTTTCCTTACCACCGGCGGTAAAGAAGGTCCGCAAATCTAGGAGATGGTAGGCCGCCCGAATCAGACGGTCCAAACCGGGTTCTTCAACGCCGGCCAATTCCAAGTAATCGGCCTTTTCGTCATCATCTAACTGGGCGATTTCTTCTTCAGCATTGGCTGAGAGGGCAATTACTTCCGCGTGGTCTTCCTTGGCAAATTCTTGAATCTGCTGGAAGTACTTGGACTGTTCTGGATTGGCCATGTCGTCTTCGGCAATGTTGGCCACGTACAAGACTGGCTTAGTCGTTAGCAGAAACAAGCCCTTGACCACGTCTTCTTCTTCAGGCGTGAAGTCAATTGACCGCACCGGCTTACCAGCTTCTAAGACTGGCTTAATCTTTTCTAGGACCGCGGCTTCTAGCTTCGCAGCCTTGTCACTCCCCTTAGCGGCCCGGGCCACCTTGGCATAACGTTTATCAACTGCTTCTAGGTCAGCTAAAACCAGCTCGGTGTTAATGGTGTCGATATCATCAAGGGGATCAACCTTACCGTTAACGTGGATGATTTCATCGCTGTCAAAGGCCCGCACCACGTGGACAATGGCGTTGACCTGGCGAATGTTTTCCAGGAACTTATTTCCGAGACCTTCACCCTGGGAAGCCCCCTTCACAATCCCGGCAATGTCGGTGAATTCAAAGGTGGTTGGGACGACCTTGTCCGCTGGTTCAATCTCTTGAATGCGGGCTAGGCGCTTATCCGGCACTTCCACCATGCCGACGTTGGGCTCAATGGTGGCAAAGGGATAGTTGGCCATTTCAGCCCCTGCCTTAGTAATTGCATTAAATAAGGTTGACTTACCCACGTTGGGCAGGCCAACAATTCCGGCGGTCAATGCCATGATTGCGTGCTTCCTCTCTTATTTTTCCGACTGGGAATTTTCGCCAGCCGGGATTAATACTTTCTTTAAACGCTTGTTGAAATTAAAACGGGTCAGCATAATCGTGCGCTGGCAACCAGTGCAGGTTAACTTGATATCTGCACCCAACCGCATAATCTTCCAAGCGTTGGTGCCGCATGCGTGCGGCTTTTTCATTTCGACCACATCGTGGAGTTGGTACTCAGGCGTATTCATCTTTAATCCACCTCAATATCTAAAATCGTCAAAATCCGGTCCAAATCTTCGTTGGATAGGTAGTCAATTTCAATCTTACCACGGCCATTGCGCTGGTTTTTCAGGCGAACCTTGGTGCCAAAGCGCTCTTCTAACTGCTCAGCCACCTCGGTTACAAAGGGTGAAACCGGCTTTTGCGGCTGGTCCTGCTTAGGACCCTCATTGAGCCGCTTAACCAGGGCTTCGACCTGACGGACACTGAGCTGCTTCTCTAAAATTTCTTGGACCGCCGCCGTAATCTGCTGGGGCTGCTTCAATCCCAGCAAGGCCCGCGCTTGACCCATCGACAAGGCCTTGTTTACCACCAGTTCTTGGACCTGTTCTGGCAACTTCAGCAGGCGCAGGGCGTTAGCCACCGTGGCCCGTTCCTTACCTAATTTCTCAGCTAACTGGGTCTGTGATAATCCCAACTGCTCGCCCAAATTTTGATAGGCCTGAGCCTCTTCAATCGGGTTCAAGTTATCACGCTGCAGGTTTTCAATCAGCGCCAAGGTGGCCATGGTGTCGTCATTAGTGTCACGGACAATGGCTTCAATCTTTGGCTCTTTGAGCAGCTTCAACGCCCGAAAACGGCGTTCACCGGCAATGATTTCATAATCCGAACCGACCTGACGGACAATAATCGGCGTCAGCAGGCCGTTTTCTCGGATGGAATCAGCTAATTCTTGCAAGGACTCTTTATCAAACTGCTTCCGTGGTTGGAAGGGGTTGGCCCGAACTTTTTTTAAATCAATTTTTTGAACCTGCTCGCCGGCTTGAGGTTGCTGGGCCGCTGCCTTGGAGTGGGCCAGCGCCTCCGGCGATATTTTATTGGAGCCAAAGAGGGAATCCATACCCTTTCCAAGGCCGCCTTTTTTATTCACCATACTGCTTTAAAACCTCCTGGGCAAACTCAGTATAAACCTGGGCGCCAGTGCTGCGCGGATCAAAGTCGATAATCGACTGTCCATAAGATGGGGCCTCACTCAACCGCACCGTGCGGGGAATGACTGTTTGGTAAACCTTATCATTAAAGTAAGACCGCACTTCCTGGCTAACCTGCTTGGCCAGGTTCGTCCGGCTGTCATACATGGTTAGAAGAATCCCGGCAACTTCGAGGCGAGGGTTAAACTGTTGGCGGACAAGTTCCACCGTGTTAATTAACTGCCCCAACCCTTCCAGGGCATAGAACTCAGTCTGGACCGGAATCAACACCGCATCAGCAGCCGTAAAGGCGTTAATCGTCAATAGGCCCAGGGCGGGTGGATTATCAATCAGGATAAAATCATAGTCGTCCTGGATAGCTGTCAGGGCCTTAGACAGAGCAAATTCACGCTCCTGCTGGTTGACCAGTTGAATATCAGCTTCAGAAAGTCGAATCGTGGCTGGCACCAGGTCATAGTTGTCAGTAGGGACAATCACTTCCCGAATGGGTTCACCCTGGACTAAGACATCGTAGGCATCCGCCTTGAGGTCGGCCTTATCAACGCCCGAGCCGCTGGTTGCATTTCCCTGAGGATCAATATCAACTAAAAGAACCCGCTTACCTGACTGAGCCAGGGCGGCACCTAAGTTAATACTGGTGGTCGTTTTACCGACCCCACCTTTTTGGTTAGCTAATGCAATCGTATGAGCCATGGCTCAAACCTCTCTCAAAGATTCCCATTAATTACTGAATTGGCTTTTTATTGGGGGTCCCAGCCTGACGGGGATACTTCTTAGGCGTCGGTCCCACCTTTTTGACCACCTGGATATAGCGTTCATCGTGGTTTGGCAGTTCAAAGTGTTCCTCAGCTACTAGTTGACCACCCAAGGCTGCCAGAGCGGCCTGACCATCAGATAGCTCGGTCTGAGCAGCCGCCCCCTTCATCACCAGGAGTTCACCGTCGGCTTTGACAAAGGGCAAGGTGTACTCAGCTAAGACACTGGTACGGGCCACCGCCCGGGCAGTGGCATAATCAAACTGGCCCCGGTAATGACGGTCATGACCCAGATCCTCCGCCCGGCCGTGCACGGCTTCAATCCCAGTAAGGCCGAGGTGCTCAATCAAACCGTTTAGAAAATTAACCCGCTTGGCTAAGGCATCCACCATGGTGATTTTTAGCTGAGGAAAGGCAATCTTTAAGGGCACCGATGGAAAACCAGCCCCCGCCCCAATATCAATTAGAGAAACTGCCTTTTCTTGTAAGGTAGGCACAAAAAAAGCCAGAGTCAGGGAGTCAAAAAAATGTTTCAGGTAGACTTCGTCGTGATCAGTAATCGCGGTTAAGTTGAACTTCTGATTCCATTCCACCAAGTAATTAAAGTAGGCATCAAATTGGCTTAACTGGGCGTCATCCAGGACAACACCATACCCGGCTAAGGCTTTGATAAATTCATCATTGTCCACGTTCTACTCACCCTGTTTTACTGTCGTTTATCTGCAGTCTGCTAATAAATAGAATACCGAAATAAACGCTATATTTCAAGCTACAGACTTGCCCAGGCGGTGCCCAGTTAACCCACGCAAATAAAAAATTCCCTACCCAGAAGCTGATTATTATCAACATCTGAATAGAGAACTACATTAGTTTGTAAATGCCGTCGGTGGGAATCGAACCCACACGGTATTACTACCACTGGATTTTGAGTCCAGCGCGTCTACCAGTTCCGCCACAACGGCAACATAAAGTCAAAGACCCTATAAGGGCGGTAGAAGGGAATCGAACCCTCGCGTGCTGGATCCACAAACCAGTGTGTTAACCACTTCACCACTACCGCCATGGCAGGGATAGAGGGAATCGAACCCCCATCAACGGTTTTGGAGACCGCTATTCTACCATTAAACTATATCCCTATTTATTATCAGCCAAGGCTGAAACAACATGATAAGGAATTGCACCCTACTAATGACCACTGACAAGTTCATGTTCTAAACAAAGTAAAATGGACGCTACAGGGATCGAACCTGTGACCCCCTGCTTGTAAGGCAGGTGCTCTCCCAGCTGAGCTAAGCGTCCATATGGAGAGAAAGGGATTCGAACCCTCGAAGCAACTTTCGTCGCTTACACGGTTTCCAACCGTGCTCCTTCAGCCTGACTCGGACACCTCTCCAAAGTCTTTCTGTCTCTTCTCCTATGTACGGCATCGCGTCGTCCTATCCTCGCAGCCAGCGATCCGGCCACTACTTTTGGCGCTATAGAGCTTAACTTCTGTGTTCGAGATGGAAACAGGTGGTTCCTCTATGCCATCAACACGACACCCTTGAGCTTTTACACTCAAAACTAAATAACAACGACTCTTCTTCTTTTCTTCCTTGAACCTTACTCTGACTCCTTGGTTAAGTCCTCGAACCATTAGTACTAGTCCGCTCCATACATCACTGTACTTCCACTTCTAGCCTATCTACCTCATCTTCTTTGAGGGGTCTTACTTCCTAAGAATGGGAAATCTCATCTCGAGGCGAGTTTCACACTTAGATGCTTTCAGCGTTTATCTCATCCATACATAGCTACCCAGCGGTATGTCCATCCCGGTCCTCTCGTACTAAGGACAGCTCCTCTCAAATTTCCTGCGCCCGCGACGGATAGGGACCGAACTGTCTCACGACGTTCTGAACCCAGCTCGCGTACCGCTTTAATGGGCGAACAGCCCAACCCTTGGGACCGACTACAGCCCCAGGATGCGATGAGCCGACATCGAGGTGCCAAACCTCCCCGTCGATGTGGACTCTTGGGGGAGATGAGCCTGTTATCCCCAGGGTAGCTTTTATCCGTTGAGCGATGGCCCTTCCATGCGGAACCACCGGATCACTAAGTCCTACTTTCGTACCTGCTCGACTTGTTAGTCTCGCAGTCAAGCTTGCTTGTGCCTTTACACGCTACGAATGATTTCCAACCATTCTGAGCAAACCTTTGAGCGCCTCCGTTACCTTTTAGGAGGCGACCGCCCCAGTCAAACTGCCCACCAGACACTGTCCAGGACCACGATTAGTGGCCGCTGTTAGAATGTTCATACAACGAGGGTAGTATCCCACTGGCCGACTCCAACTAGACTGGCGTCCAATCTTCTTAGTCTCCTACCTATCCTGTACAAGCAGCACAAACATTCAATATCAAGCTACAGTAAAGCTCCATGGGGTCTTTCCGTCCTGTCGCGGGTAACCCGCATCTTCACGGGTATTTAAATTTCACCGAGTCCCTCGTTGAGACAGTGCCCAGATCGTTACGCCTTTCGTGCGGGTCGGAACTTACCCGACAAGGAATTTCGCTACCTTAGGACCGTTATAGTTACGGCCGCCGTTTACTGGGGCTTCAATTCATGCCTTCGCCGAAGCTAAGCACTCCTTTTAACCTTCCAGCACCGGGCAGGCGTCAGCCCCTATACGTCATCTTACGATTTTGCAGAAACCTGTGTTTTTGATAAACAGTCGCCTGGGCCTTTTCACTGCGGCTCATCTTTGCGATGAGCACCCCTTCTCCCGAAGTTACGGGGCTATTTTGCCGAGTTCCTTAACGAGGGTTCTCTCGCTCACCTTAGTGTTCTCCACTCGACTACCTGTGTCGGTTTGCGGTACGGGTAATGTAAGACTGCCTAGAAGCTTTTCTTGGCAGTGTGACGCTGGCAACTTCCCTACTTTATTTCGGTCCGTATCACAGCTTGTCCTTAGCTAAAAGCATTTCACTCTTAGCCAGACTTACTGCTTACACGCATTCTTCCATCCGTGCGCTTGCTTTGCCTCCTGCGTCCCTCCATCGGTCATAACGCCTTACATTAGTACAGGAATCTCAACCTGTTAGCCATCGACTACGCTTTTCAGCCTCGCCTTAGGTCCCGACTTACCCTGGGCGGACGAGCCTTCCCCAGGAAACCTTAGTCTTTCGGTGGACAGGATTCTCACCTGTCTTTCGCTACTCATACCGGCATTCTCACTTGTAAGCGCTCCAGCAGTCCTCACGGTCTACCTTCGCCGCCCTTACAACGCTCTCCTATCGCATACCTAAGTATGCCCGCAGTTTCGGTAATATGTTTAGCCCCGGTACATTTTCCGCGCAATGGCACTCGACTAGTGAGCTATTACGCACTCTTTAAATGGTGGCTGCTTCTAAGCCAACATCCTAGTTGTCTATGCACTATCACATCGTTTTCCACTTAACATATATTTAGGGACCTTAACTGGCGGTCTGGGCTGTTCCCCTTTCGACGGTGGATCTTATCACTCATCGTCTGACTCCCATCCATACATGACTGGCATTCGGAGTTTATCAAACTTTGGTAACCCGAGATGGGCCCCTAGGCTTAACAGTGCTCTACCTCCAGCATGCTCATGATGAGGCTAGTCCTAAAGCTATTTCGGAGAGAACCAGCTATCTCCAGGTTCGTTTGGAATTTCACCGCTACCCACAGTTCATCCGAGGAATTTTTAACTTCCACCGGTTCGGACCTCCAGTAAGTTTTACCTCACCTTCATCCTGACCATGTGGGTAGGTCACCTGGTTTCGGGTCTACAGCATCGTACTTGTCGCGCTATTCACACTCGCTTTCGCTACGGCTCCAGTCTTTTCACCTTAACCTTGCACGATACCGTAACTCGCCGGTTCATTCTACAAAAGGCACGCCATTACCCATTAACGGGCTTTGACTTCTTGTAGGCGGCGTGGTTTCAGGAACTCTTTCACTCCCCTTCCGGGGTGCTTTTCACCTTTCCCTCACGGTACTGGTTCACTATCGGTCACTAGGGAGTATTTAGCCTTACGAGATGGTCCTCGTTGATTCCGACCGGATTTCTCGTGTCCGGCCGTACTCAGGATCCTGTCTAGAGAACACGAAGTTTTTAGTTACGGGGCTATCACCCGCTCTGGCGCCGCTTCCCATCGGCTTCACCTAACTTGTGTTTTGGTAACTCAACAACAGTCCTACAACCCCAGCATGCAAGCACGCTGGTTTGGGCTCTTCCCCTTTCGCTCGCCGCTACTCAGGGAATCGATCTTTCTTTCTGCTCCTGCTGCTAATGAGATGTTTCAGTTCACAGCGTATCCCTCTAAGTAGCTATGTATTCACTACTTAGTAACACCTAAGTGTTGGGTTTCCCCATTCGGAAATCTCCGGATCATAGCGTACTTACCGCTCCCCGAAGCTTATCGTAGTTAGTCACGTCCTTCATCGGCTCCTAGTGCCAAGGCATTCACCACGCGCCCTTATTAACTTAACCGCTACTTAACAGTAGGGTCTTGTCATGAGTTGGTCTTGCGACCTTGCGATTAAACCGTTCTCTTTTTAAAGAACTTGTTTTGGTTTTGTTTCTCGGTTCAATTTAGTAATGGTAATCATTGATTATCATCTTAAAAAAGAATTTTGTTGCTATTCAGTTTTCAATGTTCAAACTCGGGGCAAAAGACTTGCCTTCACCCCAATGGAGAATAGCGGGATCGAACCGCTGACCCCCTGCTTGCAAAGCAGGTGCTCTCCCAGCTGAGCTAATTCCCCATAAGTAAGTCCCCTTACTTATCTAGTGGTAACCCACTCAAAACTAAACAAAACTTTGTTCCAAACAAATTGACACTCAAGTCCCTGTAACGCTCCGGTTATCCTTAGAAAGGAGGTGATCCAGCCGCAGGTTCTCCTACGGCTACCTTGTTACGACTTCACCCCAGTCATCTGTCCTGCCTTAGACGGCTCCCTCCAAATGGTTAGGCCACCGGCTTTGGGCATTACAAACTCCCATGGTGTGACGGGCGGTGTGTACAAGACCCGGGAACGTATTCACCGCGGCATGCTGATCCGCGATTACTAGCGATTCCGACTTCATGTAGTCGAGTTGCAGACTACAATCCGAACTGAGACGTACTTTAAGAGATTAGCTTGCCCTCGCGAGTTCGCAACTCGTTGTATACGCCATTGTAGCACGTGTGTAGCCCAGGTCATAAGGGGCATGATGATCTGACGTCGTCCCCGCCTTCCTCCGGTTTGTCACCGGCAGTCTCGCTAGAGTGCCCAACTCAATGCTGGCAACTAACAATAGGGGTTGCGCTCGTTGCGGGACTTAACCCAACATCTCACGACACGAGCTGACGACGACCATGCACCACCTGTCACTTTGGCTCCGAAGAGCACAATGTTATCTCTAACATCTTCAAAGGATGTCAAGACCTGGTAAGGTTCTTCGCGTTGCTTCGAATTAAACCACATGCTCCACCGCTTGTGCGGGTCCCCGTCAATTCCTTTGAGTTTCAACCTTGCGGTCGTACTCCCCAGGCGGAATACTTAATGCGTTTGCTGCGGCACTAAGAGGCGGAAACCTCCTAACACCTAGTATTCATCGTTTACGGTGTGGACTACCAGGGTATCTAATCCTGTTTGCTACCCACACTTTCGAGCCTCAACGTCAGTTACAGTCCAGTAAGCCGCCTTCGCCACTGGTGTTCTTCCATATATCTACGCATTCCACCGCTACACATGGAGTTCCACTTACCTCTACTGCACTCAAGTTGCCCAGTTTCCAAAGCCATTCCACAGTTAAGCTGTGGGCTTTCACTTCAGACTTAAACAACCGTCTGCGCTCGCTTTACGCCCAATAAATCCGGATAACGCTCGGGACATACGTATTACCGCGGCTGCTGGCACGTATTTAGCCGTCCCTTTCTGGTATGGTACCGTCAAAACTAGGTCATTGCCTACCTAGCCTGTTCTTCCCATACAACAGTGCTTTACGACCCGAAAGCCTTCATCACACACGCGGCGTTGCTCCATCAGGCTTGCGCCCATTGTGGAAGATTCCCTACTGCAGCCTCCCGTAGGAGTTTGGGCCGTGTCTCAGTCCCAATGTGGCCGATCAGTCTCTCAACTCGGCTATGCATCATCGTCTTGGTGAGCCTTTACCTCACCAACTAACTAATGCACCGCGAATCCATCCTTAAGCGACGCCAAAGCGTCTTTTAACTTGGCTGCATGTGCAGCTAAGTTTTATACGGTATTAGCATCTGTTTCCAAATGTTATCCCCTACTTGAGGGCAGGTTATTCACGTGTTACTCACCCGTTCGCCACTCGCTTGAAAGGTGCAAGCACCTTTCGCTGCGCGTTCGACTTGCATGTATTAGGCACGCCGCCAGCGTTCATCCTGAGCCAGGATCAAACTCTCATGTTAAAAGTTTGAAGATTGCTCTTCGTTTAAACTGACTTATTTGCTATTTCCATAGCATCATCCGTTTATTGTTTGTTACGAATTGACTTCGCAAATTTGTTTGTTACTTACACTGCGTATAAGCAACCATTACAGATTTGTTTGTTCAAAGTTTTGTTCAGTTTTCAATGTGCTACCCGCTTCAGGTCCCCCTGAAGCAACTTTATTAGTCTAGCACCCTATTGGGGTTGTGTCAAGCGTTGCTTGACTAAAATTAGAAGATTAGCCAAGGATTACTTGGCACGTTGGTCCTCTACGTAGGCCGTTAAGCGCTTAACCGCTTCTTTTAAGTTATCCATCGATGCGGCATAACTCAAACGAACGTAGCTTTCACCACCAGGGCCAAAGAAGGAACCGGGCACAAAGGCCAGCTTGTTCTGCTTAGCCAAGTCACGACTAAAGGCCAGGTCATCTTGGTCCAAGTCAGCTGGAATCTTGGCAAAGATATAGAAGGCACCATCCGGCTTAGGAATTTCAAAGCCCAAATCAGTTAGTTCCTTATATAAGTAGTCACGGCGTTCGCGGTAGGCTTCCCGCATGTCCAGGGAATCCTGCTTGCCCTGCACAGTGGACAAGGCTTCGGTTGCAGCAACCATGGCCGGGTTAGAAGCCGTCGTCGTAGCAAACTGGTGCACCATGCCGACCCGCTTGATCAGTTCAGCTGGCCCAGCTACAAAGCCAATCCGGTAACCAGTCATAGCATGGGACTTTGACACGCCATTCAAAACCAAGGTCTGATCTGGCAGGAACTTGGCAATCGAAGTGTGGGCATCTCCATAACTCAATTCGGCGTAAATCTCATCAGAAATAACCACAATGTCAGTCTGCTTCAAGATATCGGCTAGGGCCTTAATCTCATCTTCAGAGTACACCACCCCAGTCGGGTTGGAAGGATAGTTCAAGACAATCGCCTTAATCTCATCCCCATACTGGTCAATCGCTGCCTGGAGCTGTTCGGGGCGGAGCACAAAACCATTCTCCTCGGTATTCAGGTAGATTGGCTCACCACCAGCCATCACAGTCACCGGTGTGTACAGTGGGAAGGCCGGGGTTGGAATCAGGACCTTGTCGCCGGGGTTCAAGAGGGCCGTCAAGCTATCATAAATCGCCTCAGTGGCCCCAGTTGTCACCACGATTTCGCTTTCAGGTTGGTAGTGCAATCCATACCGGTCAGCTAGGAAACCAGCAATCGCCCGTCGTAATTCGATTTTACCGTTCGAAGCGGAATAGTGGGAGTCATTGGCCTCAATGGCAGCCACTGCGGCCTGTTTAGCATGTTCAGGCACGTCGAAGTCCGGCTCACCCAAAGTTAGCTTCAAAATGCCAGGAATCGGACTGACCTCGTTATCAAAGGCCCGAATCGCACTAGGTTTCACCAAGTTCAATCGTTGGTTCAAGTGGTCTAAAATTGCTGGCTTTGTATCAGGCATATCTGCGCTCCGTTCTTTTGATGGCAGCCGGCTTTGACTGTCAAAAGGTGATGTTTACTCTTAATTAGAAGAATATAATAAAAACCAGGCCAAGTCAATTGGCCTGGCCGATTTACCAGGACTTAATCAGGCGGTCTAAAACCGCCTTAGTGCTGGCCCAGTCGTCATTATTAATCACCGTGGCCTTACCAGCTAATTCGGCTGGCAGGGTAATATCACGTTTAAACTCATCAGAATTAATCCGCTGGTGGTTAGCCTTCGGGTCCCCGGGCCGCAAGTGCAACCGCTGCTGAGCCAATTTAGGATGGGAAACGGTAATAAAGAGGACAATCGTTTCGGCTGGTAATTTCTGACAATAGGACAGGGCCCCCGCCGTGTCCAGGACAATGCTGACCAGGCGGTGATGGGCCCAAGCCTGCTCGAGTCCTTCATAGGACGAGCCATACTTAGCCCCGGCATAATCAACTGATTCCAGGTAGTGCTTCTGGTCGAAACTGGCCGGGCTCTCAAAATAGTAGTCCTGGTTGGGCACCTCCCCCTGCCGTGGTGGCCGGGTAGTGTGGGTGATAACTTGGGGCACCTGATAATGGCGCTTTAAATAGTGGGCAACGGTGGTTTTCCCAACGCCGGCCGTCCCAGTAATAACGATTACCTTCCGCTGCTGCATGTCGCGCATCTCCCTTCCGGCTTTGACCCTTAGATTATCATCAATTTATTAGACAAGTAAATACTGACTTGCTAATATAATATGTAATAAAAATTAGAATAGTGGGAAGTAAGATGAATATTATTAAAAGAGCCTTTCAACGGGAATCGGTTGAGGGCTACTTAACCAAGGACTCCCGGATGCAACGGGAACTGTCCACGAAGGACCTGATTGGCCTGGGTGTGGGGACCGTGATTGGAACTGGAATCTTTATCCTGCCCGGTCATGCCGCTGCCCAGCACGCTGGTCCCGCCGTTTCGGTCGCCTTCTTAATTGCCGCCATCTTTTCTGGCATGGCGGCGATGGCCTTTGCCGAATTTTCATCGGCAATGCCAGTCGCGGGCTCAGCCTATTCCTACGGTAGCGTAGTCTACGGCGAGGTCATTGGTTGGATCCTAGGTTGGTCACTAATCTTGGAGTACTTCCTGGCCGTTTCTGCGATTGCGACTGGTTTCTCGGCCTACCTTAATAATTTATTGGCCATCTTTAACCTCTCCCTGCCGGCGGCCCTGCAAAATGGACCGATGGAAGGCGGGGTGGTTAACCTACTAGCCATCCTGGTAATCTTCGTCGTCTTCCTGATTATTCGACGGGGCTTGAATGCTTCTAAAAAGATTGAGAACAGTGCTGTGATTATCAAGGTTGGCATTCTGGTTGCCTTTATCGTGGCTGGTTCCTTCTTTATTAAAACCAACAATTACGTGCCTTTCTACCCCAAGGAATTCCGGACTGGTTTCCTAGGCAGTGACGGGATTCGGGCTGCTACCGCCAGTGTGATCTTTGCCTTCCTGGGCTTTGACACGGTGGCCGCCCATGCCGCTGAGGTTAAAAATCCGACCAAGACCATGGCCCGGGGCCTGATTAGCACAGTGGTAATCTCCGCCGTGCTCTACACCCTCTTTGCCATTGTCTTGACAGGGATTGTTAGCTACAAGAAATTAGGGGTCGATGACCCAGCCGCCTTCGCCTTACAGGCGGTTCATCAGACCCAGTTCTCAGTTGTGATTACCGTTGGGGCTTTGATTGGAACCTTTACCGCCATCCTGGCCTTAATCTACGCCTCATCTCGGTTGGCTTACTCCTTTGGCCGGGACGGTCTCTTACCTAAGTACTTAGGCCATGTTGATCCAAAAACCAAGTTGCCCATGCGGGCAATCGTGGTGGCCGCGGTAGTCGAGGCCGTCTTTGCCGGCTTCATCCCCCTCAGTGTGTTGGCCAACCTGGTTAACATTGGAACCCTGGTGGCCTTCCTCTTTATCAGTGTCGGCGTCGTTATTCTACGCCAGCGCAAGGACCTAGCCCACGACGGCTTCAAGGTGCCGGGTTATCCAGTCATTCCGGTGCTGACGGCTTTGATTAGCCTCTACCTGATTTTCTCTCTGGCACCCCAGACCTTGGAAATGTACGCCATCTGGGTAGTCCTGGGCTTAATCTTGTATTTCGCTTATGGGATTCGCCATTCCACTATCAAAACCAAATAAAAAAGCAGGCCAGATGGCCTGCTTTTTATTATGGTAAGGATTGGTGGCGCTTGTTGCTGTTAACGATTCGTTCGTAGATACCAACATCGACCCGGTCGAGGGCTGGACCCAAGACATCAATCACCCGACCATAGTTATGGTCCTGGCTGTAGTACTGGGAAGCCTCGGCAATGGCCTGGGCAACTTCTTGGTGACTGAGGCGGTAGCGGTTAGCGTACTGCAACAACTGCTCGGCCACCTTAGCCTGGTCAACCAGGGACTGGGTCCGCTCTTTAAGCGTGTCCATGTCCGCTGAAACAATGCTCAACTGCCGCTGCACTTCGTCCATGTTGACCCGGCTAGCCGTCAAGGCGTCATTAAGGCGCTCAATTTCAGCCATGACATTGTAAAGGTAGTCCAAGTAAGCTTCCGGTAAGCCGGGTAGGTCCATCCGATCCAGCCGCTGCTGCATCCCCTTTACCTGGACAACGTAGTCCTGGCAGAGATCACTGGCAGAATCAAAGGCCGGCTTGATGGCCCGAATCCGCTGCCACATATCAACCTGGCCGTCTTCGACCTGGTCAAGGGCAGCCCGCCACTCAGCTTGCATGGCTTGCAGTTCGGAGTAGGTAATTTGCTTTTGGTGGAGTTGTTCCTGACCAGCTTTACGGGCTACTTCAACCTGTTCAATCTGGTTTTGGTAGTCCCGCCGCTTGGGCGCCTCGCCTTCATCAATGTAAAAGACCTGTTGCAGGCGTTCTAACTCCAAGAAGAGTAACTGGTTTTGCTCCCGCAGACGCTTAATCTGCTCAACCAACTGGCTAGTACCAGCCTTAACCGCCGCCTTGGCGTCAATTTCTCGCTGCATGGTGGCATAGAGATCCTGAACCTGGTTTTCAAAAACCGTAACCTGGTCCTTGGCTTCCTTTAATTTCAAATCAATAATCAGGCCAAGAATGTCCCGCCGGCTTTGATCCAAGTCATCAAGTTCGGCTGGAATGTCAGTGTCAACGAAAACAAAACCCTGATCTGACAGAACCTGGTAGCCGTCGGCTAGCTCGGCTAGCTGATCTGTGAACTTCCCGTTAACCGTGGCCATCAGTTCTGGCACTTGGACCTGCATCCGCTCCAGCTGGGTACTCTCCATGGCGAGCTGCTCGTAAACATCGGAGGCCTTGGCCTGGTCACCGGCCTCAGTCAGCTTACGAAACTCCTGATAATCGGCCGCCAACTGGTCAATGAAGGCCAGGAGATTAAAGTAGGCCGGCCCAAAGGTTGACCGCTGGTCTTCGATTTCTTGCCGAGCGACGGCGTAAGTTCCCCGCAGCTTCTCAATCATCTTCTGATGAGAGAGGTTCACCTGCTCAAGGTCGGCCAGGCCACTTTGAACCGCTTGGATGGTTTCTTCAGTCTGAGCCAGCAAGTCCTGCAAGGCCTTAATTTGATGGCGAACCTTAACCAAGCGGTAACGCTGGACGCTACTCAAAGCCTCGTTAATCAAGTTATCAATGGCCAAGAAGTTCTGGTTTTTAACCTCATTAAAACGGGTTTCTAAATCTTGGTAGTCCTGGAGGGACTGGCCGGTCAGGGCTAGCTTACGGGCATCTAAGACTGCCTGCTGCACGTTTAGGGCCACCAGGCCCTTTTTCGTGGCTTCAATTTCTTGGATAGTTTTAATGTACTTACGCTGGGCCAAGAAACCGACCACTGCCAAAACTGCCAGGGCGAAGACTACAACCCCAATGATAATTCCCCACATATGTCTATCTCACCTAGTTTAAAATTTACTTAAATACACCATACACTATTTTTTTCAGGGTCAGCCTTGGGCCGGCAGCCTTTATTATTTTCTTAATAATTTGTCAATGGCAGGCGGATTTGGTACACTAGTAAGCGTTGTATTAAGTAGCAGCAAGTAAAGAAGCGCGTCAACAACGTCTCAACTCGTTAGTAAGGACATCGCTACTGTCACTGAGAAACGATTTAATTGACGCTGCACGCATCTGGTGCTTGCCCTCAAATGTACAGCAAAATACATTTTGGAGGACATAATATATGTCACGTTATACTGGACCAAAGTGGCGGGTATCCCGTCGCTTAGGCGTTTCCTTGTCAGGTACTGGTAAGGAACTTTCACGCCGCCCTTACGCCCCTGGTGACCACGGTAATGGTCGTCGCGGTAAGATTTCTGAATATGGCTTGCAACTGCGCGAAAAGCAGAAGTTGCGTTTCACTTACGGCTTGAGCGAGCGTCAATTCCACGCCCTCTTTAACAAGGCTGGTAAGATTCGCCAGGGTACCCACGGTACCAACTTCATGATCTTGTTGGAGCGTCGTTTGGATTCATTGGTTTACCGCTTAGGTTTGGCCACTACCCGCCAGCAGGCTCGTCAGTTGGTTAACCACGGTCACATCCTGGTGGACAACAAGCGCGTTGATATCCCTTCATACGAAGTTGAACCTGGACAAGTTGTTTCAGTTCGTGAAAAGTCAAAGAACATTGTGCCAATTCAAATTGCGGTTGAATCCGTAGTTTCACGGCCACAGTTCGTTGACTTCGACGCTGACAAGTTGGCTGGTTCCCTCGTTCGTTTGCCAGAACGGGAAGAGTTGGATGCTGACATCAACGAAGCCCTAATCGTCGAATACTACAACCGTCTTGGTTAATCCTACGGTTGAAAAAGCACCCTCTTGGGGTGCTTTTGTTTTGGAATTAATTTACTAAAAAAGCACCGGGCCAATGGCCTGGTGCTTTTGATTAAGATAATTACTTGGCCTTGCGCCACTGACTTTGCATCCCCATCTGGTGACCAGCCTGGTACTCCCGGCTGTTATCATCACCACGACGTCGTTTGCCCCACTCGTAAAAGAAGCGGCGGAGGTAGTGGCGGCGTTTACCATCGTAGAGATAGCTTTCCATGATACCATCCCGAAAGCCCTGCCAGTAAACGCTGTGCTGGTCGTAAAGCGCTTGGTAGCGCTGATATTCACCATTTTTCACGAAGTCATGCAGATTACGAAATGAATCCATGTCCATCACACCGCCTCAGTTTTTTCTTCATTCTACCACGGTCAACCTGGCCCCGGCCCCATCCTAAACTAATCTTAAGAAATGGCGGGCTGGCCATCTTTTTTGTAGTTCTGATTTTTGCTAAGATAAGAGGCAGTTAAGTACAGAAAGGGAGCCCTCATGGACCTCAATCAACGCCTTGAACAAGAACAAATGCAACCCGGTGGACCCAAGCTAAATCCCGACGAACAACGCCGCTTTTTAGGTACCTTCCGGGAACGGGTCGCCCTGGCCGTCAAGGCCTCCCAGGTTGGTCAGGCTGATATTCAGCAAGCCTTCCAAGCTGCCCTGAAAGACCTACCCGGCACGATTCTGATTGACCAGAATCTAGTCGGTGATTATCTCAGTGACTACCTAAAAATTGCCAACCAAAGTCAGCACCCCTACCGGATTATTTCGGGTAACCCGCCGGCCCACGTCGAGGATCCCAATGCCATCGTCGTCGCTGCTGACCAGGCCATTAACCGTGACCATATTTACTTAAAATAGAGGTTCCCTATGTCCCAGCAACCATTGGCCTACCGCATGCGGCCTAAAAAAATTGAAGATATCGTTGGCCAACAGGACCTGGTCGGTAAGAATAAAATTATTTGGCGGATGGTCCAGGCCAAACGGCTGCGCTCGATGATTTTATACGGACCACCTGGTACCGGTAAGACCTCGATTGCCAGCGCCATTGCCGGGTCAACCTCCTTTTCTTTTCGGATGTTAAACGCGGCCACCGATAGTCAAAAAGACCTGCAGATTGTCGCCGAAGAGGCCAAGATGTCGGGAACCGTAGTCCTACTGCTAGATGAGATTCACCGTCTTAACAAGGTCAAGCAGGACTTCTTACTTCCCCACCTGGAATCCGGGGCCATCATTTTAATCGGCGCCACCACCGAAAACCCCTACCTAAATGTTACCCCGGCCATCCGATCGCGGACCCAGATTTTTGAAGTTAAACCATTACAGCCCAAAGACATCGAGTCGGCCATTAAGCGCGCCTTGACTGATAAGGAAAATGGTCTGGGTGAGTACGACATTGACCTAGAGCCAAGCGCCATGCACCACCTAACCACCGCTACTAACGGTGATTTACGGTCGGCCCTCAATGCTTTAGAACTAGCAGTGCTGTCGGCCACCCCGGCTGAGGATGGCAGTATTAAGATTAGTCTGGCCGATGTGGAAGAAACCCTACAAAAGCGTTCCCTTTCGGCCGACAAAGACGGCGATGCCCATTATGATGTGGTTTCGGCCCTGCAAAAGTCCATCCGTGGCTCAGACGTCGATGCCGCCTTACATTACACGGCCCGCCTAATTGCAGCCAGTGACCTGCCTTCGATTGTGCGCCGTTTAACGGTGACTGCTTACGAGGACGTGGGGATTGCCAATCCAGCCGCGGTGCAACGCGCGGTGACCGCCCTACAGGCTGCGCAGGCAGTTGGCTTCCCGGAAGCCCGGATTCCAATTGCCAACGCTGTGGTTGAACTGGCCCTTTCGCCCAAGTCCAACGCGGCCTACAAGGCCATGGATCAAGCCCTTAGTGACGTTAATTCCGGCAAGCACTTCGATATTCCAGCCCACTTGAAAGATGCCCATTATAAGGGGGCCAAGAAACTTGGCCACGGTTTGGACTATCTCTACCCCCACGACTATCCCAATGACTGGGTAGCCCAGCAGTACCTGCCTACCCCACTGAAGGGTAAGCACTACTTCCAGGCTAAGGGTAATTCTAACACCGAACAGCAGTATGCTGACATTTACCAGAGTTTAAAGACCCGCCAGGACCAAGGACAGCGTAAATCCTGAGCCAATGTCAAGACTGTTTTTCACATTTTGGCCGCGTTATAATTGGTGATGGAATTCCTCAGGTATACGCATTGTCGCATCATCAGCTTTTTCCTTACACCCTTTTATTTGGGTGATGAAACCTCCGAGCAAAGGCAAACCCTTTCTTTCGGTAGTCTGCGCTGTTGGCAATTCACCCACCTCGAAATTTCGAGGAAAATCTGCGCGGCGATTAACGGTACCAATTGAGTGTTCCAGGGCCCATCTTCGGATGTCGGCCTTTTTTTAATCCTGTTCATCCTAAAAAAGACGCGTTATACTGGTTGACGAGTAATAGAACGGAGATTGTGATGACAGCCCAACCTTATCAGAAGATTTTAGTGCCCATTGATGGTTCCGACAGCTCCCAGGCCGCCTTACAACGCGGCATCGCCTTTGCCTTAGCCGCCGGTGACCAGGCCGTCCTATCCCTGCTTACCGTGGTTGACACCCGGGCCTATGCTAACCTGGCCAGCTTTGATGACCAGTTGTTAGACCAGGTTACCCAGGACGTCAAAAACAGCCTCGACCATGACCAGGAAGTTGCTAAAAAGGCGGGCGTGGCCCAGGTCGAGTACCTAATCGAGTTTGGCTCCCCCAAGGAAATGATTGCCCACCAAGTGCCAAAGGAACTCGGCACTGATCTGATTGTGATGGGCGCTGGTCAGCCCCACGCCATTGAGCGCTTTATCTTAGGGTCAGTCGCCCACTACGTTAGTCAGGCTGCAGCGGCGGATGTCTTAATCGTCCGTGAACCTGCAAAATAAAATATAATTCAATAAAAAAGCAGGACGCTCAGTCCTGCTTTTTTTTGCGGCTATCGTGGAAATGGCCGACCTTTTCATCGCCCAAGGCTTCAAAGGCATAGCTAATCTCACTGTCGCGCTTAAAGTCTTCCAGGCCGTACTGGACCAACATGTCCGCTAGCTTGGCATTATCAATGTCAGAGTAATCCCAGAGCCGCTTAAAGAGCGACATGTTAGTGAAGCCCGGCAGGGTGTTGGGCTCACCCAGGTAGGGCACATTGTTCTCGTCAATCAGAAAGTCCATCCGCGCCTCGCCCCGCAGGTTCAAAACCTTGTAGGCATCGAGGGCCATGTCCTTAATTTCCTGGGTAACATCCGCTGGTAACTGGGCCGGAATTTCAAACTCCACCGCCGAGTTATCAACGAACTTGCTCTGGTAGTCATACCAGGCCTTTCCCTCACCCTGTTCAGGCACATGGTGGGCCCCAATTTCAGAAACTAATGGGTGGTCGTTTCCAATCACGCCAACTTCAAGTTCGCGGGGGCCATTGACGGCCTGTTCAATCAAAACCTTGTGGTCATAGCGGTAGGAATCAGCCATGGCCGCTTCGAATTCGTCCTCATTTTCCGCCCGGGAAATACCAACTGAAGATCCCTGGTTAGCAGCCTTAACAAAGACCACTGGTCCTAATTCAAGCTTGACCTTGGCCCAGGTAGGCTGGTCCAGGTCTTCCTGATTGGCAACCAGGTACTTAGTATTCCGGATGCCGTGCACCGTTAACAGCTCCTTGGTCAAAACCTTGTCAAAGCTAATCGCGTGGCCCCGGAGCGGTGCTCCCACAAAGGGCTTTTTTAAGAGACGGAAAAGACCCTGCAAGGTCCCATCTTCACCTAGGTTACCGTGAACGACTGGAAAGAAGATATCGATTCGATCCAATAAATCCAAGGCCGCCAAGGGTGCCAAGGGTTTACTAGTGTCTAGACCAGCCATGTAGGCATCAACCAGTGGCTGCTCATCAGCCTGCTGCATAATCTTAAACGAGCGTTCTGGGTCGATAAAAAATCCATTTTGGGCGATGGCCATCACCTGGACTGTATATTTACCGGTCGCCAACAAGGCATCATAGAAGTTCTGGGCCGAGCGCTTAGAAACATCGTGCTCGGAGGAGTTGCCCCCAAAGAGCAAGACCACGTTTTTTTTATTCATTTTTTCGTCCTTAAGAAAGATAATTTTTGGTGACGAGGACATAGTCCATAATCGCCTCCGGTACCCGGGTGCGGCCGCAGACAATCACCTCGTGGAAAAACTGCATCCGGTTGTAGAGCTGCTGCCAGCGGGCCCGGGTTTGTTGGTAGGGCTCGTTGACAATGTCTTGCCGCCACAGCTTGAGGTTAATCAGGCCAAAGTCAGCATATAAATCATGCTGGCGGGTGAGATCAACCAGGGCACCGACCAGCTGACCCACCTCACCCATGGTCAGCGGGGTCGTCAGGGCCGCAAAATTGCTCATGACCGTAGCCATCAGAAAGATTTTATCGGCCCGCCGTAGCTTGGGGTGCTCAAAGAGCTCGTTTAAAACATTGGCTAGGTGGGCAAAGATATGGACCCAGCCCTTCTCATCGACAAAGCCGCGGGTGTCAACCTCCACAAAGCTCAAGACCGCCACCTGGTCAACCAGTTGGGCCATTAGGGTTTGGTCAATGAAACCACCACCCTCGCTTCCCCGGTCCCGGGCCAGCAAAATGGCCAAGAAGGCCAAGCTGTAAGAGCGGTCGTAGGCACCATCATTCAGCTCCTCCAAAATATGGCTTAAAAGGTGCTGGTCACTGATGGAACGCTTGGTCAACCAGCGCAGTTGGTCCGCGGTTAAGTTACCACTTTGAACCGCTGCACCCAGGAAGAAGAAGGCACCAGTGTCGCGGTACTTGGCCACCGGATTAGCCAGTTGATTGTAAATAATCTGCAGGTCCTGGTCATCGACTGGCAGCTGGTCCTTAAGTTCATCAGGGGTGTCCAACCACCGTTCCTGGTAGTCCTTGATTAAGGCCAGGGATAAATCCCCACCCTCGGGCAGGATTACCGCCTGGCGTTCTAAGACCGGTTGGTCCCGTCGCAAGGCTAAGAGTAGCTCTCCTAAGGATTCAAAAACCAGGCCGTCCCGCGTTTTTTGGTGCAGGTCGTATAACTTTTCTTTTATATCAGCGAGTCTATCCATTTACATTGAAAATCCAGTTGATTCGTTGAAGGTCGTACTTTGTTGCTGGTAACCAATCGACATAATCAAGCCAACCCCAATCATGTTACTGAGCAGGGAAGAACCTCCCTGTGAAATAAAGGGCAGTGGAATACCGGTCAGTGGCAACAGGCCAATTCCCATCCCAATGTTTTCAAAGACGTGGAAAAGCACCATCATCACTACCCCGGTGGCAATGTAGGCATAGAAGGCGTTCCGGGCCCGCATCGCTGCCCGGACCATCAGGTAAATTAGGGCAAAGTAAAGACCAATTAAGACCGTTCCCCCGACGAACCCAAACATCTCACCGATGACCGAAAAAATCATATCCGATTCACGGACTGGGACAAAGACCCGCAGGTTTCCCCAACCTGAACCAAAGAGCTGGCCGGAGCCAATCGCCTTCAGGTTTTGGTAGGTCTGATAACCGGTGTTGGAAGTATCCTGGCCAGGGTGCAACCAGGAGTCCACCCGGGAGAACTGGTAGGCCTGAAAACCTAACCTAGACAGAATCCCCCGCCCAAAGGAAGAGGTCACCAGGAAAATCAGCGTGCCACCAACGGCTGCCCCGATAGCGATAATTGGTCCCAGTATCTGCCAGGTAACCCCTGAAACCAGGAGAACCCCACCAAAGATGGCCATGAAGACCAGCATGGTTCCCAGGTCATTTTGCGGAATCAATAAGAGCAGGACTGGCAGCAGGCACTCTAACATCTTACGAATCAACAGCCAATCTGATTCCCGGGTGTGAACTGGATAAAGGCGGTTGTGGTTGGCCACCACCTTACTCAGCATCAAGATGAAGGCTGGCTTAACCACTTCCGAGGGCTGAAAGGAAATTGGCCCTAGCACAAACCAGGACTTAGCCCCGGTATCAATGGCCATCTGCCGGTTATAGAGAAAGAGAATGGCAATCAATAGGACAATTCCTAGACCGTAAGCAACCGGTGCTAAGCGCCAGAGTTGGCTGGCATCAAAGCGCATCAAAAAGATAATCATGGTAATCCCGACTACCCAGTAAAGACCCTGAGTCACTAGGGCGCGCAAGGGGCTACCCTGTCCTGTAGCCGCCACGGCCCAGTACAGGGACCCTAGCCCAATAATCATCAGGCACAATAAGATTAAGATAATTCCCCAGTCGAGTTCAGAACCTGACGACCGACGAAAACTGCGTGAAATGACACGTTGCATAATGCCTACCTACTTATCCGTGTAACTTTTACTTTTATGTACAAAAACCCTTTGCTTACGCAAAGGATTTTTAGCTGCTAGCGTTTAATGATGTAAATTAAAGCTAGCCAAAATTGCCTGAAGAGCTTCATCAGTACTTTTGGCCTGGGCAACCACTACCTGGTCACCAACATAGCCCACAAAACCCTGAGTACCAGTTTCAATCCGACCAATTTGCTGGTCAGCAACCAAAACTTGGACCTGGTCATCAAGGTCCTTTAGGGCCACCTCAAAATTTTGACTGCGTTTACTCATAACCTACCTCAGCGCTTTGCTTCCATGTGCTCTAAGAGAGCACCGGCTCCCTTGGCCACGTTATCGAGGGGTGACTCCGCCACGAAGACTGGCACACCCAAGTTGTCTGACAGGAGCTTATCCATCCCATCCAACAAGGCACCACCACCGGTCACCATAATCCCGCGATCAATAATATCCGCAGCTAGTTCAGGTGGCAGCTTTGACAGGGCAGAATGCGCAGCAGCAACAATCTGCTCTAAGGTCTCGTGCAAGGCTTCTTCGACTTCGTTAGCATCGATGGTGACCGTTTCAGGCATCCCATCGAAGTTATCACGGCCACGAACCTCGGTCGTCTTCGGGTTGTCGCTTTGCAAGGCTGAACCAATTTCAATCTTGATGGTTTCAGCTGAGCGCTCACCAACAACTAGGTTGTGACGGCGCTTCAAGTAATTGACGATGTCGATGTTCATCCGATCACCGGCAACGCGGATGGACTCAGCCACCACGATGTCACCCAGGGAAAGGATGGCGATATCAGAAGTTCCACCCCCAATATCAATGACCATTGAGCCAATCGGCTTGAAGATATCTAGTCCGGCCCCAATGGCCGCAATCTTAGGCTCATATTCCAAATAAACCTTGGCACCACCGGCCTTTTCAGCGGCCTGAATAATGGCCTTACGCTCAATCTCAGTGATATTGGTTGGCGCACAAATCATGATATTAGGCTTAGACATGAAGCCCTTAACATTGAGCTTATCAACGAAGTAGGTCAACATGGCTTCAGTCACATCAAAGTCAGAAATGACACCGTCTTTGAGGGGCCGCACGGCACGAATGTTGCCAGGGGTACGTCCAACCATCCGGTAGGCTTCTGAACCCACTGCCAATACACGGTCAGTCTTGTCATCAACTGCAACAACCGAAGGCTCGTTCAAGACGATACCTTCACCTTCGACGTAAATTAAGACATTGGCTGTTCCTAAGTCAATTCCGATATCTTTAGCCATTACTAATTTCTCCAAAAAACATAGTGCTAATCTAAAATAATTAATTAAACATCACATAGGCAAACCAGGGGCTAATAACCTATATAATCCAGTAAATTATACCATACTCACGCCCTGCCTGCCGGGGCCAGAGTTTAATGTTTTAATAAGCTTGCCGGTAGATCAAAAATCCAAGTGGTCAGACTAATCAGGCAGGTTGCCAGGAGATAACCCAAAACCGTCGCCACGATCACCTTGAGCATCGCTGCCTGCCAGGGCGTATAAGGCATCAATTTATTGAAATTTATCGGTTTAATCACTAAAAATACCAGGTAAATCGATGCAACCGTAAAACATAGCATAAACAGTGGGGTCATAGTTCTCCTCCTAGTGACTCTGTCCCCTAGTTTAACATAGGTCTTAGCGGGCCAGGGACACACTGTGTACCGCTGTAGCACCAGCCTGGTACAGCGCTGCTGCCGCCAGCATTAGGGTTTGACCGGTGGTGTAAATGTCATCGACCAGCAGGATTTGCTGGTTTTTAACTTGCCCTGGTTTGCTGACCGCAAAGATTTGGCTGGTTGATAGTCGCTGCAGCCGAGTCCGGTGTGATTGATGGCCCTTGTGCTGGCTATTGACCGACAAAAGTGGCTGGTATAAACGCTTAGGCAACCAACCGGTTACCTGGTTAAAACCACGAATTTGCATCGTTTCTTCACTAACTGGGATTGGAACCACCAGAGCTGCTCCTTGGACTTTGATGTGTTGAATCATGGCGGTTTGCATCACTGCTCGGAGCCGGTAGTCGCCTAGAAACTTGTACTGGCGGATATAATCCCTTAAAAAATCATTGTAGACATAGAGGGCCCGGTTATTTAGCAGGCGGTGGCCTAGGGACTGCCACCGCAGGCAATCCCCACAGAGATCCAGGCTGCCCTGCTTGCGGCCACAACCCGGGCAATATTCCTGGCCAATCGGTTCTAAGGCCGCCAAACAGGTCGCGCACAATGGTTGCCGCCCATCATTAAGGCCCAACACTGTCAGCACGTTCTTAGCCTGGTCGAGGTAGGCCCCACACATTAGACAAGTATCAGCCATGGTCCAGCAGTTTCTGACCGCGCGCATTCATGGCCTTGATTTGACGTTGGGCAGCAGCCAGGGCCCAGTTGTGATAACGGGCATAGGCAACGACCTCACCAGTTGGACGTTCCGTGCTGCGGCCCACCCGACCGGCAATTTGCACCAGGGCATTTTCAGTAAAGACCCGCTCCTCAGCACCGATAATGACAACATCAATGCCCTTAAAAGTCACGCCTCGTTCCAAAATGGTCGTGGTTACCAGGTACTGGACCCGGCCAGCCCGCAGGTCTTCAATCTTTTCCGTTCGTTCTGGATCTTGGGCGTGCACTGTATGTCCCTTCAGCGCTTTAAAGTCAACCAGGTAAGCCGCCAGCACGGCCAAATCGGTCACCTGAGGCACAAAGATTAGAAAGGGGCGCCCTGATTGTGCCAGCTGACCCACCTGCTCTTTCAACCTATGGGGTAACCGCTTGCGCCAGTCCTTACAGCACTGAACGGTAATATTGGGCAACAGGTGCCGGTGAAAGCGCAGGGGCAGATAGGAAACCTCCAGTTCCCCATGCTTGATTTCTTGTCTAAGCGTCCGGGTGGGCGTCGCCGTTAGATAAATTTCGCTGTGCTCGGGTTTAGCCGCTTGGCCAACTGCCTGGGCGAGCATGGCATCCCCCTGGTAGGGATAACTGTCAACTTCGTCAATAATAATCAGGTCAAAGGCCTGGTAAAAGCGCAGTAACTGATGGACCGTGGCTAAGACCAGCTGGGTGTACTGGTAGGGCTCCTCGACCCGCCCGTGTAAAACCATCAAGCCCTGCCCAGGAAAGGCAGCCCGCAGGCGGGGCGCCAATTCATTAATCACATCCAAACGGGGAGAAACCAGGGCGACCCGGTCACCGTTTAGTAGGGCCTCATTCAGCAAGGGAAAGAGCATCTCGGTCTTACCGGCCCCAGTAACCGCCCAAACCAGGCGTCGCTGCCGGGCCCGCCAGGTGGCAATCAACTCCTGACTAACTTGCTGCTGGGCTGCAGTCAGTTCCCCGGTCCACTGACAGCCCGGACTGGCTGGAAAGCAGTTTGGTTCGGGCAGAGTCAGTAAGACATCCAGGCTGCTAACCCGACCTAGCTGAATACAGGACTGGCAGTAAACTTGCTTCCGGGGCAAGGCGGCTAACTGCCTTTGACCACACCGCTGGCAAGCACCGTTGACGATGGCCGGTCGTTGCTGGATATAGTCAGAGACGGGTTTAATTTTTGGCCAAACCACCGTCCGACCGTAGAGTTGTGCGTCTTCCATGCTGTATAATACGGCACATGGAACCCTTTTTAACAATCGCTCCCCAAAGCGGTCTTTGGGAACAAGATATTAAAAAATCCCGCTTTATTGTCAACTTTCAGCGGGTTAATAACGAGGATGAGGCCCAGGACTTTGTTAACCGGATTAGCAAGGAACATTACAAGGCCACCCACAACGTTTTTGCCTATGTCATCGGTCCCCAAGACGAAATCAAGCGCTACAGTGACAACGGCGAACCCAGTGGCACGGCTGGCGTGCCCATGTTAGAAGTCCTCCAGAAAAACCAGGTCCACAATGTGGCGGCAGTCGTCACCCGTTACTTTGGTGGCATTAAGCTGGGGGCCGGGGGCTTAATCCGGGCCTATGCTGGCACGGTGGCCGGTGGCCTCCAATCCCTGGGCCTGGTTGAACGCCTAACCCGTCTCAAGGTCACCATTAACATCGACTACAAGAACGCCGACCAGCTGACCTATTGGCTGAAAAGTCAAGACTACCCCATCTTAGATACGACCTACGATACCCTGGTGCACATCGTGGTGGCCGTAGCTGAAAGCGAACTACCTAAATTTGAAAAGGAACTGACCAACCAGTTTTCGGCCAACCTGGACTTCGAGATTGGCGATCCGACCTACTTGGAAATTCCTGCAAAGTAGGTTATAATTATCTAGTTCGCGCGGTTGGTGTAATGGATAGCACGCAAGATTCCGGTTCTTGAAATCCGGGTTCGACTCCCGGATTGCGCATCAAAAAAGCCCCTCTTTCGAGGGGCTTTTCTTTATTCACTTAATTTAAAAAGCAGGCCTGGGTATGAGCGCGGACCAGCCCGGCCGCCTGCATAAAGGACTCGACCGTGACCGGACCGACAAAGGCAAAGCCGTTTTGCTTTAAGCTCTTACTTAGCTGCACCGATTCGGGGGTCTGGGGTGGCAATTTTGCAGCCGGTCCCGCCGGCCGGACAACCGGCTGGTCGCCAACACTTCCCCAGATTAACCAGCTAAAGTCAGTTAAGCCACCTGCCATGGCCATAATGGCCCTGGCATTATGAATGGTGGCCTCAATCTTACGCCGGTTACGGATAATGCTGGCATCCTGCATCAAATGCTCAACATGGTCGGGACCGTATTTGGCAACCTGGTTGACGTCAAAATCGGCAAAGGCGGCCCTAAAAGCCGCCCGCTTGTTCAGCACCGTCCGCCAACTGAGCCCGGCCTGGAAGGCTTCTAAGGTTAGGAGTTCGAATAACTTCTGCCCATCATGGGTTGGTCGGCCCCACTCCTGGTCATGGTAAATCACCATCGGGTCTTCTTCGGGTAAATTCTCGGCCCAGTAACAACGTTCCACCATTTCACCCCCTTTTTAGGTAATAAAAAACACCCTGACGGGTGTTTTTTTGAATTACTTGTTTTCGATGTTCTTGCGAGCGTCGGCTGACAAGTTATAGAATGATTGGATTCCCTTATAACGGGCAGTGTCGCCAAGCAATTCTTCAATGCGCATCAACTGGTTGTACTTGGCAATCCGGTCGGTACGTGACATTGAACCAGTCTTAATCTGACCGGCGTTAGTAGCAACAACCAAGTCAGCGATGGTCGTGTCTTCAGTTTCACCTGAACGGTGAGAAACGATAGCCGTGTAACCAGCTTCCTTAGCCATTTCGATGGCATCCATGGTTTCTGACATAGTACCAATCTGGTTAACCTTGATCAAGATTGAGTTAGCGGCACCCATGTCGATACCCTTTTGCAGGTACTGGGTGTTGGTAACGAAGAAGTCATCACCAACCAATTGAACCTTGGAACCAAGGTCCTTAGTAATCGTAACCCAGTCATCCCAACGGTTTTCATCGATTGGGTCTTCAATCGAAATGATTGGATAACGGTCAGTCAAGTCTTCCAAGTACTTGATGAATTCTGAAGTTGAGAATTCTTCCTTGGTTGACCAACGCAAAACGTACTTCTGCTTTTCAGCATCCCAAAGCTCTGAAGAAGCCACATCGACCGCAATGGCGATGTCCTTACCAGGCTTGTAGCCAGCAACTTCGATGGCGTTAATCAGGTACTGCAAAGGTTCTTCGTTGTTAGCAAAGTCAGGGGCGAAACCACCTTCATCACCAACTGAGGTAGCCTTACCATCAGCTTCCAACAACTTCTTGAGCTGGTGGAAAGTTTCTGAACCGTAACGGATGGCTTCCTTGATTGAAGGGGCACCAACCGGCATAATCATGAACTCTTGGAAGTCCACCTTGTTATCAGAGTGGGCACCACCGTTGATAACGTTCATCATTGGCGTTGGCATAACGTATGAGTTCATACCACCGATGTATGAGAACAAAGGCACACCCAATTCGTCAGCTGCAGCGCGGGCTGCCGCAATTGAAACGGCCAAGATGGCATTTGCGCCCAACTTACCCTTGTTTTCAGTACCATCCAGGTCAATCATGGCCTGGTCAATTGCACGCTGGTCGGTAACATCAAACTTACCTACCAGGGCCTTGGCAATGGTGTTGTTAACGTTGGCAACAGCCTTAGTCGTTCCCTTGCCCAGGTAACGTGACTTGTCACCATCACGCAGCTCAACGGCTTCGTGCTCACCGGTTGAAGCACCAGAAGGCACGATACCGCGACCGTAACCACCGACTTCGGTAATCACTTCGGCTTCAACAGTGGGGTTACCACGTGAATCCAAAACTTCGCGTGCAATAATATCTGAAATTAAAGACATCTTGAAATTTCTCCTTTTAGTTGCTGGCTTATATTAATAAATCCAAGGCAATTGTACCATTATTTAGTGACAAATTAAACAACATTTTAAGCCTGGAAAATCCGGCTTACTGGCCTATTCAATCGTCGTTTGGGCAATGTCAACCAGGTCCAAAAAGGCCTTGGGATGCAAGGCAGCCTTGCCGACCAAAACCCCATCAATGTCCGGTTGACCCATAATGCTGCGGGCATTATCAACCGTGACCGAACCACCGTAGAGAATCCGAATCTTTTCGGCAATCACCGGCGAGTAGAGGTGGGCCAATGTTTGGCGGATTAGGTGGGCCGCTTTTTGGGCCTGGTCGGCACTGGCAGCCTCACCCGAACCAATCGCCCAGGTGGGCTCATAGGCAATCGTCACGTTGCGGACCTGGTCCACTGCGACTCCAGCCAGGGCTGCCGCGACCTGGGCCACGGCGGGTTCCGCGTCCATGAACTGGGCATAAGCGCGCATGTCCTCATCAATGTCGATGATGGGCTTGAGCCCATTACGTAAGGCGGCGTTGACCTTCAGGTTGACCGTGGCATCGGTTTCATTAAAGAACTTACGCCGTTCAAAGTGCCCTACTAGGACGTAGCGCACGCCAATGTCAGCCAGAGCCCGCGGTGAAGTTTCACCAGTATAGGCGCCGTAATCTTCCCAGTGGACGTTTTCAGCAACCACCTGGAGGGGTGAATCCGCGGTTTGACGGACCATGTCAGCCAGGAAGATGTCCTGGGCAGCAATTCCCGCTTCAACCTGGTCAACCTGGGCTAAGGGTGGCATGACTTCATCTAAGAACTCGTGGACCTGGTGGGCCAGCTTATTCATTTTCCAGTTGGCCACCACGAAGGGCTTGCGTTGAATCTTGTGCTGACTCATTTTTCATCTCCTCGAAGCATCAAAATCATAAAGGCCGATTCAATGATTAGCAGCCAGATAATGTGGTCAGGACTGGTGTTGACCAGCATGAGGACAATGTAGGTCACAATCAGGATCCCCAGACCAATTCCAGTTTTAATCATCATTCGCTGGAACTTGCTACGGTTAATCTTATCGGTTAGGCGCTGGTTTTGCTCCTGGAGTTCAGAAACATCCAACTTTAAGCTTTCGACCTGGTCCAGCAGGTTGTCATTTTCACTCTGTAATAGATCAACCTGGGCCTGGGTTTCTTCATCTGCGACTTCTTCTTCGCGCCGCCATTTAAAAATTTTCATTTATCTTCTCCAATATTTATCATTTTAGCAAAAAGGCCACCTAAAAATAAGGGTCGCTTGACAAAGTCGCCTTATCCTAGTAGTATTTGGAAGGTTATCAACTGCAGTTGTGGCGGAATTGGCAGACGCGCAGGATTAAGGATCCTGTGTCCGCTTTAGGACGTGCGGGTTCGACTCCCGCCAACTGCATCTAAAAAGCCAGCTCTTAGGAGCTGGCTTTTTGTGTGCCCGGATGCACCATTTTGATATGGTCTAGGCCATCCAAATCAAAGGGTTCCCCCTCGGTGGTGAAGCCATAGCGTTCGTAAAGCTTCACGACTGGCAACTGGGCCTCAATTTCAATTGGCTGCCCCGGATAAACTTGGCCAATGGTTGCCATCACCTGATTGAGTAACTGCTTACCCAGACCGTGACCACGCACACTCTCGGCGGTCGCCACCCGCCCAAAGGCGACTTGACCGTTTTCTAACCGGTAAATCCGGGCATAGGCGACCACTTTATCCCCCTCACTTTCAAAAACGTGAAGGGCGTCCTGGTCCTGGTTATCGTCATCCTGGTAAAACTGCTCCTGTTCAACAATAAAAACCTGGCAGCGCAACCTTAAAATTTGGTAGAGCTCATCCTTACTTAGTTCAGCATAAGTTTTAACAATCATTAGAACCTCTATTAATTACCCTGACTAGGTGAATGGGTCATCACCACGTGGCGACGACCCTCTAATAAGAAAGGCTTGCTTTGTGACTTGAAGCCAAACTTCTCGTATAATCCAACGACCGGCTTTTGGGCGTTAATCATGATTTCCTTATCCGGATAGTGCTGGGCAATCGTGTCCATGACCGTATCCATCAGGCGTCGTCCTAGACCGTGGCCACGGGCGTCTTTAGCCGTTACCACCCGGCCAAAGCTAACCCGGCCGTCTTCGATTTCATAAATCCGGGTGTAGGCAATCGCCTGACCATCCTTGATTTCAAAGACATGGAGGCTGTCTTGATCCTTATTATCAATGTCTTGGTAGGGTTGTCCCTGCTCGACAATGAAGACTTCGGCCCGTAGGCGCAGGATTTGGTACAGTTCTTCCGGACTTAGTTCATTAAAACTTTTAACTTGCATGTTCAGCCAATTCTCCCTGCTTTTGCTTATAAATGTCAACGCCAAGGGCCAAAACGATGGTAATCATTGGCACCACCAGGGCCCAAGGTCCAATCACGCGGACCATCAGGCCGGTAATAAAGCCACCCCCGGCAAAACTTAGAATAATGGTGATGGTTTCAGCCGCCACCCGGCGGGCCTGGGGATCATGGTAGCGCAACCAGTCCAAGCCGGCCTCAGAAACCTTACGGACGTTCCCAGTCATCATTAGTGGTGTGAAGGGCCCACCGTGCAAGCGTCGGAACTCCTGCAGTTCAGCGGCGGCTGCCAGGGCCATCACTGCCGTAGGCAGATGCCCCAACTTAAAGGGGTACATGGCCAGGGCAATCGCGATGACCACCAGCTGGTAAACCATGACCCAACGCTTACGGAAGGTGTCTGAGCGGCCAGCTCGTTTAATCTGGTGCTGGAAAAAGCGGACCAGAATGGTCCCAAATATAAAGGCCCCGATTGAGAGGGCGTACTGACCAGCCCCATCTAAGTCACCGCGGCCAAGGTGCAGACCCAGCAGGATTAAATTCCCAGTCTGCAGGCCGGCAAAGACCTCATTGTGCAGGAGGTAGGAATAGGCATCCAGGGCCCCAGCGGTCATGGTCAAGAGGCTGGCAAACAAAACGGTTTCATAGATTGGGCCGGTACTTGCTTCTGGGCTTTCTGTCATCCCACTCCCCTTTCAAGCGAATAATTGGTTTTATTATAACAATTTAATCTGAAAAATAGGCACAAAAAAACCACCGGAAACCCGGTGGTTTAAGAGCTGATGCCGACTGCCGGACTCAAACCGGCGACCCCCTCATTACTAGTGAGATGCTCTATCAACTGAGCTAAGTCGGCAAATGAAGCACTCAGACATTATATCTAATAATGAACGATACTTCAACAACATTTTTTAAAAATGTTGCAATACGGGTGACAGGAATCGAACCTGCACGGATTACTCCACTGGATCCTAAATCCAGCGCGTCTGCCAGTTCCGCCACACCCGCATGGCCTACGACAACCATTTAATATTATCGAATAAGGCCTTTAACGTCAAGTGTTTTTATTCTCGTTCTGGTCAATCCGGCGCAGGGCAAAGACAAAGACCACCACCGTCCGGGCCACGGCATAAACCGGCACAATCAAAATCATACCAACCATGCCCCAGAGGTTCCCAGCCGCTAACAAGAGCAACATAATCGTCAACGGATGAATCTTCAAAGACTTCCCAATCATCTTGGGGTAAATCACACTGCCGACCACCTGCTGGACAATGGCCATGACAATCAAAATCAGGACCACCATCTTCCAGGAAATCGTGCCGCCGACAATCAGGGCCGGGATGACCCCAATCCAGGGACCAACGTAGGGTACGATGTTCGTAATCCCAGCAATCAGCCCCAGTAACCAGGCGTAAGGTTCCCCGATAATTAGGTAGCCAATACTCATTGAAAAGCCGACAAAGACCATCTGGATGGCCTGACCGGAAATATACTTTTCAATCGTCCGGTCCATCTGCCCTGCCAGGTCAGCAATTTGGGCATTGCGCCGGTTGGGGAAGAACTTCTGGATGGCAGGCACCAGGCGTTCCCCGTCGCTGAGCATGTAAAAGAGGACAATTGGAATAGTCAGGATGTTAATTGTGACACTCGTCGCGGTGGCTACCACCGTCTGCAGGGTGCCAGCGGTAAAGGACAGGAAGGTGCTAGCATACTGGCTAACACTGTTTTTAATGTCGTTATCGCTGACCGTAATATGCAGGCGGCGGAACCAGTGACTCTGGATAATTTCATTAGTCAGATGCCGGGCATCATTAATGGAAGAAGGCAGGGTCGTAATTAGGTTGGTCACTTCGGTCACAATCGTTGGCAATAGCATCCACATCGCCCCGAACACAACCAACAAAAAGATTAAGAAGGTAATCGTCACCGCCACGATATGAGGAATCCGCCGCTTACCAATCTTAATTTTCTCGACCAACTTTAAAATTGGCTTTAAGACATAGTATAGGAAGCCAGAAATCAACAGCGGGGTTAGGACCGTCTGCATGAAGACCGAGAGTGGGTGCATGAGAAAGTCCAGGCGGGAGACGATAAAGACTAATAAGGTCAGGGCCAGGAGTTCAATGGTCCAGAAAAATAATTTTTTAGCTTTCGGGTTCGGAAACATCGGATACCTCATTTAGCTTCTTTAATAACTTATGCTGTAAGGTCGGCAGGGACAATTCGGCCCATTCGGTTGGACTAAAGTAGGCTTGGTCATCAGTGGGGTGTTGAACTTGGTGTTCCACCAGCCAAATTTCCCAGCGCCGGTGAGTAAAGACATGGACTACCGGTTTAACCGTTAACTGCGGGTCCTGAATGGCTTCGATGCTATCAATTGGTCGCAGGGGGAAGGTCCAAAAGTTAGCCAGTAAACCTTGGGCCGGCCGCTTTTCAAATAAAAGTTTACCATCTTTTCGACTAATCCAGGCCACCCAACGCTGTTTGACCGGCTTAGCCTTCTTAGTCTTGACCGGGTACTGGTCCTCAACCCCGTCACGGAAGGCCGCGTTGTACTGGCGGACCGGTGAATGCAGGGTGTCGGGGTTCTTAGCCTTCATATAAGTAGAACCCAAATCCATAATCGCCTGGTTAAAATCCCCCGGGCGGTCAGGATCAACAATCGGCGCAATGGCATCATAAAAAATCTTACGCGTCTTTGGTTGGGCAATATCAGCATCAATCTTCAACAATCGGCTAAAGACCCGGTAAAGGTTACCGTCCACAGCTGGCACCACCTCGCCAAAACTAATCGAGGCAATCGCGGCGGCAGTGTAAGGGCCAACCCCGGGCAAATCAGCCAGGTCGTCACTGCTTTCCGGCCAGTTACCTTTTAAATCGTTAACCACATACCGGGCGGCCTTCTGTAAGTTGCGGGCCCGGGAGTAGTAGCCGAGTCCCTCCCAGAGTTTTAAGACCTGGTCTTCATCCGCGGCCGCTAAATCTTGAACCGTGGGCAGGGCAGCCATAAAGCGGTTAAAGTAATCCACTACAGTCTCCACCCGGGTTTGCTGCAGCATTAGTTCAGACACTAACACCCGGTAAGGGTCCTGGTTTTTACGCCAGGGTAAATCATGGCGGCCTTCTTGGTCGTACCAGGCTAATAAGTCCTGCCGGAAACCTTTAATTTGTGCTGGGGTCCAAACTTCCATGAATAACATTATAGCACTTGAACTGACCGCCCTTTTGGGGTATACTCATTAATTGTATAAAAAGCATTTGAAACATAAGGAGTATGATCATGGCATTGAAGAAGCCGCTCAACTCGTTTGCTCGTGCCCGCAAGGTCGGTCACGATGCTTCTAAGAAGAAGCGCCAAGCAGCGATTGCACAATTACAACAATGGGCCAAGGGTAAGACCAAGGAAATCCCTGACACGAAGTAAGAAACTAGCAGCTGCTAGTTTTTTCTTTTATCTGGCACTATTTTTGCCAAATGCCACTTTGCCTACTTGTTTATCTTGAATGGCTTAGTTTATACTATTACTTAATAACGTTGATTCCGGCAGGAGAATTGTACATATGATTATTGCCATTCAGTTAAAGCAGAAACGGCGCGCCATTTGGGCGGCAATCCTGGTCGTGGTGCTCGCCGTTCTGGTGGGAACGAACACGGCCTTCCCTAACAACATGGACGAAAGCGTCCGCCAATTTATGGCCAGCATCCAGTCTGGTTACGGTGACGTCGTCATGTCGATTGCCACCTTCCTCGGCTCACCAGTGATGGACTTTGTCTATGTTGCCCTGCTAGCCCTGGTCCTGATTCTAGCCGGCCTTTACGTGCCAGCCATCTGGACTTTGGGAACCATTATTGGTGGTCAGATTGTCATGGCCATCATTAAGACCATTATCCACCGGGAACGGCCTTTGGGTCACCTTCTGAGTGACAACGGCCCTTCCTTCCCCAGTCAGCACGTCTTTGGGGTCTTCGTGGTCGCCTTCCTGATTATGATCTTGGTTTCACCCAATATCACCAACACCGTGACCCGCTATATCATTAATTGGTTGGTCATCACGATTGCCCTGATGACGGCCCTGTCGCGGATGTACCTTAGCGCCCACTTCTTCACCGACGTAATTGCCGGATTCCTCTTTGCCTACGTTTGGGTGACCATCGCAGCTGGTTTCTATCCTAAATTCGCCACCTACCTTAAAGATCATTTCAAGCTTTTCCAATACCAGGAAATCTAAAAACACTAAAACAAAAAGCCTGCCAGGCATTACCTGGCAGGCTTTTTTTAATGCTTTAAATATCGTAATCGTCGTTATCCATGGCCTCAACCTGACCAAGCAGGTAACCGTTACCGACTCCTGAGAAGAAGTCGTGGTTCGCCGTAGAAGTTGAGATTCCGTTCATGACCACTGAGTTAACATCCTCAGGACCATCTGGGAACATTGCTTCCTGGCCCAGGTTCATCAGGGCCTTGTTGGCGTTATAGCGCAGGAAGGTCAAGACTTCCTCAGTCCAACCAACCCCGTCATAGAGTTCGTGGGTGTACTGTTCTTCGTTACTGTAAAGTTCAAAGAGCAAGTCGTACATCCACTCTTTTAGCTTTGTCTGTTCTTCTTCAGACAGCTTCTTGAAGCCCAGTTGGAACTTGTAACCGATGTAAGTACCGTGAACGGATTCATCACGGATAATCAGCTTAATGATTTCCGCCACGTTTAACATCCGGTTGTGGCCCAAGAAGTACAAAGGCGTGTAGAAACCAGAATAAAAGAGGAAGGTTTCCAAGAAGACCGAAGCGACCTTCTTTTCCAAAGCGGAACCGTTCTGGTAAATGTCATTAATCCGGTTAGCCTTGTACTGCAGGTACTGGTTGGTGTCAGCCCAGTCAAAGATTTCATCAATCGTAGCCTTTTCGTTTAAGGTTTCAAAAATTGATGAATAGGACTTGGCGTGAACCGACTCCATGAACTGGATATTGTTTAAGACCGCCTCTTCCTTCTGGTTGACAGCGTCCTTGCGCAGGGAGGCAATCCCGTCTTGGGACTGCAGGGTATCCAAGGTTGTCAGACCTCCAAAGACCAAATTCATCAGCTCGCGCTCTTCGGGCGACATGTTGCCCCGCCAAGTCCGCAAATCATTAGAAATTGGGATACGGGTATCCAGCCAAAACTGCTGGGTTAACTTTTCCCAGGTAGCCTTGTCCAGTTCATCTTCAATGTGATTCCAGTTAATCGCTTGGTAGGAATCCTTGCTTACTTCTGCCATGGTTAATTTTCTCCTAGTTGTGCTTTAATCTTGGCATAGATTTTGGGGATTTCGAATTTGTTTCCCCTGAGTTCAAAATCAGCAATTAACGGTACGCCGAATTTTTCGGCATACCGTTTACCAGTCAGTACATATTGGACGTTAAAATTGCGGTTTCCTGCCCCAATTACACCCTTAATGAGTTGACGATTATGACCAAATTCAACGTACTCACCGAGGGCGTTGGTCATAATTTCTTCAACTTCCGGACCGTCACCCGTCCCACCAGTCAAATAGGTGGGCACAATCACCACAAAAGGGCGCTCTTCTTGGGCATATTCAGTCTCGTCACCGATCAACTGGGCATCCAGTTGATCGCCGGCTTGCCGAGCAACGGCATCAAGTTTGTCAATAAAGGCCTGGGTATTACCCTCAATCGTTGCATATAGAACCCTGACCGTCGACATTGAAATGACACCTCCCAATTATAGCAAGTTACGACCGCAGAATCGCCCTTTTTCGGACAATTATTAAAATTTAGCTGATATGTACGATTCGCCAAATAGCGAATCTTAATAGTCCTTAATTTAAATCGAGCAACTTTCACACTCATTGACACCCGCTTCTTGGTTGTCATCGGTAAAGGTCCGAATGTAGTAGAGGGACTTAATACCCTTGTGGAAGGCATAGTTCCGTAGGATTGAAAGATCACGGGTCGTCATCTTATCCGTGCGACCGTTCTTCCAGCTGTATAGGCCTTCTGGCAAGGTTGACCGCATGAAGAGGGTCAGGGACATCCCCTGGTCCACGTGTTCCTGGGCAGCCGCATATACATCAATCACCTTACGCATGTCCACGTCATAAGCGGAAATAAAGTAAGGCATGGTTTCATTGTTCAAGCCAGGGGCTGGGTAGTAAACCTTCCCAATCATCCCTTCCTGACGTTCCTCAACCCGGTTCACAATTGGCAGCAGTGAAGCGGTCGTGTTGTTAACGTAGGAAATCGAACCAGTTGGCGCAATGGCGTGGCGGTATGAGTTATAAAGACCATACTGCTTAACCTGGTCACGAAGTTCCGCCCAATCTTTCTGGTCAGGAATGTGGTGGCCTTCAAAGAGGGCCGCTACCTTATCGGTGTTTGGTGACCAGTCCCGGTTCACGTACTTGTCAAAGTAAGAACCATCAGCGTAGGCGGACTTATCAAAGTCATGGAAAGTCGACTTGCGTTCCTTGGCAATGTTCATCGAAGCCTTCAGTGAATAATAGTTCAAGGTCATGAAGAAGACTGAAGTAAAGTCCAAGGCTTCGGCATCACCATAGTACATCTGATTCTGGGCAAAGAAAGCTGCTAGACCCATGGCTCCTAGGCCAACTGCGTGGTTTTCCTGGTTACCGTGTTCAACGGAAGGGACCACCTTCAGGTTAGAAGTGTCAGAAACATAGGTCAAGGCCCGAATCATGGCATCAACTGAGTGGCCAAAGTCCGGCGTCTTCATCATGTTAACGATGTTAATTGAACCGAGGTTACAACTGATATCTGAACCCAGTTCCTGGTACTCCTGCTCATCATCAATCTTAGATGGGGTTTCGACCTGCAAGATTTCAGAACAGAGGTTAGAAGAGATAACCTTACCGGCCACCGGGTTGGCCCGGTTAACCGTGTCTAGGTTAATAATGTAGGGATAGCCGGACTCCTGCTGCAACTTGGAGATTTCTTCTTCCAGGTTACGGGCTGGCAACCACTGCTTCCGGATATTAGGGTTGGCAACCATCTGGTCATATTCGGACGTAATATCAACATAGTTGAAAGGTACACCGTAGACCTTTTCCACGTCATCAGGACTGAAGAGGGCCATCTTTTCGTTGTTCTTAGTCAGTTCATAGAACTTATCCGGAACGGTGAGGCCCAGTGACAGGGTCTTAACCCGGACCTTCTCATCGGCGTTTTCCTTCTTAGTGGCCAAGAAGGTCATCACGTCGGGGTGGAAGACTGACAGGTAAACCACGCCGGCACCCTGACGGGCCCCAACCTGGGAAGAAAAGGTAAAGGAATCTTCCAACAACTTCATGATTGGCACAATCCCACCGGCGGAATTATCGATACCCATGACAGGGGCGCCGGCTTCACGAATGTTGGACAGGTTGATGCCAACCCCACCACCCATCTTGGAGAGCTGGAGGGCGGAGTTCACCAGACGGCCAATTGAGTTCATGTTATCTTCGGCCTGAAGGACGAAGCAGGAAACCAATTCACCACGGCGAGCCCGACCGGCATTTAAGAAGGAAGGGGTTGCCGGCTGGTAGCGCTGGTGAATCATTTCATCGGCCAAAGTCATGGCCAAGTCTTCATTACCGTCCGCATAGAAGAGGGCGTTCATGGCCACCCGGTCCAGGTAAGTTTCGACGTAGTACTGCCCATCATTAGTTTTTAAGGCGTACTGGTTGTAGAACTTAAAGGCCGACATAAAGGAACCAAACTGAAAGTGCTGGTCCTCTAAAAACTTGTAGAGCTTCTTAATGAAGTCCATCGAATACTGCTCGATGAAACCCCGCTCCAAGAAGTCGTTATCGAACAACCATTCGAAGCGCTCTTCTAATGAAGGAAAGTGTTTCACATTGGGTTCCACGTTCTCCTTCAAGAAGGCCGCCAGGGCCTGGTCGTCCTTGGCCAACTGGATCTGGTTATCCTTGGGAATGTTAACTTGGTTATTCAGGTCAAAGTAGGTGACCGTGTTGAGATCGATATCTTTTAGTGGCATGGACGTCCCTTCCTGTTTTTAAAATTTGGGCAGCAAAAAAAGAACTAGGCGGTTAGTTTCTTTAATTCGTCCGGACGGAAACCACTGAAACTCTGGTCATCGCTGGCCAAAACCACTGGGGTTTGGCGGTAACCCATTTCACGTAGTTCATCGACGTACTTTGGTTCCAGGTCGATATTGATTTCTTGGAAATCAACCCCCTGACGTTCCAAAAAGTTCTTGGTCATCTTGCATTGGATGCAGTTGTTCTTAGTAAATACAGTCACGGCTGACATAGTCGGACCCTCCTCTCAAATTAATAGGTAATTCTTACTCGGGTAATTGAATGTAAATACTAGTCTAAGCCTTTCTAACCAAATCGCAAGGTCAAAATAAGACTTCACAAACATCTGTTCGGCCCGGAAATAGGCCCGGTGTAGGCCGCCCCGGCCCAATATTTTTTCAATTTCACAAGCCAGGATTTTTAACAGAAAAAGCCCGGTTTTATGCCCTTGTGCCCCTGAGACTTTCCGCTTATTTTTTAATTTTTTGGCCGCGATGATTGCAAACCCTAAGTTTGTCTTTGTGAAATAATCACTTAGTCAATTTCACCAGCAATCCTGGTTAAGCCCACCCCCATGCCATCTAGCACTGGCCCTAAAATCTGCTATAATGAGAGGCAGTTGTATTTTTTGCTAATAATGAATTATAAGTGAGGTTCTGTTTTGGATTCTGGTCCGTCTATGCTTACTAATTTAGCTGTTATTATTGTCGTTCTCTTACTGGCCGTGCTCTTTACTTTGACCGAGTATTCCCTGGTCAAGGTCCGGCTCAGTGCCTTAAAGGCCCGCCAAGATGACCGTACGAAGCCATCAAAAACGATTGCCCAGGCCATCCACATGGTCGAGCACCTGACTGAGTACCTGTCAACGGCCCAGGTCGGGATTACCCTGACCAGCCTGATTTTAGGTTGGGTCGGTGAAGAGTTCGTGGCGAACTTGATTTTGGGCACCCACGTCCTCCCGGCCGAATATGCCAACGGGGTTGCCTCAGTGGCCGCCATTGTCATCTTCACCATTATCCACGCCGTCTTTACTGATTTGGTCCCTAAGAACATCGCCATTGAAGAGCCCATTAAGGTCTTACTCTTCATTGTTAAGCCGGTGCGTTTCTTCCACGTGGCCCTCTTCCCTTTAATTTGGACCCTGGATCACCTGTCTAATGCCGTCACCCGCCTGCTGGGTTACGAGGTCGACAACGACCACGATATTTACTCTCAGACTGAAATTCTTTCCCTATCTAAGAGTGCTGCTGCTGCCGGTGAGTTGGATGACGAAGATTTGACCTTCATGCAACGGGCCTTTGAAATGAATGATAAGGTCGCGGCTGATATCATGATTGATCGGACCTCAATGGAAGTGATTGATGTCCAAGATACGATTGATGACGGGGTCAACCTCTACCTGCACAAGCGCCATTCCCGTTTCCCAGTCGTGGCTGACAACGATAAGGATAAGGTCCTCGGCTATGTCTTTAACTACGACATGATTCGCCAGGCCCGGATTAATGGTAAGGACCCAATCGCAAGGATTATGCGTGAGATTCCAGCCGTACCCGAAAACATGGACCTGCACACGGTCATGGATGAGATGATTATGAAGCGCTCGCCAATTGCCGTGGTTGTCGATGAATACGGCGGTACCGCTGGTATCATCACCGACAAGGATATTTACGAAGAGCTCTTCGGCAGTGTCCGGGATGAAATTGATGATGAGTCCGATGAGTACATCGAAAAGCTGGGCGACCACCGCTACAAAGTCTCCGGTAAGACGACCCTTTATGACTTTGAACGTTACTTCGACATGCAAAACAAGGAGTTTGACGACGATGAAGCCGTTACCCTGACCGGTTTTGTTTTGAAGAAGGATCCCGACTTCCGCGCCGGTGACACCATGCAGGTGGCTAACTTCCAAATCACCGCCCTGGACTATGACAACGCCTTTATCTCTGAATTCGCCGTCAAGGAACTGCCTAAGCCAGCCCAGGACACCAATGAAAATGGGGTCTTCGACCACGAAGAAGGCGATGACGACGACAAGTCCGATCACAAGCATAATAAGCGTGATAAGCAAAAGGATGACGACCGCGACAGCAAGCAAAAAGATGCTCGCGATGACCACCGTCATTAAGATAATAAAAAAGCAGCCGTTTGGCTGCTTTTTGCGTGCTTTAAATTAGGCCCAGATGAGCACCAGGGCAATAATCAAGGCGATAATGGCTAAGATGGCCCAGAAGTATTCACTCAAATCAGTCTTGGATTGGCGTGACCGCCGCCAGAAAAGGTAGGCAACCAAAAATACTAAGGCAACTTTGGCAAAGCCTAGTTCGACATCGGCCAGGCCGTCCATTGACAGCTTACCGAGCCGGGCCAGGTAGACAAAGTTTAGAAAGAGGGTCAGTCCGATAAAAATTAGGAAGCTCTGCTTCCCCTCTGGCCGCCGACTGGCCCAGAAAAAGAGAATCACTTCAATAACAATCAAACCAATTAGGAACTCGTAACCCATTTCTTACTCCCAGCATCTAGTGTGTGAAATCATCACTTCTTATTCTGCCGGTTTTGGGGTGAAATTACAAATATTAAGCCAGGTTGGCCTGCTTTTGGCGACGGTGACTAGCCATTAACCACCAAATGTTTACGACTAGCAAAATCAGAAGCACCGCTAACATGATTAGTAACAGGGTCAGTGACTGCCAGAACTGGCGGTAATCATACTTAATGCTGGCGGGCACACTTTCAAACTGAACCTGGAAGTTAACCTTTTTAGCTGATTGACCACTACTACTGGTTGGCAGGTCGACCACATTGGTTTGATAAAGAGGGTGCTGATTAATGAACTTGGCTAAGCTTGAAAGCTGGCTAGCATCCTTGGTTGTGACAATCAGGTTATCAAAATACGACATGGTGGCCATGGTATTGCCATGTTCCTTTAGTTCGGTATCCCGCAAGGGCACAATCACCTGCTCATCAAGCTTGTCGACCTTAGCTTGGTTAACGCCAGCGTTGACCTGGGGCAAAACGCTATGCTTAGCCAAAACACCAACCACCTTGTACTGACGGGTGAACTGGGCATTGTCAACCAGCAAATCGCGGTCAGTAAAGGTTTGGCCAAGTGGGTGCTTGCTGGCAAAATCAGCCCCGACAATTACTGGCATCGCCGCCTGACTATCCTGGTAGTCGTCCGCGTTAAAATCACGACCATGGGCCACCTTAATATCAAAGGTCGCCAGGTAGTTAGGTGTAATCCCAATCAGGCCATTTTGATCAGTCTGAACCCGGGTTTCAGCCTTCAAGGTCTTGGTTTCATTAATCCGGTCCAAAACCGCCGCAAAATTATGCCGCTGTTCTTCCTCATTACTGCCGGAAACAATTTGCTGGCTTTTATCCTGATTAGAGGCATCCCAGGCCAAGTAAACATTGGCATGGTTAATCGGCTTTAACTGCTCAGTCCCACGATGGAGCTTAAAGCCTTGGAAACCAAGATAAGTAACCAATCCTAGGAACAGGATTGCAATAATCATTAAGGTGACATATGGCCAACGGAACTGCTTGGAATTACTGGTACTTTGCTTAGTCATTAATCTGCTACTCTCCTCTTCTCTGACTACCAGTTTAACCAAGTATGTCTGCCAGGCCAACGGTTGCAATCCAAGTTTAACCTAATTGTGATTTTAGTAACCTGAATGCAAAAATCGGTCGAAGGGTCCCAGTATCAATGTTAAACTAGAGGGGTATTCTAGATTTAACCAAGAAAGGAAATCCCATGGCCATTCACATTTACATGGTTCGCCACGGCGAAACTTACTTCAACCTACTGCGGCGCTTCCAAGGTTTTTCCGACGCACCTTTGACTAACAAGGGCATTGAAGACGGGCACAAGGCTGGTAAACGGTTAGCCCAAGTCCACTTTGACGGCGCCTATTCCTCTGACTTAACCCGGGCTATCCACACCGCCCGCTACGCCCTGTCAGAAAACCAGGCCGGTTCACCTAAGGAACCCGACCTTCTCCCTGATTTCCGGGAAGAAAACTTCGGTACCTTTGAAGGGGTGGATTCCCAGGTGACCCTAACCTTCCTCAACGGTCACGCTGACAAAATCTATCCAACCTACACCGATATGATTAACGAAAAGGGCATGGCCTATGTCATGGACCTCTTTGCCAAGTACGACCCCTACCAGCTGGCTGAGAGTTATGATGACTTCACTACCCGGGTTAAGCACGGCTTTGACCAAATCAGCGCCAAGCACAAGGACGGCGACCAGGTCCTCCTGGTTTCCCATGGCACGGCTATTCGCGGGATTGCGGACATGTTTGGTCGTCCTGATATCAGTGAGCAAGCCATCCAGAACGGATCCGTGATGCACCTTGACCTGCACAATGATGGCGCCACTGAAATCTTGGAATTTAACGATATTACCACCCAATTTACTAATCACCAATAAAAGAGGCATCAATGCAGAATCCTGAAACCCGGCCGGCCATCTTGGCCGGCCTTGCTTATAAAAACCACGGGGACCTGGACTATGAAATGACCGAGCTGGCCGAACTAGCCCGAGCCAACAACTTAGACCCGGTCGCCACCTTCACCCAGAAAACCGACCGACCCGACCCCGGCACCTACTTTGGTAAGGGAAAGGTCGAAGAACTGGCAGCCGCCGTCCAATCCTACGAAGTGGACCTGATTGTCACCAATGACGAACTCTCCCCTTCCCAAATTCGTAACTTAGAAAAGCGGACCCAGGCCACCGTGGTTGACCGAACCGGCCTAATCTTAGACATCTTTGCCCAGCGGGCCCAGACCAAGCAGGCCAAGCTCCAGGTCCAACTAGCCCGGCTACAGTACCAGCTGCCCCGCCTGCGGACCAGCATGTCCGTTAGTTTGGATCAGCAAACCGGGGCCGGTGGTGGTGGTTTTACCAGCCGTGGTTCTGGTGAAACCCAACTGGAAGAGTCCCGGCGGCGGATTACCAGTGAAATGGTTCATATCCGCCACGAACTGGCTGACATTGAAAGCGGCGCCCAGACCCGGTCAGCCCAACGCCACGACAGTGGCCTGCCCAGTGTCGCCTTAGTCGGTTATACTAACGCCGGTAAGTCAACCCTGATGAACCAGCTCCTCAGCCGCTTTGGCGTCGGAGCCCAGGCCGACCAGAGCAAGCAGGTCTTTGAAAAGAACATGCTCTTTGCCACCCTAAACACCACCGTCCGTCAGCTGACCCTGCCAGATAAGAAGCAGTTCTTGCTGTCCGATACAGTTGGTTTTGTCTCCAAGCTGCCTCACGACCTGGTGGCTGCCTTCCAATCCACCCTGGCCGAGGCCGCCCAGGCGGACTTGCTCCTCCAAGTCGTTGATATTTCTGACCCTAACTACCAGAAAATGATGGCCACGACCCAGTCCACCCTAGAAAAGATTGGTGTAACCGGCCGGCCCATGATTACGGTCTACAACAAGGCCGACTTGGCGGATGTGCCCTATCCGACCGTTGATGGTCAGGAGAGCATTACCATCTGTGCCAAGGATCTCAAGTCCCAGGATGAACTGCTCGGTCTGATTAAAAAGGCCATCTTCCCGGATGTCCAGGTCGTTGACCTCTTCGTGCCTTTCAGCGAAAACAAGGTCGTGGCCCAGCTAGCGGCCCACCACACTTTTCTTGATGAAGAATATAACGAGGACGGTACCGCTCTCAAGGTTGAATTAACCGGTGAGGAAGTCCCCCAGTACGAAAACTTTATCCAAAAATAAAACACCCAGCTGGGTGTTTTTTAGTGCAAAGAAAAAGCAGTCACTGACGTGACTGCTTTTTTAAGTTGCCCCTGCTGGGATCGAACCAGCGCATGGAGGTACCAAAAACCTCTGCCTTACCACTTGGCGAAGGGGCAATGCTTCATTTTGCCTGAAGCTAGGCAATGGGAGCGGTAGGATTCGAACCTACGAACCCGAAGGAACGGAGTTACAGTCCGTCGCGTTTAGCCAGACTTCGCTACACTCCCATGTCTCAAACAACTCTAATATTGTATCAAGTGTCTGAGCATAAAGCAAGTTAAAAAGCTGATTGCCAGTCAACGTTTAGCAGCTGGGACATCCGCTTAGCATAGGATGGATGGTCGACCTCACTGTTGATGACTGACTGGAGGGTCGAGAGATCGTCGGTGATAATGCCATCGTTGTTCATGAAAATCATCGACTGCATTTCATCGGGATCGTCAATGTCCCAGGCAAAGACCTTCTGGTTCTGGCGGTGGGCCTGGTCCACGATTTCCTGGCTGAGGGTGGTCTGTTCCAAAGTGTAGGCGTTCGCCTGAGTCTGGGGTAGGACCAGGGTATAGGGCAGGATAAAGCTGGCCGGAATCTTAGGCATCATTTCCCGGGATTGCAGAATAACCGGGTAGGACAGGGAATGGAGCATGTTACCATCTTGGACCATCCGCTGGCCGTATTTCTTGGTGAAATTCCGCATCATGTGAGGGCTGTCCTGGGAGCTAACCTTGATTTCAACCAGGAGCTTTTGGTGCAGGCGCTCGGCCGTGGCCAAGTAGTCATCAAAACTAGCCACCGGGGCACTAAAGCCGTTTTCATGGGCGGTTAAACTAGTGATTTGATCTAAGGTCAGTTGGTGGGGCCGCTTATTAACCCCGGTCAACGCCTTCAAATTGGCATCGTGCATGACCACAAACTGGTCATCCTTGGTTTCATGCAGGTCCATTTCAACGTAGTCGGGATGGTGCTGGGCGGTTTTCTCCAGGACTGGAATCGTGTTTTGCACGCCGTTGACGCCATCCACGCCCCGGTGGGAAATGGTCAAGATGCTGGCCGGGTTGTTATAGGACCCAACCAGGTAGGTCACATTAAAGCCAATCAAAACCAAGGCCACCGCCACCATCGTTAGTCGCCGGGCCAAGGCCTGAACCCGCCGGGAATAGGTTCGCTTAAAGAGGGCTGGCCGGGTAGCTAATGGTATTTGCCCAGGGAAGGTAATAATCAGGGCAAAGAGAATCGTTTCAAAAACGCCCATTAGGACTTGGACCAGCTGGACCCCAAAGGTTAGAAAAATAGCCGAAGCCAGGGAAACGCTGCGCCAGTGGTAGTCAAACCAAAGCTGAAGGTGGACGCCCACATAGCTGCTCAAAGTAGTCACCGCCCAGACTAAGAGGGCAATCAGGACAATTTGAACCACGTAGCGCCAAAAGCGGGGCTTGGTTCCCCGCCAGCTATCGGCAAAGGCCTGCTGCCAGGGCTGACCCTTGATTAGCATCAGGGGCAGGACGCGGATTAAGCGCACCCCCACCACCAACCAGGCCAGAATCAGGACTATGAGAGCCAGGCCATAAAACCAGTTACTCAGCAAAAAGGTAATCACAAAGTCTGGTAGGACCACCTTCCGCAGGAGGCTGGATGAAAAGAGGGTCGAAAAGGCCGGTAGGACTACGGCCACGTAGGCCATGAAAAGCAGGAAGCCGGGCCAGGAGAAGGAGCGCAGGTTACCAAAAATCACGGCCAGAATTTGCCGGGGCCGGATTTCATGTCCTTCGGCAATTTGGTAGACGCCCACAATGATTAGGGCAAACTGCAGGTAGGCCGTGACCATGACCACCAGTCCCAACAACAGGAGGCACCACAGCGGCAAGGTGCCGTAGGTAAACAAATCCCCCAAGTTATTATAGGAGAGATAGTTAATGCCAAAGACTGCCAGGATGCCCTGGAAAATCCAACCGTAAACGGGAATGATTAAGTGCCGGACAAGCGCCTGCAGGCCAATAATCAGCACCAAGTACCGCCACCAATTTTTGTAAAAGGCCTGACCGGCCCGCCATAGGTATTGCATAGAATTCCCTCCCCCACTGGAGTTACTTAGCTTTCAATATAGCACTTTTATTTTCCTATTAACAATTACCGAACATAAAAAAAGTGGTATTGCCGCAGCAACACCACTTAGTTTAATGAACTTTACTTATGCTTTTGTCCAGGGAAAGCCCAGTTCCAACGTCCCAAAATCTTGAGAAGCGATGGTACAATCAGCAGCCGGACAATGAAGGCATCCGAGAAGACCCCAAAGGCCAGGGCCAGACCCAACGACTTAACCGTTGGATCAGAGTTCAAGGCGAAGGAACCAAAGACGGCAATCATAATCAGGGCCGCCGTAATCACGATGGGACCACTGTCTTGCAGGGCAACCGTGACAGCTTCGTCATTGTTACCGGTCTTAACAAAGATTTCCCGGGCCCGGGAAACCATGAAGACTTCATAGTCCATGGCCAGGCCGAAGAGAATCCCGATGACAATCACCGGCAGGAAGGACAGCAGCGGTGCGCCCTTACTGATACCAAAGACGCTCTTCATGAAGCCGTCCTGGATAACCGCCGTGGTCAAACCAAAGGAAGCCAACAGGGACAGGGCAAAGCCAGCCATGGCAACCAAAGGTACCACAAAGGACTTGAAGACGACCATCAGCAAGATGAAGGCCAGCAGGATAATGATACCCGCAAAGACTGGGGTCGCCTTATCCAGCTTGTCAGTAATATCGATGTTAACTGCATTCACCCCAGTCAGGGTAATCTTGGCATCGTAGTCGTGCTGCGTAGTCTTAGAGTAATCTTTGATCTTTTGGGTCAGCTCACCAGTCTGCTTAGAAACCGAACCTTCCTTAGGGATGACAATCATCAGGGCGTACTTACCATCTGAACTAAGCTGGTATGGCTTGGAAGCCTGAGCCAAGACCGCTGCCTTGATTTGCTGGGCAGCCTTGTCCTTATCCTGGTCAGTTGGCATTTGGCCAGTCGCTTGGGCCTGGGCTGCCATTTGCTGCTGGGCTTGGGCGGTCAACTGCTGTTGCACTTGAGCAGCCTTGGTCTTATCGACAACTGGCACAATCTGCTTAGCGCCCTTCAGGTTTTGGATGTGGTCAGCAATCTTGGCCAGGTTAGCCGAATTGTCCTGGTCCTTAGGATCCAACTGAATCACCGCGACCAGCGGTGCGTTAACTCCTTCACCAAACTTATCTGAAATAATGTCATAGGCCTGACGTTCAGTCCGCTGTTCTGGCAAAGAACCGTTATAAGGCATACCAAAGCGCATGTGCTGGGCTGGCAGAGCCAAGCCGGCTAGCACCGCGATGCCGACAATTGTTACCACCCATGGGTGTCCCGTTAAGAAACGAGTCCCCCAGCTAGGGCGCTTAACCATGTCCTGGACGGACTTGTTGTTAGGCTTAATAAAGCGGCCGGCCACTGAAATCAGGGCTGGCAGCAGGGTCAGGGCGGATAACATGGCAAAGAAGACGGCCACGCCAGCGGCAAAGCCCATCGCTGACAGGAAGTCGATGCCGACCAGACTCAGGCCACAAACGGCCACAATCACAGTCACACCGGCAAAGATGACTGACTTACCGGCTTCACTAACCGCCCGGCCCAGGGCCGTTTCCCGGTCACCATCAGTGCTGGCCAAATCGGTCTTATACCGGTTCAAAATGAACAAGGCATAGTCAATCCCAACGGCCAGACTCAGCATCACAGCCAGGGTTTGGGCCACGTTGGCCAGGTCAAAGAAGTTGGTACCGATGGTGATTAGCAAGGTACCGATTCCCAGTCCCACCAGGGCGCTACCAATTGGTAGGCCAGCAGTGACGAAGGAACGGAACAAAATCAGCAGCAGGATAAAGGCCAGGACGATTCCGATGACTTCGGAAGTACCACCCAGGTCCATCTTGGTGATTTGAACTGATCCGGTGTAGGCCAGCTTAGTGCCCTGAGTATCGACCTTTTTATCGAAGATATGGCGAATACCGTTGATGGTATCGTTGGAAACCGCCGTTGGGCCCTTATCAAAGGTGATGTCGACATAAGTCGTCGTCTTATCACTACTGATAATGCTGCTGTCATAAGGGTTGGTAACTGACTTGACGTCCTTACCATAGTCCTTATCGACCTGGTTGATGGCATCAGTGACCTGATTTTTAATCTGGTCCTGGCTCACGCCACCATCCTTCTTATTCTGGATCACGACCTTCATCGTTCCCGCATTGGGGTTTTGATTGAATTCCTTTTCCAGGGTTGATTGAATCTCAGTGGATGGAATGCCAGAAATTGACAGGCTGCTAGAGAAGTGTGAACCTCCCCCAACGGCCCCGGCAATCAGCGCTACCAGGAGGACTGCCCATCCCAGTAAGGTCCAATATTTATGCCGGTAAATCCACTTACCTAAACGTTCGAGCATAACTGTGCTCCTCCACTTTCCTAAAAAACTAACTGCTAGCTATTTTAAACTGGGTCCCCAGGCGGGTAAAGAGGTAAAAATGATATACTGTTGATAAAAGCGACAGATTTTAAAAAGTGTATAGGATTTTTCATGGCCAATAAAACTGCCCAGCTGATGCGGGCCCATATTATCGAAACCACCATCAATATTATGCGGACGGTTCCCTTCTCCAAATTAAGCGTCAAGGAAATCTGCCAGCAGGCAGACATCAACCGTAATACCTTCTACCGCCATTTTCACGACAAGTATGACCTCTTAACCGCCGTCTTTGACGTAAGTTTCCAGGCCTTCTTTCAAAACATCGACCTAGAAGCCTTTAAACGCGGTCCCTACGCCCTATTGAGTAATTTTGAACTGAGTCACTACCTGACCGCCCTGGACTTCCAGTTAAAGGATGAGGAATTCAAGGCCCAGTTTAACCAGGAAATCTTCCGTCAGTTCTTCCAGCTCTCCGATGATCCGGACTTCATCTGGACTTTGGGGCAGATGTTTATCGTCAATCTCTGGAACGAAAACCAGGTCCATCCCCTTGATCCGATGCGAGACGCCGACCGGCTGGATGAGATTATAAAGACCAAGCACTTTCCTAAAAAAGGTTAGGCTAGCAACCCGAACTTTTCAAAGTGGGCCCGCAGGTACTTGAGGGTCAGGCTATCTGGCTTTTTAATCAGCTGGGCGGGTTGTCCTTCGGCCATTAAGCGGCCACCGGCACTACCACCCTTGGGCCCAAGGTCAACTAGGTAGTCGGCGTTAGTCATCAAATCTAAATCGTGGGTAATCATTAAGATGGTTGCCCCTTTTTCTTTGAGCTTATTAAAGACCGTCAGCAGGGTTTGCACATCCAGCGGGTGCAGACCGACCGAAGGCTCATCGAAGATAAAGAGGGTCTGGTTTTGCCGCTTGTTTAAGTGGTTGACCAGCTTCAGGCGCTGGGCCTCACCACCTGACAGGCTGGGCGTGCTCTCACCGAGGTGAAGGTAGTCTAGGCCAATTTCATCAAGCAGGCGCAGCTGACGGAGAATCTTAGGCTGGCTGGCCAAGACCGTCAAAGCTTCCTTCACTGAAAGGTTGAGCAGGTCAACGATGCTGTAACCTTCCCATTTAACGGCGCTAATTTCAGGCTTAAAGCGGTTACCCTGGCAGACGGGACAAATTTCTTGCACATCGGCCAAATACTGGACATCCAGGGAAATCACACCCAGGCCACCACAGTTGGGGCAGGCCCCCTGCTTATTGTTATAGGAGAAATCAGCAATCGTATAGCCCTTTTCCTTGGCCTCGGGCAGGCTAGCAAAGAGCCGGCGCAGGTTATCCATGATACTGGTGTAAGTAGCCACGCTAGACCGGGTGTTTTTGCCGACCGGCTTGGCATCGACGGTAATCACGTGTTTGAGCGGTGTCTTTAAATTGGTGACCTGCTTGGGCAGGTTCTGGCCAGCACTCTGGTCTTCAATGGCTGGTGCCAGACTAGCCATAATCAGGCTGGTCTTGCCGGCCCCAGAAAAACCAGTAACTGCGGTTAGTTGGTCACCGGGGAAGGTCACCTTAATATCGTTTAAATTGTAGTAGTGCTGGACTTCGATGTTGGTGTCTAGCTTAGGGTCTGGCTCTAGTGGTGGCACCTTGGCGTGCATGATATCGGCCTTACCAGACAAGAAGGGACCAATCAAAGAATCCGGGTCCTTTTCCAAAGCTTTCGGCGTGCCCTGGGCAATCACCTTCCCACCGGCATCGCCTGAACCAGGGCCAATTTCAATAATCCAATCGGCCGCGGCAATCACGTCGACATTGTGGTCAACGACCACCAGGGAGTTCCCTTGGTCAATCAGGGCCTTAAATACCGAAATCAGACCGCGGATGTTGTCCGGATGGAGACCAATCGAGGGTTCATCTAAGACATAGAGCACCCCAGTCGTTTCCGTCCGCAGGGTCTTGGCGAGCTGAATCCGCTGCAATTCCCCGGTCGATAAGGTATTAGCACTCCGTGACAGGGTTAGATAATCCAGACCCAGCTCCAAAATTGGCTGAAGGTTGCTGGTCAGGTTATCTAGGATGACCGAGGCCAGCTGCTGCATATTAGCGGGCAGCCATTCCTTGGTCTGCTTAACCCAGTCGGGCAGCTCGCCCAAAGTCAGGTCGGCTACCTGGGCAATGTTTTGTCCGGCAATCGTCTGCTCCAAGAGCTTAGGGTTCAACCGCGTGCCGTGACAAACCGGGCAGGTCGAAAAGTGGAAGAACTTATTCAAGCGCTTGATGGCGCCGTCACTCTTCGACGTTTTCAAAGAGTCATAAACGGCATCGTAGGCGTTTTCATACAGGGAGTTCATGTTGTGGTAAATCCGGCCGGTGGAAGTATTCAGGTCGACTGGATACCGCTTTTTAGGACCGTGGAGGACAAATTCCCGGTCCTTTTCCGGCAGGTCCTTGAAGGGGATGTCAATGTTGACCCCGCGGGAGGCCGCAATTGTGCTCATAAAGCTGCGGCCCGGCAGGCGCCAGGAGGCCACCGCCCCATCGCGGATTGATAAGTTTTCATCCTGAATGAGCATGTCCGGGTTTAACTGACGGACTTCACCGGTCCCATGACACTCTGGGCAGGCACCACCGGCGTTAAAAGAGAAATCTTCAGCGGTTGGCACGGCAAAACGGACCCCACAGGTTGGACAGTTAATGTAGCCCTCGTGGCTGCCATCGTCACTGGGCTGTTCAAAGGCCTGGGCGATGGCCAGACTGGCTGGCACCCGGTGGCCGTTCGGACAGACTGGTGAGCCCAGGCGGGAAAAGGCCAGGCGGACCACGTTAAAGAGCTCGGTCAAAGAACCCACCGTCGAACGCTCAGAAGGCACACCGGGGCGCTGCCGCAGGGCAATCGCGGATGGAATGTGGCGGACCTCGCGAACGGCTGGCCGGTTAGCCTGACCAATCCGGCGCCGGGTATAGGTCGACAGGGCCTCCAGGTACCGCCGAGACCCTTCCGCATAGAGAATCCCCATCGCCAGCGAGCTCTTCCCGGAACCCGATGGTCCTGAAATCGCCACAAACTGGTTTAGGGGGATATCAACGTCAATGTTTTTTAAGTTATGAACCCGGCCACCGCGGACCTCGATTCGATCAATTTTTTCTGCCACGCTAACCTCCTACAAATACCGTTAATCAAGTACTACTCTATCTTTTCGGCCCCCCGATTGCAAAAATTTAGGCCACAAAAAAACAGCCCCATAAGCTGTTTTTCTTTTGAATAAATTTAGGCAGCGTCACTGTGACGACTTTCGATGTAGTGGGCCTGCAAAAGCCGGCTTGCAAAGAAAATCATGGTTCCAACAATCAGGCTAGAAACGGTCACGTCACTAAGCCAGTGGGCGCCAATCCGAACCCGGCTAAGACCGGTCAGGATACCCATACCAATCCCAAAGTAAACCATCACCTTCTGCCAGCTGATGTTCTTACGTGGCACGAAGAACGCTAACCAGAGATAGAGCCAACCAGACATGGTATGCCCAGATGGGAAGGAGTTATGCCCCGTCTTCCCGTTTAAGTGGTACCAAGGAGTAAAGTTACTCATGTGGTTAACCATTTCGTAAGGACGGAAGCGGCCCCAGAGGACCTTCATTTCGTTGATAGTCGTCGTAGCGGCCAGTACCAGGGCAATCCCAACCAGGGCGGCCATCAGCAGGTAGTTCAGGTCGCTAGCACCCTTGCGACCAATCCAGTAGTAAAAAGCAATAGAAATAAAAAGTGTTAATGCGATTGCTAAGCTCCAACGGAGCGCTTCTGGGTAATTGGCAACAGCGGCAGTGTTGTTAGCCATCCCCATTGGGCGCCCCTTTTCAATGTTGTGAATCATTGAAAACGTGTAACTTAACATATCCATTAACACAGCTAGCATTTGATTTAAGGCCATCGCTAGCAGGCTGGCCGTCATAGCATATCGTAAAACATTCCCCTGAACCTTGAACCAGGTAATCCAGGCCAAGATTTCAAAGGCAGCAAAGAGCACAACGTTAGCCCCTTGATCAGCATAGTTTTGGAAAATGTTTCCAAAAATCGAGTTCTGATCCATCACGGTTGAACTAACGTTTTTATCAAAGAAAGTAGCAAAAAGTAAAACGGCAAAACCAATAATTAAGAAAGTTGTGAGTGTTTTCTTCTCCCCAGTGGTTGTCACAAAGCGGTTACGTGTGTCTTGAATCAACGCCCCAGTATTGGAGCTCTCCCAAATAGACATCGGCAAATCTTCCTTTCTTTTTATGCCTCCATTATAAGGTTTGGCTAAGCTAAAAAGGAACCGCGATTTTAGCCAGGGACAAATACTGGGGATGTACCTTTCTAAGCTACAGCACCCGCACCGAGACTAGGTTTTGAAATCAGGGAGCACCAGAAATTTTTACTAAGAGCACACAAAAAAGACCCCCGCGGAAGTCACTTCCGTGGGGGTCTCTTCTTAGCAATCAGATTCAGCGATTAGGCTTCATCGTCACGCTTACGGGACTTGTAACTAGCACCTAGGAGCATGCCTAAGCTTGCCAGCGTCAAGCTAATGATACCAAGGGTATTGATACTTTCAGCCTGGCGACCCGTATTTGGCAGCGCACTCGTAACCGTTGGGTAGCTGTAGCTTGCACGTGGTGCTGCTGGTACTACGGTCTGGTTAGGGCGTGGCTGGTTAGCAGTTGGCTTCTGCTTATCAGGAATATTTGCGCTGGCTGGGTCAACGTTTTGGGCGTCCAGGATTGCGGCCTGGGCATCCCGGTTGATTTGAGCCAGTTCCTCTGCCGATTCGGCGTTGGTAACCTTCAGCAAGGCGTCGGCAACCACAGCATCAATGTGGGCCTGGCGGTCGGCCTTCTGGGCAGCGGATAACTGAGGGTTATTCGCTACGTTGGTCTTAGCCGACTGTCCGGCAGCCTGGATGGCTGCGCGAGTGGCCTGACGCTGTTGGTCAAGACTGACACCAGGTTGGTGAGACTGCTTAATCACTGCCGTCTGCGCGTTGGTCTGCTTGAGGGCGTCAACGTTTTGACTTTGAGCAATCTGCTTCAGGGCCGTTTGGGTAGCCGCATCTACGGCTGCCTTCTGCTCAGCCTTTTGCGCGTTGGTCAAAGTTGGGTCGGCGTCAATGGCAGCCTTAGTTTGGTTAGCAGTGTTTTGCACATCAGTTTGAGCCTGGCTCTTAGCCGAGTCCATCGACTCACCTGGCGTGTGCAGCTTCATCAAATCGGTAACCGCTTGCTTTTGCAGCTGGTCAACCGTGTTGGCATCAGTAGCAGCCTTAATCTTAGTTGCCGCTGCAGCTGCAGCCTGATCAACGGCCGCCTTCTGGTCGGCCTTTTGCTGGTTAGTCAGCGTTGGATCGGCATCGATTGCGGCCTTAACCTGCTTAACGGTTTCGTCAACCACGGCGCCAGCGGACTGCTTTTGGTTATCAACCGTCTGTCCAGGCTGGTGGGCCTGAGCAAACTGCTGACTAGCATCGCTAACTGCCTGGTTAATGTCAACGGCAGAAGTTGCGTTCTTGACCTTGTTTTCGGCGTCGGCAGCGATGGCGTCAATCTTTTGCTTCTGGGCGGCCTTTTGGGCATCCGTCAAAGTTGGATCGGCGTCGATGGCCGCCTTGGCCTTGTCAGCGGCCTGCTGAATCTGGTCATTAGCCTGCTTTTGCTGGCTCGTGACTGGCTGGCCGGCCTGATGGGCAGCAGCGAAGGCCTTCTGGGCCTGGGCAACCGCGGCATTGGCGGCGTCAGCGGTCTTAGCCTGGTTCAAGGCATCCTGAGCTTGCTTAGCAGCGGCATCAACCGCATTCTTCTGCGACTGCTTTTCAGCAGCACTCAAGGTTGGATCACTATCAATCTTATCCTTGGCAGCTTGGGCTGCATCAGTAATGGCCTGACTAGCAGTCTGCTTTTGGGCATCAATCGTCTGACCGGCTTGGTAAGCACCGTTAATCTTGGACAAACCATTATTAACCGCATCCTGAGCCTTCTGGGCGGTGTCAGCCTGATTAAGGGCCTGCTTAGCAGCCGCAACGGCGTCGTCAACGGCCTTCTCCTGAGCCTGCTTTTGCGCATCGGTCAGGGTTGGGTCATTGGCAATCTTATCCTTAGCGGCCTTAGCGGCAGCGTCCAGTTGGTCACTGGCAGTCTGCTTCTGGTTAGTCAATGGCTGACCAGCCTGATGGGTATTGTTAATCTTGCTAATACCATCGTTAGCAGCTTGCTGAGCGTCCTGGGCGTTCTTAGCCTGGTTAACCGCATCGCTGGCAGCCTGAGCAGCCTTGTCGACGGCCTGTTCCTGAGCGGCCTTAGCGGCAGCATCCAAGGTTGGGTCGGCTTCAATGGCAGCCTTGGCCTTGTCGGCCGCCGCCTGAATCTGGTTCTGGCTAGTCTGCTTTTGATCGCTGACTGGCTGACCAGGCTGGTGGGCGGCATTAATGGCCTTGGTACCGGCATCAACGGCAGCTTGGGTTGCCTGACCGGTCGTAGCCTGGCCAATGTTCTGGTTAGCCTGAGTGAGGGCATCCTCAACCGCCTGCTTCTGACTAGCCTTTTGTGAATCGTTCAAAGTTGGATCAGTAGCGATGGCGGCTTCAACCTGCTTGGCCAGATCATTAAGGGTGGCCTTGGCCTGAGTGGCCTGCTCGGTCACTGGCTTGCCTGGCTGGTACTGGGACTGAATGTCTTGAGTACCGTTCTGGGCAGCAGTGGTTGCGGCTTGCGCCGTCTGAGCTTGGTCAATTGCCGCGGTAGCCTTTTGCAAGGCAGTGGCAACGTTTTGACTCTGGGTCTGCTTTTGAGCATCCGTCAAAGTCTGGTCGGCCTTAATCTTAGCCGTGGTCTGGCTGGCAACGTCGGTCAGGTTAGCCTTGGCCACGCTTTGCTGCTGGGTAACTGGTTGACCTTGGACGTGGGCTGCCTTAATGGCAGTGGCACCAGCCTGGTAGGCGGCACTAGCTGCTTGGGCGGTCGTTGCCTGGTCAATGTTTTGGTTACCAGTAGTCAAAGCTTGCTGTACAGCTTGCTTCTGCTTTGCCTTGTCGGCATCACTAAGGGTGTCATCGTTATCGATGGCCTGATCAGTGTCATTAGCAACGCTGTTGAGCTGAGACTTAGCAGTCTGAACTTGGTTTGTGACTGGTTGACCTGGCTGGTACTGAGATTCAATGTCAGCCGTCGACTTCGTCACAATTGACTGAGCATCATCGGCGTTTTGGGCCTGGCTCAGGGCCTGGTTAGCTGAAGCAGTTACTTCATCAACCGCCTGAGACTGGGCTGCCTTTTGCGCATCGGTCAACGTCTGGTCACCGGCAATCTGGTTCTTGACCCGGGTAGCCACAGCATTCAGGTTAGCCTTGGCCTGCTGGGTCTGTTCCGTAATTGGCTGACCCGGCTGGTGGGCATCCTGGATGGCCTTGGCACCGGTTTGGTAAGCACTTTGGGCAGTTTGGGCATCCTTAGCACTGCTAATTTGGTCACCGTACTGCTTTGCCAAAGTGGCTACCTGCTTAGTCTGGGCATCCTTGTCAGCCTGACTCAAGGTGTTATCAGCCTTAATGGCTGCCTCCGTCTGAGCCACAACCGCATCCAAGTTAGCCTGCTGGGCCTTAACCTGGTTGTCAACTGACTGGCCTGGCTGGTGAGCCTGCTGGAAGGCATTGTCAGCACCACTCTGGCCTTGGTTAATACCATCGGCATCAGTAGCAGCATTGATTTTGTCCTTAGCGGCCTGTGCAGCCTTGTCAATAGCTGCCTTCTGAGCCTGCTTCTGCGCGTCCGTCAAAGTTGGGTCGGCATCAATTGCCGCCTTAGCCTTGTCGGCTGCTTGATCAACGGCATCCTCGGCGGCCTTCTTCTGGTCAGCCAGTGATGGGCCGGCCTGGTGGGCACCGTTAATCTTGTTCAGGGCTTCGTTGACCGCATCGGTAGCAGCCTGGGCGTCCTTAGCATTTTCAATCTGCTTTTGGGCATCCGCAGCAGCTTGGTCAACGGCAGCCGTCTGGGCCTTCTTCTGGTCGGCGCTTAGCGTTGGATCAGCGGCGATAGCAGCCTTGGCCTTATTAGCAGCATCAGTAACCGCATTAGTAGCTGACTGCTTCTGCTGATCGACTGGCTGACCGGGCTGGTGAACCTTGCTAATGTCTGACTTAGCCTGATCAACGGCAGTTTGAATGTCTTGGGCATTCTTAGCATCGCCAATTGACTGCTTTGCCTTGGCAACCGCCTCGTCAACCTGGGCATCCTGAGCCTTCTTTTGGGCATCGGTCAAAGTGTTATCACCGTCGATAGCGGCCTTAGCCTGCTTTGCCAAATCATCGAGGGCATTTTCCTGGTTAGTCTTAGCCTGGTCAACGCTCTGACCTGGCTGGTGACTATCCGTAATGGCCTTTTGACCATTGGCAACGGCCTGTTCGATGGCCTCGGCATCCTGGGCCTTAGCCAAGTTGTCGCTAGCCGCCTTGGCTGCGTCATCAACTGCCTGCTTCTGGGCCGTCTTTTGGGCGTCCGTCAAAGTAGGGTCAGCATCGATGGCCGCCTTAGCCTGGTCAGCTGAATTAGTCAGCTTAGTGGCTGCCTGAGTTTGCTGATCCTTAACCGGCGTGCCGGCAACATGTTGATTACCCATGTCAGTCGTGCCGTTATCACGGGCCGTCTGAATAGCTTGGGCATCGGTGGCCGTATCAATCTTATCTTTGGCCTGGCTAGCCGCTGCATCAACCGCATTCTTCTGAGCGGTCTTAGCAGCCTGATTCAAGCTAGGGTCGGCATCGATTGAAGCCTTAATCTGGTTGGCCTTGGTGTCAACCGCGTCCTTGGCATCCGTCTTAGCGTCTTCTAGCTTTTCACCGGCTTGGTGAGAACCATTGATGGCCTGTGCACCGCTAGTCTCAGCATCCTGAATACCTTGGGCATCAGCAGCCTTGTTCACGGCATCCTGGGCCTTAGCCAAAGCATCCTTAACTGCCTGCGTTTGGGTTGCCTTTTGGGCATCCGTCAGCGTCTTGTCGGTGCTAATGGCATCCTCAGCCTGCTTGGCCAGGTTATTCAAGCTGTCACTGGCGGCACTTTGCCGATCAGTAACTGACTTTCCGGCCTGATGGACCTGCTTAATGGCCTGGGTACCAGCAGCCTGCTCATTTTGAATGTCTTGGGCATCGTTGGCCTGGCTAACCTTGGCGCTAGCCTGCTGATTATCCTGGTCAACGGTTGCCTTTTGGCTGTTCTTTTCAGCCGTGGTCAAAGTAGGATCGGCATCAATGGCCGCCTTGGCATCGTTAGCCGCCTGGGTCAGGGCCGTGGTTGCTGCCGCCTTCTGGTCGGTCAAAGACTGACCGCCCTTGTGAACGGCATTCACGTTGGCTTGACCGTGGCTAGTAGCATCTTCGATGTCTTGGGCGTTGTTAGCCTGGCTAACGGCCGTCTTAGCGTCATTAGCTGCCTTATCAACCGCAGCCTGCTGATCAGACTTAGCCTGGTCATTCAAAGTTGGGTCAGTAGCAATCGTCTGCTTAGCGGCGCTAGCCGTCTGGTCGATGGCATTATCAGCATCGGTACGCTGATCAGCCAGGGACTTACCGGACTTAGGTAGGTTATTAATGTTTTGCTCAGCCTGGGCTTGCTTATCCGCAATACTCTGGGCATCAGCAGCTTGACCAAGGTCAGTTTGAGCAGCCTTAACAGCGGCATCAACCTGATTCTTTTGTGCGGCCTTTTCCTGGTTATCCAGGGTCGGATCGCTGTCAATCTGCTGCTTAGCCTTGTCGCCAGCATTTTGCATGGCCTGCTTTGCAGCCGTCTGCTGGTCGGCCACGCTTTGGGCTGGCTGGTGGGCCTTGCTGATATTAGTCTGACCTTGCTGGGTCAGGTCCTGAATGCTTTGGGCATCAGTAGCCTGAGCAATGGCTTGGTTAGCAGCATCAGCTGCCTTTTGAACGGCAGCCTTTTGGTCAGCCTTTTGTTGACTAGTTAAGGTTGGATCAGTATCGATGGCCTGGTTAGCAGCAGTAACCGCATTGGTAACGGCCTGCTTTGCAGTTGATTGCTGGCCATTAATTGGTGTACCAACTACGTGCTGGGCATCCATCTTCTTCTGACCATCAGCCGCAGCATCGGCAGCACCCTGGGCGGTCGTTGCATTGTCAACGGCGTCTTGGGCAGCCTTGGCAGCTGCATCAACCGCCGCCTTCTGGGACTGCTTTTGGTCATTAGTCAAAGTTGCATCGTTATCAATGTCCTTCTTAACCTGGTTAGCGTGGTCACTAACGGCCGCCTTTTGGGTGGTCTGAGTGTCAGTGACTGGCTTACCTGGCTGGTGGACCGCCTTGATAGCGCTTTGACCATTGGTAGCGGCATCCTCAGCTGCTTGGGCGTTTGAAGCCGCCGTGATATTGTCGGCTGCCTTGGTAGCAGCCGCGTCAACGGCGTTCTTCTGGCTGGTCTTTTCAGCATCCGTCAGGGTTGGATCACTGTCAATCGTGTCCTTGGCCGCATTAGCTGCCGCCGTAACGGCCTGCTTCTGGGCATCCCGGGTTTGTGAAACTGGCTGACCAGCCTGATGGGCCTTAGCTACTTGGTCAACACCGGCCTTGGCTGCATCTTCAGCCGCCTGGGCAGTTGTTGCACTTCCAACATTGGTCTTAGCCTGGCTAGCAGCCTTATCAACTGCATCCTTTTGTGACTGCTTAGCGGCAGTGTCCAAGGTGTCATCGTTGTCAATGGCCGTCTTGGTCTGCGTAGCAGCAGCATCGATGGCCTGCTTTTGGGCATCCTGGGTAGCAGTAACTGGCTGGCCTGGCTGGTGAGCACTAGCCACCGTGTCAGCGCCGTTCTTAGCAACGTCTTCAGCTGCCTGGGCGTTTTGAGTCTGATCAATGGCCGTCTTGGCCTGGTTAGCCGCCGTCTGAACTGCTTGCTTCTGACTGGCCTTAGCAGCGTCATCCAGGGTTGCATCGTTATCGATGGCCTGGTTAGCCGCAGTAGCCGCATCATCAACCGTCTGCTTTGCAGCAGTTTGGGTCTGAGTCAGTGGCTGACCGGCTTGGTGAACACCCTTAATAGCATCTTCACCCTTCGTAGCCGCGTCTTGAATACTCTGAGCATTCTTGGCAGCATTGATGGCATCCTTAGCCTGGCTAACTGCTTGGTCAACCGCATCACTTTGCGTCTGCTTTTGGGCATTGTTCAAAGTAGGGTCGTTAGCAATCGTGTTCTTAGCATCCTTGGCAGCATTGTCAAGGGCCTGATTTTGATCACTTTGCTGACCGCTAACGGCTTCACCAGACTTTGGTACGGCGTTGATAGCTGACTGACCGGCGCGGCTAGCATCTTCAATGTCTTGTGAATTCTGGGCATTTTGGATGTTTTGCTTTGCCGTAGCAACTGCCTGGTCAACCTGACTACTCTGCGTGGCCTTATCAGCATCGTTTAGGGTAGGGTCAGTTTCAATTTGGTTCTTAGCCTGGGTGGCAGCTTGGTCAACCTCGCCGGCAGCCTTCGTCTGCTGGGTAGTAACTGGGTCACCGGACTTCTGCACACTGATGACCTTGTTAATACCTTGACTCTGGGCATCGGCAATGTGTTGAGCGTCAGTTGCTGCAGTAATCTGACTGTCAGCCTGGGCTGCTTCCGCATCAACACTGCTCTTTTGAGCGGTCTTTGCAGCGTTGTCCAGGGTAACATCGTTATCAATCTTAGCCTTGGCCTGAGCAGCGGCATCCTTAATGGCTGCCTGGGCCGTCGCCTGCTGGTCGCTGATTGACTTACCTGGCTTGTGAACGCCAGTAACGTTGGTGTCGGCCTGCTTAACCGCATCTTCGATGCTTTGGGCAGTCGAAGCGGCATTAACCGTGCTGTTGGCCTGTTGAACAGCGGCATCAACACCCTGCTTCTGGTCCGTCTTTTGGTCGTCAGTCAAAGTATTATCGGCGTCAATGGCTGCCTTGGCAGCAGTGGCCGTCTGACCAATGCTGGTCGTGGCATCATTTTGCTGGTCGCTAATTGATTTAGCTGGCTGGTGCTGGTTACCAATGCTTTGCTCGCCACTCTGCTTAGCATCCAGAATGCCCTGGGCATCGCTTGCCTTAGCAATCTGGTCGTTAGCAGCCTGGGCAGCGGCATCGGCAGCGGCACTCTGGTTAGCCTGGGCGGCGTTATCCAAGGTTGCATCGTTAGCAATGGCCTGCTTAACAGCAGCCAACTTGTTAGCAATCTCACCCTTGGCGTCGGTCTTGGCATCCTCTAACTTTTCACCGGCGTGGTGCTGGCTGTTAATGGCCTGAGTACCGGCACTTTCAGCATCAGCCACTCCCTGAGCAGTTGAGGCCTTGTTAACTGAATCAGTAGCCTGGGCCAAAGCGTTGTTAACCGCGTCGGTCTGGGCCTGCTTCTGGGCATCGTCCAGAGTTGCATCCGTACTGATCTGGTTTTTAATCCGATCAGCCGCTGATAGCAGGTTGGTCTTAGACTGGTTACCCTGGTCACTAACTGTGGCACCTGGTTGGTGAACCCCATTAATGCTGTTGACACCGGCATTCTGGTCATCTTGGATGGCCTGGGCGTTCTGGTCACTGTCAATCTTGTCGCTGGCTTGCTTAGCCGCGGCATCCACGGCAGCGGACTGGCTCGCCTGGGCGGCATTAGTCAAAGTGATGTCAGCCGCAATGGCCTGCTTTTGCTGGTTAACAGCGGCAGTCAACTGGGCCTTAGCGGCCGCCTTTTGGGCTGGCAGGTTCTGACCTGGCTGTGGCACGTTTGCGACTGAGGCCGCACCGGACTTACCGGCATCCTGAGCACTTTGGGCATCAGTGGTTTGTTCAATCTTGCTGTTAGCTTGTTCAGCAGCAGCATCAACCTGGCTCTCCTGATCCTGCTTTTGAGCAGTGGTCAAGGTTGGGTCAGCTTCAATCTTCTGCTTGGCTGCAGTGACCGCCTGGGTTACTTGCTGCTTAGCATCAGCTTGGTGCTGGCTGACTGGTTCACCGTTCTTATGAACGGCATCCAAGTCCTTAACCGCCTGAGCTTGGGCGTTTTCAACGTCCTGGGCGGTCTTGGCCTGGCTGATATTAGCATCCGCCTGTTGCAATGCCTGGTCGATGGCGGCCTTTTGGGTCGTCCGGTCGGCAATGTTCAAGGTTACATCAGCATCGATGGCCTTCTTTTGAGCATCAGCTTCCGCCTTAGCAGCCGCTTGGGCATTGTTTTGACGGTCAGTAACCGCCGTACCGTTTTGGTGGCTAGCCGTGATCTTGCCCTGACCTTGCTGAGTAGCATTTTCAATGTCTTGCGCGGTCTGAGCTTGGCTAACGGCCGTTTCGGCTGCGGCAGTGGCCTGATCAACGGCCTGCTTCTGACTGGTCTTTTCAGCATCAGTCAAAGTTGCATCGTTATCGATGGCCGTCTTAGTGCTGGTAGCCGTCTGGTCAAGGGCCGACTTAGCATCGGTTTGACGGTTAGCAACGGACTCACCGTTCTGGTGGTTCTTGTTGAGCTGGGCCCCGGCCTGATCAGTGTAATCCTTAATCTGTTGGGCCGTGTTAGCAGCGTCAATCTGACCGTTGAGTTGATTAGCAGCCTGGTCGACTGCGGCCTTCTGATCGGTCTTTTGGGCATCCGTTAAGGTAGCATCAGCATCAATAGCAGCCTTGGTCTGGTTAGCCTGTTGGGCAACCAGGGCCTTGGCAGCGTTTTGCTGGTCGCTAATTGGCTGCTGGGCTTGATGAACAGCCTTAACACCGGCAATGCTTTGCTGGTTGGTATCAATCAAGCTCTGCGCCTGGGTGCTGTTATTAATCTTGTCAGTAGCGGCCTGAGCTGCTTGATCAACCGCCTGCTTCTGACTGGCCTTTTGGTCATCAGTCAAAGTAGCGTCGGCATCGATGGCGGCCTTAGTGTCGCTGACAGCCTTGGCCAATGCCGTCTTGGCCGTGTTTTGTTGGTCAGTCAGGCTTGGTCCAGCTTGGTGCTGGTTGGTAACGTCGGTTTGAGCCTGAGCCAAAGTATCATCAATACTCTGGGCAGTGGCTGCACTAGCCAGCTTGTTTTGCTCTTGCTGGGTCGTGGTATCAACTGCCTGCTTCTGAGCTGCCTTTTGCGCATCGGTCAAAGTTGCATCGTTGTCGATGGCGTTCTTAACGTCGTTGGCCTTAGCAGCCAGCGTTGACTGAGCGGCGGCCTGACGGTCAGCCACCTTTTGACCTGGTTGGTGAACAGCGTTAACTGCACTAACCGCCTTGTCCTTGGCATCACTAGCAGCCTGGGCATTGTTCGTGGCAGCAATGGTCGTGTCACCACTTTGAACGGCGGCGTCAACCTGGTTCTTCTGGGACTGCTTGTCAGCGTCGGTCAGGGTCGCATCGTTGTCGATGGCACTCTTAGCGGCCGTAGCTGCAGTGGCCAAATCACTCTTAGCCGCATCCTGCTGGGTAGCAACTGGGTCACCGGACTGGTGGCGCTGGTTAATCAGGTTCAAACCATCAGTTTGACTGTTCAAGATACTCTGAGCATCAGTTGACTTATCCAAGGCGTCGTTGGCCGCCTGCTGGTCACCGGTAACCTGGTTCTTTTGGTCGGCCTTTTGGGCATCGGTCAAAGTTGCATCGTTATCGATGGCAGCGTTAGCTTCATCAACGGCCTTCTGGATGTTCTGCTTGGCATTGGCCCGCTGGTCATCAACCGTAGCACCCGGAACGTGGGCCTTGTTAATGTCACTGGTTCCCTGGTTCTTAGCATCTTCGATGGCTTGAGCCGCCTGAGCCTTGGCAATGGCTTCCGCAGCCGCGGCCTTGGCCTTGGCGATAGCGGCCTGCTGATCAGCCTTTTGCTGGTCAGTCAGGGTGTTATCGTTCTTAACTGCGTTAGAAACCGTGTTACCAGTGTTATCAATATCCTGGTTAGCCTGGCCCTTTTGCGTCGTCACTGCCTGACCCGGCTGGTGCTGCTGGTCAATGGCCGTTACACCCTGGTTATAGGCGTCAGTAGCGCCCTGCGCCGTGGTTGCATTGTCAATGTTCGTGCTTGCCTTAGCTGCCTGGTCATCAACCGCCTGCTTCTGGCTGGCCTTCTGGGCATCCGTCAGGGTGGTATCGGTATCAATGGCGTTCTTAACCTTGGTAACTTCCTGGTTCAGGTTGGCCTTGGCCGTATCCTTTTGACCGCTAACTGGCTTACCTGGTTGGTGAACCCCATTAACGGCAGTTTCGCCCTGCTTTTGCGCATCGGCAATGGCCTGAGCGTTGCCGGCCTGGTTGATGTTTTGGTTAGCTTGGCTAGCAGCCTGGTCAACGGCCTGACTCTGACTAGCCTTGTCGGCATCAGTCAAAGTATCATCGCCATTAATCGTTGCCTTGGCAGCGGCCGCAGCCTGGTTCACAGCTGCAGTAGCCGTTTGCTTCTGATTATCAACAGTCTGGCCAGCCTGGTGGCTACCAGTAACTGAGCTCTGACCGGCCTGCGTAGCATCGGCGATGTTCTGGGCATCCTGGGCGGCATCAATCTTAGTATCTGCAGCCTGGGCAGCCTGGTCAACCGCCTGCTTCTGACTAGCCTTATCGGCATCGGTCAAAGTATTATCGGCATCAATCTTAGCCTTGGTCTGGTTAGCCTGGTCAGCAATCGTCTGCTTTGCAGCGGTACGTTGCTGGTCCAAACTAGCCTGAGGCTGATGCTCGTTATCTACATTATTAGCACCATCGGTCTGGGCCTGCTTAATGGCCTGGGCATTTGGTGCAGCCGCGATAGCGGACTGGGCAGCCGCAGCAGCCGAGTCAACGTTAGCCTTCTGGGCCGTCTTTTGAGCGTCCGTCAAAGTCGTATCGTTGTCGATGGCTGACTTAGTCTTGTTGGCCTCAGTCGTAATCGCGTTCTTAGCCGTCGTCTGTTGATCAGCCAAATCCTGACCCTGCTGGTGGGCACCAGTAATGGCACTTTGACCATGGGTCTGGGCATCTTCAACTGCTTGGGCGTTGTTAGCGGCGACCACGTTTTGCTCAGCGGTCTGAAGGTTGCTATCAACCTGACTCTTTTGCGTCTGCTTGTCAGCATCCGTCAAAGTCTTATCAGCATCGATGGCATCCTTAGTTTGCTGAGCTGCGTTAGCCAAAGCCGTCTTCGCGTCGTTTTGTTGGTCTGCAACTGACTTGCTATTAGGCTGGTGCTGGTCGCCGATGGTCTTTTGACCGTCCGACTGCTGGTTCAAGATATCTTGGGCAGTCGTTGCGTTAGCAACTGCATCGTTAGCCTGTTGCAACTTAGCAGCTACAGCCTGCTTTTGGGCAGCCTTCGTGGCATTGTCCAAGGTAGCATCGCTGTCGATGGCGGCATCCGTCTGGTCAGCAGCAGTTTGGAGGGCCTGCTTGGCCGCGGTCTGGCGGTCGTTTAGGTCCTGACCAGCCTGGTGCTGGTTGTTAATGTTGGTCTGGCCAGCCTGCTGAGCATCCAGAACACCTTGGGCCGTCGTGGCAGCGGTAATGTTGTCGTTAGCCTGAGTAGCGGCCTGGTCAACGTTGGCCTTTTCAGTGGCCTTTTCGGCATCGCTCAGCGTCTTATCCTGGTCAATGGCATCCTTGGCCTGGGATACAGCCTGGGTAATCTGCGCCTTAGCCGCCTGCTGGCGGTCAGCAACGGAAGTACCATTCGTGTGGGTGTTGTTAATCAGGTTCAAACTTGAGTTCTGGTTCGTCAAAATGTCTTGGGCATTTGAAGAATTCTGAATACTCTCGTTAGCGGCCTGCTGCTTACCAGTGACCGCATTCTTCTGGTCAGCCTTTTCAGCGTTCGTCAACGTTGGGTCACTGTCGATGGCCTGGTTAGCGGCATCAACGGCGGCCTGAACGGCCTTCTCAGCATTTTGCTGCTGGGTTGGAATGTCCTTACCAGGAACGTGGGCATTGTTAATGTCACTAGTTCCCTTATTCTTGGCATTTTCGATGTCTTGAGCAGCCTTAGCAGCGGCAATGGCTTGCTCAGCGGCCTGCTTAGCCGACGCAATGGCAGCCTGTTGCTTACTCTTTTCATCGTCAGTCAAGGTTGGATCGGAATCAACCGCTGAACTAGCGTTATTACCGGCATTATCCAGGGCACTGTTGGCCTGACCCTTCTGGGTATCAACTGAGGTACCAGGCTTGTGGTCGGCCTTCATCGCGGCTTCACCCTGGCTTTCAGCATCCTTAGCGGCCTGAACAGTCGTCGCCTGGTTAATGTTTTGAGTTGCCTTAGCAGCATCCTGGTCAACGGCGGCCTTCTGGGCCGTCTTTTCGGCGTCAGTCAAAGTCGTATCGTTGTCGATATCCTGCTTGATTGTTTCAGCAGCCTGTTGGAGCTGGCCCTGAATGTCGGTCTTCTGGCTCGTAACTGGCTTACCTGGCTGGTGAACCCCGTTAATGGTGTTAATGCCACTTTGGGCGGCATCCTGAGCACCTTGGGCATCACTAGCCTGGTCAACGGCCGTCTTAGCCTTGTTGGCCGCATCATCAACCGCCTGTTCCTGGCTGGCCTTCGTGGCGTCATCCAAGGTTGCATCATTAGCAATCGTGGCCTTAGCTGCTGTAGCAGCCTGGTCAATCTGGTTCTTTTGGTCAGTTTGCGTTTGGGTAACTGACTGACCTGGCTGATGGTCCTTGTTGATAGTGGCAGTGCCTTGGCTGGCAGCATCCTTAGCCGCCTGAGCAGTCGTCGCACTGTCAACGTTGGCCTTGGCCTTAGCAACATCCTGATCAACGGCCGTCTTCTGGGCTGACTTTTGAGCGTCCGTCAAAGTCGTGTCGTTATCAATGGCCGTCTTAGCAGCCGTAGCAGCCTGGTCAAGCTGATTCTTCTGATCAGTTTGCGTCTGCGAAACTGGCTGACCTTGCTGGTGGGCATTAGCAACAGCGCTAGCACCCTTAGTAGCTGCATCTTCAGCGGCTTGGGCGTTAGTCGTGTTGTTAATGGCTGTCTTGGCATCACTTGCGGCCTTATCAACGGCAGCGGTTTGCTCTGCCTTCGTGGCATCATCCAAGGTGCCATCGTTAGCGATGGCAGTCTTGGCAGCAGCGGCAGCCTGGTCAATCTTGTTACTCTGGTCAGCCTGGGTATCAGCCACAGACTTACCAGGTTGGTGAACCTGGCCAACGGCCGTCTTACCGGCGTTGGTAGCATCTTGGGCAGCCTGAGCGTTGGCGGCGTTGTTCACGTTCGTCTTAGCATCGTTGGCAGCCTTGTCGACCTGGGCAGTCTGGCTAGCCTTAGCGGCAGCATCCAAGGTCACATCATTAGCAATTGCTGTCTTGGCAGCAGTTGCAGCATCATCGATGGCCTGGGTCTGACTGGTCTTTTGGTTATCCAAAGACTGACCTGGCTGGTGCGCATCCTTAATCTTTTGGTTACCAGTGTTGACGGCGTTTTCAATGTCTTGTGCATTCTGGGCATTGTCAACGGCCGTCTGAGCATCACTGTTGGCCTGGTCAACGGCGGCCTTTTGGGCCGTCTTTTGCGCGTCGGTCAAAGTGGTGTCGTTATCAATAGCCGTCTTCTCATCGCTGGCCTGCTGGTTCAAGGTTGCCTTCTGAGCAGCCTGGTTCTGGCTCACGCTTTGACCAGGTTGGTAAGCATTATTAATGGCATTCGTACCATTGTTAGCGGCATCCTGGGCAGCCTGGGCGGTCGTCGCCTGGCTAACCTTGTCCTTGGCAGCCTGAGCGGCCTGGTCAACGGCAGCTTCTTGGGCCGTCTTCTGGGCGTCAGTCAGCGTGTTGTCGGCCGCAATCTTGTTCTTAGCAGTCGTAGCGGCATCGTCAATGGCGCTCTTTTGCTTGGTCTGCGTATCATTAATCGAAGGACCGGCCTGGTAAGAATCACTAATTGCCTTGGTACCGTTAGTGGTAGCGTCTTGGGCTGCCTGAGCAGTTGTAGCCTGGTCGACGGCTTCCTTAGCGTTCGCAGCGGCCTGATCAACAGCGGCTTCTTGGGCTGTCTTCTGGGCATCCGTCAAAGTGTTATCGGCCGCAATCTTGTTCTTTTCAGCCGTGGCCGCATCATCGATGGCACTCTTTTGCTTGGTCTGGGTGTCACCGATTGGCTGACCTGGCTGGTAAGCATTCTTAATGTTTTGAGTACCGGCATCAGTAGCGGCTTGAACTGCCTGAGCAGTCGTCGCCTGACCAATGGCGGTCTTAGCGTCGTTGGCTGCCTTATCAACGGCTGCTTCCTGGGCCGACTTCTCGGCGTCAGTCAAGGTGTTGTCACCAGCAATCTTGTTCTTTTCAGCCGTAGCCGCGTCGTCAACGGCACTCTTTTGCTTGGTCTGGGTATCAGTGACTGGCTGACCTGGCTGGTAAGCATTATTGATGGCATTAATACCGTCATCAGTAGCCGTCTGAACTTGCTGAGCAGTCTTGGCCTGATCAACGGCGGTCTTAGCGTTGTTAGCAGCCTGGTCGACAGCGGCTTCTTGGGCTGTCTTCTGGGCATCCGTCAAAGTGTTATCGGCCGCAATCTTGTTCTTAGCAGTGGTTGCCGCATCATCAATGGCACTCTTCTGCTGCGTCTGTGTGTTACCGATTGGCTGACCTGGCTGGTAAATACCACCAATGGTCTTTTCACCATTATTAGCAGCATCTTGCGCAGCCTGGGCGTCGGTCGCATTATCAACGGCAGTCTTAGCATCGCTAGCGGCCTTTGCAACCTGGGCCTTCTGCGCGGCCTTTTGGGCGTCGGTCAGATTCGAATCACTGTCAATCTTGTTTTCAGCCGTAGTGGCGGCATCATCAATGGCGCTCTTTTGCTTGGTCTGCGTGTCAGAAACTGGCTGACCCTGCTGGTGAGCGGCGTTAATCTGCTTGGTACCGTCCGTGACTGCATCTTCAGCCGCCTGGGCCGTAGTAGCGTTGTTAACCGTAGTCTTAGCAGCGTTCGTGGCCTGGTCAACGTCTGCCTTCTGCGCCGTCTTTTCGGCATCAGTCAGCGTCTTATCGTTGTCAATGGCTGCCTTAGCAGCGGTGGCAGCATCGTCAAGGGCCTTAGACTGGGTTGCCTTTTGGCTATCCAAGCTCTGACCTGGCTTATAAGCATCATTAATATTGGTCGTGCCCTGGTTAGCGGCATCTTGGGCTGCCTGAGCAGTCGTAGCTTGGTCAACAGCCGTCTTAGCCTTGTTGGCCGCGTCATCAACCGCAGCCTTCTGCGCCGTCTTAGCAGCATCGTCCAAGGTTGGATCAGTATCGATCTTATTCTTGGCCGTCGTCGCCGCATCATCAATGGCGCTCTTTTGCTGGGTTTGCGTCTGGGCAACGCTCTGACCGGCCTGGTGAGTGTCCTTAATCTTGCTAATACCACTTTGAGCAGCATCTTGAGCACTCTGGGCGTCGGTGGCATTACCAACCGCCGTCTTAGCATCACTGGCTGCCTTATCAACGGCTGCCTTTTGGTCCGCCTTTTGGGCGTCGGTCAAAGTCTTATCGTTATCAATATCTGCCTTAGCCGCCGTAGCCGCCTGATCAACCGCGTTTTGCTGGTCGGTCTGGGTCTGGCTCACGCTCTGACCAGCCTGGTGAGCGTCCTTAATCTTGCTAATGCCACTTTGAGCGGCATCCTGAGCACTCTGGGCGTCCGTAGCATTACCAACGGCCGTCTTAGCATCGTTAGCCGCCTTATCAACCGCCGCCCTCTGGTCCGCCTTTTGGGCGTCCGTCAAGGTCTTATCGTTATCAATATCTGCCTTAGCTGCAGTGGCAGCGTCATCGACCGCACTCTTTTGCGCCGTCTGGGTGTCGCTGACGGACTGACCTGGCTGGTGGGCAGCATTAATCGTCTTTTCCGCCTGGGTGGCTGCATCCTGGGCAGCCTGAGCAGTCGTCGCATTGTCAATGTTGGTCTTGGCATCGCTGGCAGCCTTATCAACAGCAACCTTTTGGTCCGTCTTTTGGGCGTCCGTCAAAGTCTTATCGCTATCGATGGCTGCCTTAGCTGCAGTAGCCGCGGCATCAACATTGCTCTTTTGGGCCGTCTGCGTGTCAGTAACTGGCTTACCAGGTTGGTGAACGGCATCAATGGCCGTCTTACCAGCGCTGGCAGCACTAGTTACGGAACCGCTGTCGGTGGCATTGTCAATGTTGTTGTTAGCCTGCGTCAGGGCAGAGTCCACCCCTTGCTTTTGAGTGGTCTTATCCGCATCATTCAGGGTTGCATCGTTGTCGATGTCAGCCTTCTGAGTGTTGGCTTCCGCCGTCAGGGCATCCTTTTGGCTAGTCTGCTGACCGACCAAATCAATGGCCCCGAGAGCTGCCCGGACATCCTTGTTGACGTCATCGGCTGTGGTGTCACCGTCTAACTGACTGTCAGAAGCGGAAACGATGTTGTTAACCTTGGCCTTTTGCGCAGCCTTAGTAGTGCTGTCTAGGTTCTGGCTGGCATCAATGTTGGCGTTAATCTTGTCAGCTTCAGCCTGAACAGTGGCCTTACCATTTGAACGCTGTTCCGTAATGTCCTTACCAGGAACGTGGAGCTTAGGAATGCTTTCCTGAGCGGAGTTCTTGGCATCTTCAATTTCTTGAGCCGCCTGTGCGTTACTGATGGCCTTTTCGGCATCAGACTTAGCCTTGTTAACCGCAGCAGTTTGGTCATTCTTACTGTTTTGGTCCAGGGTACTATCGTTGTTGATGCTGGTGTTGGTGTCGTTAGCCGTGTTATTAACCGCAGAATTAGCATCGTTCTTTTGCTGGTCAATCGACTTACCAGACACGTGACTAGCATCAATCTTTGAAATACCGGTGTTTTGTGAATCGGTGATACCTTGGGCATCAGTGGCACTGTTAATGTTGGTCGTTGCCTGGCTAACGGCGTCATCAACGGCCTTAGACTGGGCCGTCTTTTCGTCGTTGGTCAAAGTAACGTCAGTATTAATGGCGTTCTTAACCTTGGTAGATTCAGCTTGCAAAGCGTCCGTGGCATTGCTCTTTTGCTGATCAACGCTTTGACTACCCTTCACATGCTTAGCATCAACATCGCTGATACCTTGATCTTGGGCATCCGAAATAGACTGAGCATCTGTGGCCTTGTTGATATTAGCCTTAGCCGTTGCGGCTGCGGTATCAACGTCACTGCTCTGCTTAGTTTTTTCGGCGTTGGTCAAAGTGGCATCATTGCTGATGTCATTCTTAACCTTGGTAGCCTCATTATCAATATTTTGGTTAGCCGCACTTTGACGGTCAGCCACGGAAGTACCGTGCTGGTTTTCAACCGCCTCAATGTCGGTATTACCCTGCTTCTGCGCGTCTTCAATGGTCTGAGCGGCCTTTGGATCGCTGGCAGAAACTTGGCTAATGGCCTGGATTTGGGTGTTCGCAGCCGAATCAACCTTGCTCTTTTGACTGGTCTTTTCAGCCGTCGTCCAAGTTGGGTCGTTATCGATGGCCGTCTTAGCCGCTGTGGCCTTGTCGGTCAAAGCGTTCTTAGCCGCCGTCTGCTGGTCAGCAACCGACTGGCTGTTGGCCTGGTGCTGCTTAGTAATATTGGAAACACCAGTGTCGTGGGCCGATACGATGGCATCGGCGTTACCGGCGGCATTCACGGCCTGGTTGGCAGCGGCTAACTGCTGGTCAACCTGGTTGGACTGGCTGGTCTTAGCCGCGTCATCCAAGGTTGGATCATTAGCAATCGCCGTCTTGGTATCACTAGCCTTCTGGGCCAAATCACTCTCGGCGTCTTGACGTTGCTTGTTCAAATCACCCTGCTGGTGGTCAGCCTTAATCTTGTTGGTACCGCTGTTTTGCGCGGAAACCACGTCATCAGCGCTTTGGGCGGATTGAACCTGGGCCTTAGCCGCTGACAAATCAGTAGCCACCTGGTTCTTGGCCGCCGTCTTCTGGGCGTCAGTCAAGGTGTCATCGCTGTCGATGGCCTGGTTAGTCTGACTAGCCGTCTGATCAAGGGCAGCACTAGCATTCTGCTTTTCCTGGGTCAAATTACCCTGCTGGTACTGGCTAGCAACGTTTTGCTTACCAGCATCGCGGGCATCTTCGATTGCCTGGGCATCCTGAGCGTTGTCGATGGCCGTATCAGCCTGGTTCACCTGGGCATCAACCGCATTACTCTGGGCCGTCTTTTGGTCGGTCGTCAGAGCCTGGTCATTATTAATCTGGTTCTTAGTACTTTGAGCCTGGCTAGCAACCGCGGACTTAGCGTCCGTGCGCCGGTTTGCCAAGCTTTCGCCATCCTGTGGCACCTGTGAAACACTGTTAACGCCGGCAGCCTGGGCATTTTCAACCCCTTGAGCATCCGCAACGGCGTTCACAGCGGCCTTGGCCTGGTCAGCGGCAGTCTTGACCTGGGCCTTCTGGTCGGCCTTTTCGGCATTATCCAGGGTTGTCTTACTATCAATTGTGTCGTTAGCCTGCTGGACTGCGGCATCAATGGCATTGTTAGCTGCCGTCTTCCGGTCGCTAACCGCTTCACCGTTCTGGTGAACGCCATTGATGGTGTTGACTGCCTGCTTTTGGGCAGACTCCACCCCATCAGCGTTACTTTGCTGACCAAGGTTGGTCAGACCGTCATTGGCAGCCTTATCAACGGCAGCCTTCTGATCGTTCTTCTGGTTCTGGTCCAAAGTAACATCGTTGTCGATGGTCTGCTTAGCAGCCGTGGCAGCGCTGTTAACCTGGTCCTTAGCGGCTGAAATTTGGTCAGCCACTGGCGTACCAGTCTTGTACTGGCTATTAACCTTTGAGACGCCAGCATTCTTAGCATCTTCGACCCCTTGGGCGTCAGTGGCGTTACCAATCTGGGTAATGGCATCACTGGCCGCCTGGTTAGCAGCGGTCTGCTGGGCCTGCTTAGCAGCAGAATCCAGGGTTGCATCCTGGCTAATCTGGGTGTTGGTAGCCTGGGCAGCGGCATTAACAGCTGCCTTGGCATCAGTAACCTGCTGGTTCAAATCAGCCGGCACGTGCTGCTGGTCAACCTTGGTAATACCATCATTTTGCACCTGCTCAACGGCATCGGCCGTTTGGGCATTTTGAATGTCGGTCTGAACACTTTGTGCGGTCTGGTCAACGTTTGCCTTCTGGCTAGTCTTGGCGGCATCCGTCAAGGTCTTATCGCTGTCAATGGCGGCCTTAACCTTGGTAGCCTCATCATTAATTGCCTGTTGGGCGTCAGCCTTATCACTAGCCAAATCCTTGGACTGGTGCTGATTCTTAATGTTTTGCGTGCCAGTGTTAGTGGCTGTCGTCAAACCATTGGCATCAGTAGCGGCATCCAACTGGTTCTGGGCAGTTTGTAGGGCGTTATCAACCTTAGTCTTCTGAGAAGTCTTTTGGTCACTGGTCAAAGTGGCATCGTTATCGATGGCACTCTTGGTGTCTTCAGCGGCCTTACCCAGGGCGTTCTTGCTATCCGTCAACTGACTAGCCAGGCTTGAAATCTGGTTCGTCTGACCGGCGATGTTACCAGCACCTGCCTGTTCGGCGGTGTTGATGTCATCAGCGGTCGTAGCCGCACTGATCTTGCTGTCGGCGTCACTAGTTGCCTGGTCCACGTTCTTTGACAATTGGTCCTTTAAGGCCTGGGTCAAAGTTGGATCCTGGGCAATTGAGTTCTTGGCATCACTAGCCGACTGAGCCAACTTATTCTTGGCCGCCGTTTGCTGGTCAGCAATCGTGTCACCCTTGTCCTGGCCATCACTGTTCAAAGTGTTGACCCCGGCCGTCTTTTGGTTGGCAATCGTCTGGGCGTTTTGGGCGTTGTTAACGTTGGTCAAAGCCTGCTGCTGGTCGGCCTGAATCTTCTTAACCTGGGCGGTCTTCTGATCGCTGGTCAAAGTTGGTTCCTGGTTGACCTGGTTTTGGGCAGCAGTGGCGGCATCATTAATGGCCTTTTGGGCGTCCTGCTTTTGCTGGTCCAAAGACTCACCGGCCTGGTAATCAGCATCAATGGCTGACTTACCGGCAGCTTCGGCACTGTTGATACCATCCGCATCGGTGGCCTGGTTAACCTTGCCCTGGGCCGCTGACAAATCACTGTTGACCTTAGCCTTCTGCTGGGTCTTTTTGTCATCGGTCAGGGTAGCATCCTGGTCAATCTTTTGGATGGTCGTGTTGGCCTCGTTGCTCAAGTTCTGGTTAGCAGCACTTTGCTGGTCACTAACCGAGCTAGCTGGCGTGTGCACGATGCTGCTCAAACCGTTGCTCTTAGCCGTGTTGATATCATCGGCGTTCGTGGCCTTGTCAATGTTGCTATCGGCCGTTGAAACCGCTTGGTCAACGGCACTGGTCTGGCTCTGCTTCTGGTCGGAAGTCAGGGTGTTATCAGCGGCAATGTCAGCCTTGGTCGACTGCGCCTTATCAGCAATGGCCTGCTTAGCGTCATTTTGCTGCTGGCTAACTGAATTCTGCGTTTGGTGGGCAGCCTTAATCTTGTTGACACCCTGGTCGTGGGCATCAGCCACGCCCTGGGCATCGCTGGCATTGGTAACCGTCTGCTTAGCGTTGTTCAAAGCATCAGTTACAGCCTGCTTCTGACTAGTCTTCTGATCACTGGTCAAAGTAGCATCTTGGTCAATCTGGTTGGTAACCGTAGCCGCCTGGCTGTCCAAATCACTATTCTTGGCCTGCTTTTGGGCCGTCAAATCCTGGCCTGGTGTGTGCTGGTTATCCAAGTCAGTGATGCCACTCTTTTGGGCATCTTCGACACCCTGGGCGTCAGTCGCCTGATCAACCTTGGTCTGGTCAGCCTGCAAAGCCGTGTCCACCTTGGCTGATTGAGCCTGCTTTTCACTATCCAAGAGGGTGGTATCAGTGTTAATTGCCTGCTTAACCTTGGCCGCCTCTTGGCTCAACTGGTCCTTAGCATTTTGCTGCTGAGTAGTCAGTGGCGTACCAGTTTGGTACTTAGCAGCAACCTGGCTCTTAGCATTGGCAACATCTTCGTCCAAGCTGTCAGCGTCGGTTGCGTTATTGATTGTCTGAGTAGCAGTCGTGTTGGCACTGTCTACCTGACCGTTTTGGTCGCTCTTAGCCTGATTATCAAGGGTAGCATCCCCGTTAATCTTGGACTTGGTTTGGCTAACCGTGTTGGCCAAATCATTGAGGGCGTCCTGCTTTTGCTGGGCAAGGGTCTTACCCTGCTTGTACTGGCTAGCCACGTCATCAGTGGCTGCTTTTTGGGCATCCGAAATAGACTGGGCATCAGTGGCCTTGTCAAGATTAGTTAAGCCATTTTGGAGGCTGCTTGACACGGCGTTCTTCTGCGCAGTTTTCTGCTTACTAGTTAAGTTAACGTCCTGATCAATCTGGTTGTCAGTGTCACTAGCCTTTTGTTTCAAGGCATTTTCAGCATTTTGACGCTGAGTGGCCACATCGGTACCAGGTTGGTGGACGGCATCGACCTGCTTTAACCCGTTCGTCTTGTCATCAAGGACTGACTGGGCATTAGGGGCCGAGTTAATGGTATTAACGGCAGTCTGGCGAGTAGATTCGAGGGACTGCTTTTGGGTCTGCTTGTCTGCGTTCGTCAGGGTTTTATCATTGTCAATGGCCTGAGATTGCTGACTAGCTTCAGCATTGACTTGGTTAACGGCATTTTGCTGCTGGGTCGCCAAATCCTGACCAGACGTGTGCTGGGCCTTAATCTTTGGTGTGGCAGCACTAACCACAGCATCCATGCCATCGGCATCGTCTGGCAGCATGCTGATGTACTGGCTGGTCTGCTGGTCAACCTGGGCCTTTTGGCTGGTCTTTTGGGCATCCGTCAGCGTGACATCATTATCGATGGCGTTCTTAGTATCGGTAGCCACCTGGTTTAAGGCGTCAGTGTGTTCCTGACGGAGCTGATCAATCGTTTCGCTCTGGTTATAACCTAGCAGCTTAGGTTCCTGAGTTTGCTCAGTCTGGTTAACACTGTCAGCGTCGGCCGCCGCATTGACGGCTGCCTTAGCCTGAGCCAGCGCTGAATCAACCTCGTTGGTCCGTTCCTGCTTTTGAGCTGAAGTCAGAGCATCATTGTTACTAATGTTGTCCTTGGTAGTCTGAGCCACCGTGGTCAACTTGGCATTGGCCCGTGACTTTTGAATATCTAGGCTGTCACCGGCGGTGTGGGTGGCCTGGATATTGGTAATGTTTTGAGAACGAACGCTCTGCGAGCTGGCGTTGTTCGTTACCGAATTAATCTTGCTAATTGCAGCCGCTAAGGCAGTGTCAGTGTTCTTAGCCTCGTTAGTCCGGTCAGTAGTAGTCAGGGTAGGGTCATTGTTAATGTCACTCTTAACCTGAGCTGCCGTAGCCTGGGCCTCGGCAATCGCATCCTTCTTCCAGTCCGCAACCGCCTGGTAGGTATAAACAATCGTATCTGGCGTAGCTGAGAAAGTATATGGCTGGCTTGGATCAACCTGCTGGCCGTTAACCGTCACACTCTTGAAGACGTTCGTGCCAGAAGTTGGTACGGGCAGACTGCTGAGGGTTTGGCCATAGCGACCAGTCAAAGTACCACCACCGGTTACGCCAACCGTAGTACCGTTAGTTAACTGGTACCTAGGGGTTTCGTTAATCTGCTTACCCACGACATAAATAGTGACCAGCTGATTGTTATCGCCGACCGTGGTCGTCGTTGGTTGTGGGTTGGCCGCATTGGTACTGGTGTCATAGACATAGTTAGTTGGAACGTTGGTACTAGTGTAGTACGAGTCCTTCCAGTTAATGATGTTTCCCTTGTTGGCCGAAACCTTGTTGGTCATCGACTCATTACCAGTCTGGTTAGACAGTGGTGAGTTCAAAACCTTACCGGTTGTCCGGTCAACATACTGGTACTGCACCGTTTCTGGATTACCGTAAACGTAAATGTTATAGGTATAGGTTACGCCTTCATTAGGTACGATGGCGTAGTTTGGCTGACCATCAGCGGTACCGTTATCGGCAGTCGTATCAGGACTACCCTTACTCTGGGCATCCTTTGCGGCACCAGAATAAATCTCGTTACCAACCGCCCACTGGTAGCCGGCTGGCATGTTGGTTTGAGCATACTGAGTCGTGTTAATTGGAATCTGCATACCAGGGTAGTACTTACTGGTATCGCTCACATCCATTGGGACCGTAGCCACAACCTGTCCGGCCTGGTTAACATAGTTAATGTTAATCGTCCGATTCCCCGTGTTTTGGGTAGTAATCTGGCGAATGTTACCAGTGTTCAGCGTGGTAGTACTGTTGTTTACGTTGGTAATCGTCACCGTACTACGGTTAAACGAAATATTCTTAGCCACGTAGTGGGAACTACCGTTAGGGGTATTGCTACTATTGCTTAGGCCAGTCCAAATCCGCAAATCGGCGTTATTGATGTTAAAGTTAACGTTTCCTAAGTAGAACAGGGTTCCGCTGATTGGGTTACCGTTGGTGTCATTCAGGGACAGGTTCAGGTAGCGTGGTGAATCGATGGTCATCGTGTTTCCACCATCGTAATCCAGCGGCTGGTCGACACTAGGAACGTTACGACTTTGTAAGTCCAGACTCAGGCCAGGGGCAAAGTAGACCGAAGACTGAATCCGCGAACCATCGGCGAATCCAGACAGCAGGCGGATAATTGAACCGGTGCTACCCAGATTGGTAGCCTTAACGGTTAGGTTCTTTCCAAAGATCAGCTTTCGGTTATAACGGTTGTTACCGTTATAGGTATCGCTACCAGCCAAATCGGTACTGATAAAACGACCGAGGTTGTTCTGGGTGATATTGACATTATCACCGTAAAGGACCGTGTCATAAGTACCATAGATCATGGCATAAACGTTAGATGATCCCTGGGCAGGCTGGGCCATTCCGGTCAAGCTGGCACCATCACCAACCGTCATACTGTGCACGTAACCAGTTGAACTCTGGTTAGAAACCGAAATAGCGGGGGCAAAGTATGAGAAGTTAAACATTGGTGCGCCAGTAGAATCGGCACCGTTGGTCTGATTCCAGGTAATATTGGCACCGTTAGCCACGTTGACCTGGCTAATCCGGACCATTTCCTGACGGGTATTGGCCGTCACGTTACCGGACATATTGACCACGCCACCTTCGTTATCCAGCAGACGGTGTGGTTGCTGGTTTTGCGCAGCGGTGTTACCGGCTGGGCCACTCAGGCTGACATTGTTCAGGTTGTAAGTCCAACCACCGTAACTACCCTGGGTGTTATAGGCATCAATGGCCGCATCGGGCTCCCCCAATTGACCGGCATCGGTCTTGTTGGTGTTGGCACCGATTCCCCACTGAACCAGGTTGGTGTTGTTAACCGTCAGGACTGAACCACCACTAGACTGACCGTTGACAACCGTGGTTGGGTTGTTAGTAACCCCGGTCCGCAAAGCACTGATACCCAGGTTCAGGGTGTGGTTATTACCATCCAAAATCAGGCTATTATTACGCCAGTTCAGGTCGTTATAACTAGCCGTATCAGGGTTAGTAATGTCCTGGGACAATTCGATGTAGCTAATGTTGTTATTGTTATAAGCGGTCTGGAAATCATTCCAGTTAGACACTTCTGCGTATGTGCCGTTGGCCTGCGCCTGGGCCTTGTACTTGGCAATGTTTGCCACCTGATCAGCGGTTGAAACTGACACTGAGGTCGACGATGACATTGAAGCCGTCAGGCTGTCCGCCTGAGACTGGTTCATTGTGGTGCTGTTAAAGGCAGCACGGCTATCCGAGAGATCTAGGGCCGAATTAACCGTAACTGCCGCTTGACTGACTGAGATTGAAGCAGAGGTAGAAGCAGATGTTGACGTGCTTAATGAAGCAGAAGTTGAGGCACTCAAAGAAGCCTGCACGGCGGAAGTGCTGGTACTAAGACTTTGGTCGGTGGATGACTGACTGTCAGAGGCTGAGGCAACGACACTCTCAGAAACCACTGTCGAAGTACTCAATGAAGTTGAAGTCCGCTGACTAACGGCGGTTGACTTACTTTCGCTCAACTGGCTCTTAACAACGGCCTGCTCAGAGTCGGCCTGACTGGTAGCCAAGCTCTGGCTGGAAACAATTGACTGACTGGTTGAGGTTGACTGAGCCGCAGCACTGCTGTCACTGGTTGAATCCGTCGAACCAGTGCTAGTCGTGTCGTCGCCATCCCGCAGGGACAAACCGTCGTTGTCGTCCTGGGTCTGGTCAGCCGTCGTACCTTGTGAAGTCGACTGGGTTGACGTGCTCTGGTTGCCCGTGCTTTGTGCAGAACCACTTTGGGTCGAACCGCTCTTACCTGCCTGACTGTCAGCGACGGAAGTACTGTTTGACTCGGAAGCACTCTTGGACTGCTTGCTCTGGTCCTGGTCGATCGTGCTTTGACTAGTACTTTGTGAAGCCTTGGTGGATTCACTAGTAGAAGAAAGCGTACTGGTAGACGTGGACTGGGAAACCGAAGTCGACGAAGAGGCCGAAGCTTGCGCCTCCGCCTGGTCCTGGTTCAAATTCACAGTCTGGGCATTGGTCGTGCCCGCCTGGTTACTAGTCTGCTCGGTGTTCGTCTGGTCAGTGCTAGTGGTATCCGCTGAGGCATTTTGACCAGCGCCGATACCGGCACCCAAAATACCTAGGCCGGAAACCAGCCAGAACTTCCCCGATTTATACATTTTGAAATGTACGCGCAGATCATCATTAATTAAATGTTCATTTTTCATGTATATGATCCCTCTTCGCAATCTTTCAGATAGCCAGTCAGTGCTATTCTGAATTTTCAATTGATACTTCACCAATTGTAATGACTATGTAACATTATTGCAATAAAGGGGCCAGAACCCTTACAAGAACAGTCCTTGACCATATAATACTTTTTAATGAAAATCGTATAATATTACAAAGGCTGTAATATGTCCTTGTGATTTTTTTAATTTTTGCACTCGGGCAGTTGAGTGCAAAGAAAAAGCGCACTATGTGAAGATAGTGCGCAATTTTGTTTATCAACCGATAAGTTACCTGGTTTCTCTAAGGGGTAGGCTTGTGAAGTGATGCTTAAAGTTGAAAAAATTTTTAAATTTTATTGAAGAATTTTGGCTGACGCTTCTGACCAATTATGCCAAATATTAGGGTTAACTGTGCATCCCCTCATGCTTGCCATAGAAGCGCTTATAGACAATGATGCCCGCTACCAGTACCAGAATTGCCACACAGAGCAGCAGGGTCTTAATCGCATTGGTATGGTTGACTAATACTGAGCGGATAATGGCGGTAATGGCGATGTAAAGGTAGTTCTCGAAACTAATCTGACTGTGGCGGTCAAAGTACTCCTTGATAATGACCGCAAACTCAAAGCACAAAAAGGCCGACAGGACCGTTTCGGTGACGCTGTTAAATTTCACATGCTGCTGGTAGGTGAAGAGATCCAAGAAGAGCTCATAGAGATTGAGGGCAAAAAAGGCCAGGACAATCACACCAAATACCAACATGAAGAAGGAGATGGCCATGTCATAAAAGCGCGAGATGAAGGCGTAAACTTTGTTTTTCATAAGGTTAATAGTACCATGGCTTGCAAATCCTGTCTGTGCTAGGGAGTAATTTGGACTATAATGGGCATATCTTAATGATGGAGCTGATTAATAATGGAAAAAAAGAGTTTTCTCCGCGAGTGGGGGCCGACCTTTGCCTGGATGGCCTTCATCCTGGCAGCGATGTGGCTATTCTTAAACTTCGTGTTTGGAATTGTCACAATTAATGGGACCTCGATGGAGCCGAATTTGTTAGACAAGCAGATGGTCGGGGTTAACCACCTGGCCAAAATCCAGCGCGGTGACGTGGTCGTCTTCGATGCCCGTGGCGAAGACCCGCGGATTAAACCGGGCAATAAGGATTACGTCAAGCGTGTGATTGGCGTGCCCGGTGACACCGTTTCTTACAGCGACGGTAACATTTACGTTAACGGTAAAAAGATTAACCAGGACTTTATCAGTAGTGATGAGCAAAACGCCGGGACCGAGATGACCTTTGGTTCCACCTGGTCACTGAAAACCCTGTCAGCCTCGACTGGCGGTTGGAAGACCCAGGACCAAAACACCAGCAAGGTGCCCGCCGGCGAATACTTTGTCATGGGTGACCACCGCTCGGTCTCTAACGACGGCCGCTACTTCGGCTATGTCAGCCGCAGCCATATCACCGGTAAGGTCGTGGTACCGTTCTGGTATAGTAATACGATTAAACAGTACGTTGATCACCAAAATAAAGACTTCTTCGCGTAAGGAGAGAGAAAAGCAGCCCGGTGGGCTGCTTTTTTAGTGTCTTTGATGTCGGGTGTGGAATGTTTGGAGGTCGATGCCGTTGCCGAAATCGTCTTCGGCTTTGTGCAGCTCGTGGAGTAGTTTGTGTTCTGCGTCTGTGCTTGCCTTGTCTTCCATCACCTGGCCTCCCAATTCATGGTCATAATAAATAACTTACGTTGCAAATTCCAGTGGAACGGTTAATTATGCCAAATTTCTTGTGAAATTAACCAAATTTTCAGTTTGACAAACGCTTTAACTGGTTCAAGAAATGCAAAAGAAACCCTTGTGAAGTCTGACCTTGGCCTTGCAAGCCTCCCCCTCCCCCGGATAATAGAAAGAAAACATTGGAGGTGCTCAATGGCGGAACAATTAATCTTATTGGGAAATGGATTTGATTTATCTGTTGGTCTCAGAACTAGATATACGGACTTTTTTAATTTTCAAATGAAAAAATTGGGAGCAAACTCTGCCGAGGAAGAATTAGATACAAGCATTCACTCTATACTAATGACACTAGCCCAGTCCCCGACAGATTTTAAGGAACTTCTGTGTCAGCACGACACCCATCACTACATAAACAAGATTAACCCTTGGTACTGGCTCTTAATTATTGAAAGATTTATGGAAGAGGGAGGTCAAACAAATTCATCCAATGAATGGTCTAACATTGAAGCAGTTATGCACCGTTATTTACAAAATGACTTAATCGATAAGATGCGTTCAACTTTTAGCTCTATAAAAGCACTGAACCAATATGACTCTCACGTTATCGACCGCATGGGAATAACATCTGCACAAAACGAACTAAATCAAATTTCAGACACCATAATGCTTAAAGCGAATGGTGAAAAAGTCGACCAGCCTATAAAACAAAGAATGGCAGTGTTCCTCTTGACATACAAGTATCAACTGAATCATGAACCAGATTTCAGAAACTTAAAGCAGCACCTGACTAATTGGTTGTACTCTTCCCTAAACGAACTCGAAAATAACTTCGAAAATTACTTGAAAACCATCCTAGAGATGTCAGACGGCGCAACGAAAATACCTGTCACAAAGGAAAGTCCACAGACCCATATAAGCCCCTTTGTCAATCCTACTGAAGACCTGTTAAACATATTAGTGCAGAGCGATGCTGAATCATTAGAGACCCCAGAGCAGTACAACATTCTTAATTTCAATTTCACAAACCTATACAATCAAAAATTATGGGGATCCTATCCGGAAAGGGCAACTGACTACCAACCACTGGACGAAGGCCCAGAAAAATCTCTTAACGTTCATGGGTTCTTTGATCCCAACAAACAAACCACACACGATACTTCGCACATAATTTTTGGCATCGACAACAAGGACATTAATCCAAACGATACTAACTATGTTTTCACTAAAACATACAGGACACTCTACGCCGCAGCGGACTCTCGCCAAAATTATATGCAACAGGGCTCAGATGTTTTTAGTAATGATATAAAGATTATTAAATTTTTTGGACATTCTCTTGGCGAAGCCGATTATAGCTACTTCCAACAAATGTTTGACTATTTTGACCTTTACAACGACGATTCTTTAAAACTTTACTTCTATTTCAGAGTTTTCAAGGGCAGTGACGGGCAACCCATTGATGAAAACGTTCTGGCGCAGCAACAAGTTGAAGCAGTGGTTAAACTAATTGACCGGTATGGTGATACTCTTGATAATCAAGATCACGGAAAAAATCTTCTAACTAGACTACAAATGATGAAACGTATTGTAATTAAACGTATTGACTGGGAATTACAAGAGAACCAAACAGAAAAGACTCCTAATGAAAAGGCAGCCAACTAAGTTGGCTGCCTTTATTGTTTCTCATCATTCAACGGGTTAATAAGGTCTTCGATACGTTCTTTTCTGATTACAATCTCAGAAAAATCCCTTTCAATGTATTTGGAAATAATCTTTTCATCAACTCCTAGTTCTTTCCAAGTGAAAATCAAACAAATGAAGACCAACACTTCAAGTATCTGGACAATGTACTCATCACGTTTGACCACACCTTGTCCATTTTTACCATGCACAAAATGATTTCTATTCTTATTCAGCATTTTGGCAAAATCAGATACATGCCTCTGATCTACTTCTTGTCCATCTCCCCCGAACAATAATCGCTTTACACTCGAAGGCAAATTTTCAATAAGTAACATTGTTTTCTGTACTGCGTTTGCCCCTTTATGCTTACCCGCAGACTTACGCCCAGGGTTTTGTTTTCCCCCACCACCTCCAACTTTTCGGATATATCTCGGTAAATTGACATATTTAACATCTTGATAGTAAATTTCAATTGCTGACAACATTGAGATAAATGTCGCCTCTGGCGTCATTTTATTCTTATAAAGAACCAAATAAGGTCTGACAAAATTCATTAATTTTCGGTTTCCAAACCAGGCTGATAAAATCGGCTGGAAGTCACTTTCAATGTCTCTAAAAGTGATCGAAGGTTGCCTACCCATGGTGTATTCCTCATACTCCTGTCGTTGATAACCAACAAAAATATTTTGCTTACCGTTCTCCGTTGATAATGAGGGCTGAATAAGAGCAGAGTCACCAATCACCATCTGCCTATATAGGCTCTTCGAGTCCATGAGAATTAGGAGAAAATCTTCAATGCTTCTTAAGACACCGTCAATCTGGTCCCCATTAACGTTTGCATTAGGAGCTAATCTTATTATCGGTTTAGCAACCCGGGAAATTGACAGGCTCTTGGAGACAGGAATTACGTCATATCTAAATTGCATCTGATACGAAACATTGCCGAACATGATGTTATACTCGTTCGATTGATAGTCGCCAGTACCACCTGAGTTTATTAGTTCTACGGAACCCTTCTGAAAGGAAAATGGTCTATAACCAATAAATTTTTCCAGTCCTTCATAAGATGCACTGGCAGAAATATAATTCCCATCTGTAACTTTTGAACTTAAGATTCGAAAAGTGTCAACTCTAATCTCAGTTCGTACTGGCTCGTGATTAAACTCCAGTCCCCCCTCAACGTGCCATCGATCAAAGGCAATATAAGTCTTCTTGCGATTCCAAGCTAGTCCATATAACAAATGCACATTGCCATCATAGGAACCTGAAAGATGTCGCTCTTTACCGGAAGGAATCAATGGCACATCAAAGCCAATATCACCCACACTTGCTCCGGATAAAATTAATTTTGCAACACCATTCTTGTACGAAAATTTAGCTGCGGTGCCATCGACTGAGCCGGGGTCGCTTCTATCAGGAAAGTCAATCAGTGAGACAAACATGTCACACTCAAATTCTCCGTCCATGTTGAAATCTGTGATGCTTTCGTCCAAGTTTTATACCTCGTATGAATAATTGAAAACTCCCAAACAATTCTCTGTGTTCAGACAAACATCTTTTGCATCAACGCTCTTTTTAGTTCATTTAGAGCATCTTTCTTTTTTGAATTGTTTAAAATTAATTCATCGACTTTTGTTAATAATAAACCTATTTTCTTTTGTTCTTCTAGACTAGGGTACACAACTTTTTTCACACTCAAATCCGGAACTGTCAACTGTGGGACTCCTGTTGCACTAAATCCAAAGTGAATACGATTTATAGCATTTTCTAAAAAAACATTGTCAAATTTTCGACTAGAGACACTTAGCAACCGCACAACTGGCGTAAAATTAACAAACCGAGCTCGCGCATGTCCAATATCTCCTCGAGCTGTCACAGTTACAGAAGGAGCCATGATTCTAAAATCGTTGTAATAACCAATAATTCCCTCACCATTTAGTCCATTTGCAATAACTGGATACCGTCCGCTTGTTTTAATTTTTTGTTTGTCTATATCTCCCCCTGAAATTATTTCCGCAACTTCTCCCAGCTTATTGATCTTCCAATCATCTGCAAATCCAGCAAAACGAATACTGGGTGTGATAGCGTTGTCAGCCGGAAATAATTTCTGTAATAAGGCACGCTTTAATTGTAGTAAATGCTTTCCCTTGTGCTGCTCCACCATAATTAGATCATCGTAGTATTGAAACAGCCTCCCAATCTTTTCTTGCTCCAACGAGAAAGGAATAGTGATTAATTTTTGTTCCATTCCTTTTTTAGTTAAATGAAGCATGGTAGAACCATTTAAATTTGCAAGGAGATTATTTTTGTCAAAAATTAATAACTGAAATAAAAAATCACGTTTAACTTTATCACTTAAGATTATTTTCCATATATGGTAATGAAAAATTGCCTTATCACCTGCCCATATATGAGGTCCAAAGGTTGCTGACCAAGTATACAAGAGATCACCATGATTAACATATTTATCCGGTGTTAACTCCAAATTTGAATAAAACCATTTTTCGTTTGTATAAAAATTTCCAACCCGAAGAACTGGGTATTTCCCCTTATCAAGAAGCTCACTTCTCTTATAAGCACGCCCATTTAAAAGCTTTACAACGTCGACCAACTTCACCCTGGTCCACGAACCTGAAAAATCAGAAAAGCGTATTTCTGGAACTAGTTTTTCTCCACTCATTTGAGCACCTGTTTTAAAATATCAAGGTAATCTTTACTTTCAGAATCTATGCCCACAAGTTGGCGCATTTCATCTGTAATCTCTGTCCTAAGTTTATGTTCCTCACCTTCAAGTTGTTTCATATCTTGCAGAAGTTGAACTGCATCGACAGGTGGTTCTTCCTCAAAAGTATCAACATAACGTGAAACGCTTAAGTTAAAGTCATTGTCCTCAATCTCATCATAACTTGCTAAGTGAGCATACTTGCCAATGTCACTGCGACTAACATAGGCTCCCAATATTTTGTCGATATTCTTATCGGTCAATTGATTACGATTTCCATTTTTTTCGAAATCCTTAGAAGCATCAACAAATAAGATATCTTTATTCTCGCGATTTTTCTTAAACACAACAACCACAGTCTCGATGTCAGTCGAATAGAACATCCTACCTGGAAGTGCAATCACGGCGTCAATTTTATTCTTTTGAATCAAATTTTTCCGAATAACACCCTCACCACCGGTCGAACGGAAAAGAACTCCTCCAGGTAAAACAATGGCCATCGTCCCATGATTATTTAGGTGGTACAAACTGTGTAGTACAAAAGCGTAATCAGCTGTGTTTTTCGGCGGTAGCTTTCCATAATCCTTAAAACGTGGGTCTTTTAACTTATCAGAGTCATTCTCCCATTTAGCGGAGTATGGAGGATTAGCAACTACCGCATCGAACATTCTTGGATGCATAATGCCGTTAACATCGTCAGAGGGCCAATCATCTTCCAATGTGTTTGCATTGCGCAAAGTCATATTTTGATATTCAACCCCGTGCATCATCAAATTCATGCGAGCAAGGTTAAAGGTGGTTGTATTCCACTCTTGTCCAAAAAATTGAACGCGGCCCATCTTATAGCCATCCACTAATTCGTCACGAACAGTTAGTAGAAGGGAGCCAGAACCCATTGTAGGATCATAAACGCTAAACTTTCCTTCGTGGGATGCCTTGTAAGTGACCAACTTTGCCAAAACTTTAGACACTGGATGTGGTGTGTAGAACTCACCGGCTTTTTTGCCCGAATTACCGGCAAACTCGGCAATCAAATATTCATAAACATCCCCTAATATGTCGTGTCCACTCTCGTCCTTGTAGTTGAATTTATCAATCATCTCAACTACCCGTCCGAGATTACGGCTCCGATCGCTGGTACTAGCACCTAACCGACTATTTCCAAGATTCATATCGGCGAATATCCCACGAAAATCAGCTGTCGCATTAGGGTTAATTTGAGCATTTTTATTAAACCGTTCAAACATCTCTCTATAATCAGAGGGTTTAATAGTGCCGGTGTGTACTTTTTCGACAACACTAGCCCACGTAAAATCTGGCTCGATTGCATAACCCAAGTGACTGGCAATATCTTCCAAATAATCTGGAAGATCTTTGCCATTAGCTGCTTGTGCATAAGCATTGTTGAAGCTTTGCTCACCAGTGGGTACTACAATTTGGGAGTCGCTTAAATATTTTTCTTGATGTTCAGATAAATAACGGTAAAACATGAAACCCAGAATATAATTCCGAAATTCACTGGCGTCCATGGTCCCCCGTAATTCGTTAGCCATATCCCATAGCTGTTTGGTAATGTCCTGTGCCGTATTTTCTGCCATCATTAACTCCTAATACTCAGATACAATTCGATCTGCTAACTTTTTAAAGGCAGTACCCATTACGGTCCGATATTTGATCGGACCTAATGACTTAACCTCAGGATCAGTGGTCCTACTTTTAAATTCCTTAAAACCTTTATTTTGCAACATCTGTAGTCCACCGGTCTGATTCAGGTCGTCAGCTCCTTTAACATGACCACGAATAATTTCCTCAACTTGACTGGGATTGAAGTCTAAGCCCCACTTCTCCAAAAACTTATTAATTTCCATGAGTTTAGTTTGGCTATCATTGTCCTGCAACATATCCTCGACATGCTCAACCTTAACTGGATAATCGGCGGGCTTATATTCACCGTTCAGTAGGCTATCTGCCAAACGTTTAATTTGGTTGGCATAACGGAAATCGTCCATCTGCTTGGTCTGTCGGTCAATATCATTATTGGTCTCATCTGCCCCAGCAGCATCCTTATCATGCATTTGGTTAGCCAATCTAGCAATTAATTCCGACAAATAGTCATAATTAACCTTCACTTCGGCAATGTGGCTCATCGAAAGCTCTAACTCTTGGTAGTCAATCTCCCGCGTTTTGGCAACCCGCTGCTTTAACTCATTGGTCAAACCACCCGTTAAACGTTGTTCCTGTTCAACAGTAATGCCCAGCAACTCTAACAGATGATCAGGATCTTCATAACTATATTCAGAACTTTGCTTGAGCTGGTTAACCAAGCGGTTATACCGCTTTAGCACCTCGTACATCACTTCCTGCTGGCTTTCACTTTGGGGCAGGTCCGTAAAGTCCATGGTTAGGTCCCGCAATTGCGCCAAGTCATCACGGGCGTCTGCCAGGATAAACTTAAAATCAGGAGCCAGGATGGCATCATCCTGGAGCTGGTCATCAATTTCCAAATCAGTTTGCACAGCAGCATTCTCAGGGTTGGCATACAGCTGCAGCGCTAGGTTCATTCGATGGCGCGATAATTCCGGCCAGCGGTAATTCACCACCTGGCCGAAACTCTTGGTTTCGTTGTTTTCAATCCGGTTAGTCCGCGAATAAGCCTGGATTAATGGGGCCCCTTGTAAGCTCCGATCAACGTATAACGTATTTAGCTGAGGGGCATCAAACCCGGTTAAGAACTGGTTAACCACAATCACCAAATCTAAATACTGGCCATCGCTGGCCGTCCGATTCAAACGCGATGTAAGGTCACTGACGTACTCACTAACATTCGTATCGTCAAAATGGCCACCAAACATGGCTGAATAATCACTCATGGCTTCCCGCAGGCCATCATTATTTTCAAGCATCCGGTCGTTATTATCCGTACCATACGCAAAGCTAATGCCAATCCTCAGCGGGCGCTTCAAATGCGGATTGTCTGCGGTGTTTTGCTTTTTAAATTCCCGGTAATAATCCAGCGCCATTGGTACAGACGGGTTAAGGCCACCTACCTTGGTCGTTAACATGGCATTGTACCGATAGTCAACGGACCGATTGCGCCAGTTCTTTAAGATGTCTTCAACCACTAGCTCAATGTGTCGTGGGTTGCGGTCATAGACTCCTGAGTCAACGTTTTCGTCAATCTCTTCATCCGACATGCTCTTGATTTTATTTTGGACCTGGGCTGAGCTCCACTCCGGGTGCACATCTTCAAAGTATTTTGGTAAAAGTTGATTATTAATCGTTTCGCGGTTTAACGTTGTTTCAAAATCAACCTTAAATCCAAGCACATTATGGTCAGCAATCGCACTTTTAATCGTATAAGTATGTAGGACCGGTCCAAAGATATCAGCGGTAGTCGGTTTGTCATCAAACATCGGCGTACCGGTGTAACCAACCCAAGCGGCCCGCTTGAAGGATTTTTGGATGGTCTCAAATCTATCACCACCCGTGGAACGGTGGGCCTCATCGACAATGAAAAGGATATTTTGGTCAATGTCTTTAAAGCTGGCTTGCTCAACCAAGCGCCCCATCTTCTGGCTAGAAGTCACAATGATACTGTTTTGGGTCTTAGCCTTGAGCTTTTTCTTCAGGTCACTAACGCTTGATGTATCAGCAACCACCCCGCCCTTATTATCATCACCAGAATCAGGGTCATAGGCCGCGTACTGACGGGTGGTTTGGTCGGTTAAAGCAATCCGGTCCACCATGAAAACAACCTTATCCACCTTGGGTAGCCGTGCTGCTAACCAGGCTGCCTTAAAGGATGAAATCGTCTTTCCAGAACCAGTCGTGTGCCAGACATAACCCAGCTTAGGGTCATCCCTGCCGAAATCATGCTTGCGAACGGCCTCGATAACCCGCTTGGTCGCATAAACCTGGTAGGGACGCATCACCTTAAGCATGTTCTTATTGGGTGTCCCATCCAGAATCATATAGTTAGTAGCCATCTGGTGGGCCATCGGAATACTCAAAAACTGGTCAGCGAATTCCCGCCAATCATAGACCCCACCATTAGTATCTTCCCGCTGCCAACGGAAGGCAAAATCAGGATTGAAAAAGTTTTCAGTGGTGTTCGCCATGTAGCGCACATCGGAACGAGTCATGGCAACTAGGATTTGAAGGGTTGAGAAAATGTCACTGAATTGCCGTTCCGAAATATACTTCTTCAACTGTACCAAGGCTTCCTGGCTGTTATGGCTGTTGGCCTTTTCCTCAATGTGGATAATGGGCAAACCGTTAATTAAAAGGGTGGTATCAAAGCGGCAGTTCTTTCGACCAGCGATGATGGCTGGCCGTGCAATCTGGTTAACAATTTGGTAGACAGTGTTGCCGCCACCAACTTGAGCAGCATCAAAAACCGTCAGGAAAACGTGTTCACCACTGTCCAAATCAATGTCAATTTCACACACGCCGTTAAGACCATAGAGAAAAACTCCGGCTTCGTATGGCGTTTCCAGGCTAGAAATGTACTTCTTGACCTGGTCAAACTCATCTTTACTAAGCGACTGATTCAAGACCTTGGCATTATTACGTTCCAGAATCTGCTTGAAGTTATCCCAGAGCTGGTCAGTCGTCTTAATATGGGGTAAGTACTCCCACTGCTTGGTGCCACCGATGACCTGTAGGTGCTTAATGAGTTCCTTTTCAAAATCAGTTTCTACGGTTGCCATATTTTTGCGCTTCTCCCCGCGTATTTTTAAAGCTGTACTTGGCATAATTAACGATAATTAGGCCACAAACAGCTTTATTATACCGTCTTTGACCAATCCTGAACAATGCTACGGGTCAGGTTCAGGGCACAAAAAAAGAGCTTCCGCTCTTTTAAATAGAATCTTAATGATGCGCCATCGCAAGAGTCAGAATCAGTCCCAAACTGGCAAGCGTGTTTTGCATTAGATGAACAGCAATATCATTGCTAATCCGTCCGCTCTTCTTATAAACATAAGCAAGGACAATTCCCATAATCAGATAAGGAACCATGTCCACCAGCGTTACCAGGGTGAAACCAGTGCCAACTACGTGCATCGCGGCGAAAACTATTCCTGAGAAAATAGGTCCCAACCACCAGATTTTACGGCTGTCAAAGTAATCCAAGAACAGGCCCCGGAAGAGTAATTCCTCCATAACCGGTGCCAGAATCAATACATCAAAAATGACAATAATTAGGGCTGCCTGACCGCTTCCAGCCATCTGTTGAATAATATCCTGATTCTTACTAATATCATGACCGAATTGTGGTAAAAGATGCACTCGGGTAACACTCCAAACCACACCCAAGCCATAGATAATCAACCACATACCAATTAACCAGATTACCTTCCGGCCGTTGTTGAAATTAATCGGTAAAATTGAGAATCCTGGTTCCCTAAGTCGTATAACCCTAATGATGGCCCAAACATAAAGGACCGACAAGGCCACGCCCACGATAAAGAGAACGACGCGAATGGGTACTGGGATTCGAGATCCTGCACTTAATTGCACTAAAGTACTGGCAAATATGTAAAAAATCAGAAAAGCAATAAAAATCAGTACCTGTTTAGTCTTTTGTAAAATCATGGTTACTCCTTTTTCAGTGGGTTTTCGGGTAAGGCGCGGACGGCCTTGATGACTTCCTTCACCAGGTAGAAGGACCCGGTGCCGATAATCACATCGTGAGCGTCCTGGAAGTGTTGGTTGGCATAATTGACCGCTTCAACTGGGTCGGGGATGCTAACCACCTGACGGGCGTCAACAAACTCAGTTAGCTGGTCGTAGAGTTGGTCAGCCTGGAGTTGGCGCTCCTCGTTCGCTGGTGTGGTCACGATAAAGGCGGCATCACTCAGAGCGGCCAGGTCCTGGACCAGGCGCACCGTGTCCTTGTCAGCCAAGAAGCCAATAATTAAGACCTTACGGTAGTCAGCAAAGTTCCGGTTCAAGGTGTCAATCAAAGCGCCAATTCCATCGGGATTATGGGCCCCATCGACGATAAAGTAATTGGGCTTAGTTCGCAAGACCTCAAAGCGCCCGGCAATCTGACTGTTGGCAATCCCGGCCTTCAAATCATCTTCACTAATCGGGAGGTGCTTGGCGTGGGTCCAATAGTACCAAAGGGCCACCACCGTTTTCAGGTTTTCAAGCTGGTACTCACCGCGCAACTTCAGGGCCAGGTCCGTAATCGTCACGTCCTTGACCGTCAGGTCAATATAAGTCGCATCTGCCTGCCGGTCGACCTTGGTCAGAGTGACCGCACTAGCCGACACCACCGGGTTGTGACGCTGACTGGTAATTGTTTCTAGGACCTGGTTCACGGCGGGCCGCTGGTTGGCATAATTAACCACCGTTTCACCGGGACGGATCATATTCATCTTAGTCTGAGCGATTTTGGTAACCGTATCACCCAAAATCCGCGTATGGTCCAAGCCAATCCGGGTAAAGATAGCATAATCGGACCTAGGAACGGCATTAGTGGCATCAAACTCGCCACCGAGGCCGACTTCTAGTACCAGGTAATCAGGGTTTTGCTCGATGTAAAAGGCCATCGCCACCAGGAAGGTGGCTTCAAATTCCGAAATGTCACCGGTCAAGGTCAGGTCATGTTCGTCGAGCACCGTTTCCAGACGCTCCAGGGCATCGGCAAAGGCTTCCTGGCCAATCATGACCCCGTTGTAGTTGATTTCCTCAGTGACTTCAAATAGAAAGGGGCTGGAAAAGACGCCGACCGAGTAGCCGGCCTCCTGGAGGACTTGGCCGGTCATGGCACTGGTCGAGCCCTTCCCGTTGGTGCCGGCTACTCGAATAATTGTGCCAGTCAACTGATCAAACCCTAAATAAACCAAAATTTGGCGTAAAAAGGCAATCCGCTTTTCACCAACCTCATAGCGCATCCCCGCCGGGATAGCAGCCAGCCGTTCTAGGGCCTGCTGATATCGTCTTGCTGCTGACATGCTTCCTCCTTACTTGAGCACCTGCTGCAAAAAGAGTCCCTGCCGGGCCAAATCATCCTTGAACTCGCCCATATAGTAGGTAGTCTGGGTCACATTACCAACGCTCTTGACCCCACGCATCTCCATGCACATGTGCCGGGCGCGGACCACGATGGCAATCCCCTGGGGGTGAATCAAATCATCCAGGGTCTGGGCGATTTCACTGGTCAACCGCTCTTGGACATTTGGCTTTCGTGAAACATGCCCTACCAAACGCGGCACCTTGCTCAGGCCCACGATTTGACCACCACGGGGCACATAGGCCAAAGCCACTTCACCAAAGAAGGGCAGCAGGTGGTGTTCGCACATTGAGTAAAAGGGGATGTGGTCGATAGTGATGACTTCCTGGTCGACATCGTCGGCCCCCTCATCAAAGACTTTAAAATTGGTAAAGTCTTCATTCACTGATGAGAAAACCTCGGCGTACATCTTAGCTACCCGTTCCGGCGTTTCAATCAGACCGGGACGGTTAACGTCCTCACCCACGGCTGTCAAAATGTCGCGGACCGCCTGTTCAATTACTTTTTTATTTTTCTCGTCCATAGTTTTGTCCTACTTGGTAGTAATTTGGTCATCAATGGCCTGAATAGCCTGGTCATCACTGAGTTTGGCCAGGGCAGCTTTGATTTTTTGTGACTGGGGATTGTTGGCTTCGTATAAATCTAATAAGGGCACCAGGACAAACTTCCGGTTGTAAAGCTCAGGATGGGGCACCGTTAGGTCCGCATCTTGAATACGTTCGTCTCCGTAGAACAAAATGTCGAGGTCAATCGTCCGCGGTCCCCAGTGAATCTTGCGGACCCGGTGGAGCTGCTGCTCAATCTCGTGGATTTTATCCAGCAGTTCATGGGCCGAATAAGTGGTATCCAGGGCAACGGCGATGTTGTAAAAGTCATCCTGGGGCACGCCACCCACTGGACTGGTTTCATAGACTTTGGATACCTGGACCTGACTGATTTGCGGGTCAGCGACCAAGGCCGAAACGGCCGCCTGCAGGGCAGCCAGCCGGTCATTTAAATTACTACCAATACTAAGATAGGCGCGCATGGAACTTCCTCACATGGTCAGGCTGATTTCAACTGAGTCAAAGATGCCATCGACTGGCACAGCAAGCTTACGAATGTTGATGGCGTACTGGTCAATGGCGAGACCATACTCGGAGCGAATGGCATCCAAGATTTCCTGGGCTAACCGCTCTACCAGGTCAGCCCGGCTCTTGGCCACCACTGCGGCCGTCATCCGGTAGACATCTCCGTAACTAATCGTGTCATGCAGGTCATCACTGTTCTTGGCCTGATCCGAACGCATCACCAGTTCCAGGTCGACCTCGATGTTTTGCCCAATCTTTTTCTCCTCGGGATAGACGCCGATGTGGGCATGGAATTTCATATTATTAACCTTAATCGTCAGCATGGGGTCCCCTTCCACCAAACATGATGCTACTATACAATAGTAAAGATTAACTACCAGTATACATGATGACGCCCGCTTTATGCGGTCCAGCAGGAGAAGCCATGCAAGCACGCCAGCTCAACCCAGAAACCTACAACCCACTGCACTACGGCAGCCAGCTCACCATTGAAATTCACCACGAAGACCAGGTCGAGCGCGACCGGATTGCCAACAACCTGGTCTACCATCACCACTCGGCCACTATGGATGGTGACCGCCTGTTAATTGCGGTTTCCTATAAGGAACTCGGGCAAATTATCGAAGAACTCTCCTTTGACTTTGGCCCCCTGGCTGAACAGTTACGCACGATCTGGGAAGGTCAGCGCCTGAGCTTTGATGCCGGCAACCAGTCCTTTGATATCAGTGCCCAGCCTTTAATTCACGCCATTTTAAACCTGTCACCGGAATCCTTCTATGACGGCCAGGAACACAATGTTGATGAAGTCTTGAAACGGGTTCAAGGGCACTACGACCAGGGCATCCGCTTCTTTGACATCGGTGGTAAGTCAACCAACCCCAAGGCCAAAAACATCGGCTTTGAGGAAGAATGGGCCCGGCTGGAGCCCTACATCAAACCGCTGTTGGACCACTTCCCTGGCATTATCCTGTCAGTGGATTCCAACAACCACAAGACCGTTCGAAAGGCTCTCGATGCTGGGGTCCAAGTCATCAACAGCATTGACGGCTTCGATGACCCCAACATGTTAGACCTGGTGAGTGAGTACCAGGTTTCCGTGATTACGACCTACAACAACCGAGACAAGCCCACCGCTGACGTACCGGCCTCGATGCTCTCCTACCTGGCTGACCAGGTGAAGACTTTGAAGGCCCGCGGCCTGACTGGTGAACAAATCATTGTTGATCCCGGGGTTGGCTTCACTTCCAACCAGGATGGCATAACCTTAGAAGACAAGGCCGGCCAGGATGTAGACCGGATTAAGACCATCCAAACCCTAGCGGACCTAAAGCAGCCCATTTTGGTCGGCGTATCTAATAAGAGTTTCCTCGGTACCCTTTATGATCTGCCCCTTAATGACCGCTTAATTGCCAGCCTACTGGTGGAATACCAGATGGTGATGACCGGTGGCCGGATTGTCCGAGTACACAATATTGAAGAAACCCAGCTCTTAACCAAGATTTTCAACACCTTTGCGCCATAATAAAAGCGCCATCATTGCGATGGCGCTTTTTGTTAGGCCTGCTTTTTACGGTTAAAGAAATCAGTCGGCAGCAAGGTAATCACCATGCTGGCAACATAGAAAATCATGCTAACCCAGAAATACAGGGCGGCCCAGCGGTCACCGTTAGCGGCCGAAATAACCATGACGACCGACAACACCCAGGCCACCGGTACAATGGCAAACCACCAAGGGTTTAAGCCGGTGTCCCGGTAACGGCGAATCGTAATCGAAAGGCCGGGAATAAAGGTCGCAATACCGTAGGCAAAGGCAACCAACATGACAATCAATGCTGTCGCCCCAATGGCAGCCGCACTCTGTTGGCTGGCACCATGGGTTCCCATTTGAATCAGTTCAGCCCCAACCGCAAAAAGAATGATGTAAAAAATCAGTCCCAGAATCAGGTTAAAGAGCATCACCCACCAGTAATCAGGCCGATCACTGGTGCCACCGAAATTCACATAGTTCTTCCAAAATTTTTTGTATGCCTTAAACATGTCCGCCTCCTCGTTCACACCACTTTAACATTTTGCCGGCGGCGGTCACAAACCTCCTAACCAAGTGTCTAGGTAAGTTTCTAGGACCGCAGCTAAAATGAAAATCGGTAGAGCAATGGTAAACCAACGCACCAAGACCTGCTTCAATTCACTAACCAAGGTAGTACTACGTTCTGTCCGGTGACGCCAGACAAAACTGCAAACCCACTGATTGAGGGGCTGCAAAATTACTATCATTGTTGCAAAGGCCAACATTTCAACTAGGTTGTGACTGGTAGTAGAGAGAATAATCTTTGGGAATAGTGACAAGTTAATCCGCGCAACTAGCCCATAGAGAACCCCCGGCCCTATGAAAGTAAATATCGGTTGCCATAAATAGAGATAAGGAATCGGCAGAAGAGCAAAAATTAACATGCCAAGGGGCACAGTAAAACAATTGTTAACAATATAAAGTCGCAGTTCTCCCAAAGTACCACTTACCGCCGAAAATGATTCTGATGATCTCGGCATGATAGCCTTCGTCGCTTCATGCACATTCGGATTTACTAGGTAGGTTACAACCATTGCCAGCAACATTATGACCAACAAAAGCCCCATCGCTTGCGCCACCCGGCGCCAGTTAAATTCTTGATAAATGCTTTTCATTTTTAAAATTCCTAGCGCAAAATATCAATCAGATTCTTATGGGCAGCCTGTTGGGCTGGCAGCAAACCGAAGATAACCCCGACCCCGGTTGAAACGCTGAAAGCTAGTAAGAAGTTGGCAAAACTAGGTGCCGCCTTAAATGGCAGGAAGCTCGAGATTCCCCAGGCAAACAGTGCGCCCAGCGCAAAGCCAATCAAGCCACCGATAACGGTTAGCATAATTGACTCCAGTAGGAACTGCCACATGATGGCCCGCGGTGTTGCGCCGACCGCCAGACGGATTCCGATTTCTTGGGTTCGCTCTGAAACTGAGATATACATCATGTTCATGACGCCAATTCCGGCAATGAAAAGCGAAATTGCCGCAATCGCAGCCACAAAGTAGGTCAGGGCATCAATTACCTTACTAATGCCATCCAGCAAGGCCCCCATGTCCAGGTAAGAATAGTCACCCTGGTCGCGGTGGCTGCCCTGCTGGTTCAGCAACTTGGCTATTTTCTGGCTACTCTTGTTAACATCGGTACCCTTGGCAAAGGTCAATTCGATATCATTTCCCTGATCTTGAGCTGCCCCACCAGTAAAGGTCGACTGGGGCACGTAAACGTCTTCGCCCACGTTTTTGTCATTAAAGACGCCAACGATGGTGTAGGAAATACCGTTGATAACCACGGCACCACCCAGCGCTTGATCGACCGACTTAAAGATTTTCTTAGCCAGGTACTTAGACAGCACTAAGTCCTGATTGTGCACCGTATTGTCATAACTGGTCAAATTGTGGCCGGCCAGCATATCTAAATCGGGCGCCGACTTACTAGCCGTCAAAATCAGGTTATGGTCGCTACCCAATATATTCCCAGAAACGTTAACATTCTCAGTCTGCTGCTTAATCTTGACGTTAGTAACACCCAACCCGGACTGGCTCCGAATCAGCTGCAGGTCGGCCTGATTGAAGCCCTGAACGTTGATGTCATCGCCGGTACTGGCAAAGGAAACCGTGGTGGTTTGCTTACCCGACTGGTCAGCTTTCAAGTTCTTTTGAATGGTACTTTTAACCCCATTTCCCAGGGACATGATGGTAATCACCGATGCAATCCCGATGATAATCCCAATCATGGTTAAAAAGCTGCGCTTGCGGTTACTGAGCAAGGAACGCAGGGCGGTGCGGAAGAGTTCACTAAAGCGCATGGGCCACCTCCTCATCGCTCACCTTTTGACCATCTAAGATACGGATAATCCGGTTGGTCGACTGTCCAACCTTGGGGTCGTGGGTAACCATAATCACAGTCATCCCGCCCGCATTCAGCTCCTTAAACAGGTCAATGATTTCAGCAGAAGTATGACTATCCAGGGCGCCAGTTGGTTCATCAGCAATCAAAAACTTGGGCCGGCTAATCAGAGCCCGGGCAATCGAAACTCGTTGCTGCTGACCACCGGACAAGTTTTTAGGGAACTGGTCCTTGAAGTCAGCCAGGCCAACTTCTGCTAATACCTTTTCAATGGCTGGCTCAGCCTCTTTCATCGTCTTCCCCGCGTATAACAGCGGCAGGGCCACGTTGTCCTTCACCGTCTGGTTGTTAATCAACTTGAAGTTTTGAAAGATAAAACCGACGTTTTGGTTCCGAATCTTCGAAAATGTTGACCGGCTCAGTTCCCCAACGTTTTCTCCGTTAAATTCGTACAATCCTTCGAACTTTTCATCTAAGAAACCGATGATATTAATTAAGGTCGACTTTCCGGAGCCCGATTCCCCCATGATGGCGACAAATTCACCCTCATCGACGTTAATATTAATATCTTTTAGGGCGTGAAAGCGTTGCTTTCCCTGACGATAGTACTTGTTAATATGGCTTAAATTAATCATATTTAAGCCTCGACTTTCGTGCCGTCCTGCAACTTGCTGTCGGGGTTTGTCACAATTTGATCATCAACTGACAGTCCCTTGGTCACCAGGTAGACATCCCCCTGGAGCTGACCTTCTAGGTCGACTTTCTTAGCCTTACCGTCCTTGACCACAAAAACCTTGTTGCCGTCAACGATGGCCTTCGCTGGCACCTTAATCTGAGGATTAGCGGCATTAATTTTGACGGACTGACCATTCATTAATTGGTTACCAATGTCAATGGTAACGGGGTACTGACTGGTGCCCTTGCCATCGCCACTAGGGTCCTGGGCAATCGTGGTCACCTTGGCCTCGATGTTCTGGTCACCAGCAACCGTAGTAATCTTAACCGTGTCACCGACATGGAGCTTGTCATGGTCATATTCGGACACCTGAGTGTTGATATTGTGGTTGACTGAGCTCAGCTCAATCGTAGGTGTGCTGGCCCCATCGTCATAACGAACCACCACTGTCCCTTCAAAGGGCGCTTTGGTGTCATGAGTGCCGGCATCGTCTTGGGTCGTAACCAGCAAATCGTTCTGGTTGACATGGTCCCCAGTCTTAACTGGCAGGTTCTTCACCTGTCCATCCGGATGGGCCAGGTAGGTGTTTTGTGCGACCACCTTACCACTCAAGGACAGACTATCGGCACTAATTTTGGCAGTTTGATAGTGACTGTCATTCTTAGACTGGCTGTGGCTGAAATGATTAGCAATTGCCACCGCAATCACTAAGAGCACCACCAAACCAACGGCAATCCCACCCACAATGGTCCACTTCTTCTTATTCATTTTCTCTCCCCTAAAATGTTGCTATGTATGACTGCCGCAGCAGTCCTAAATTAATATTCGTCATCCGCCTGCTTGCTTGGCAGTAGGGTGATCACTAAAGTAGCCACACTGATTACCAGTGACACAATACTAGCCCATCCCATTCCTTTAAAATTACTCAGGATGTTAAGAACAAATCCAATTGGCACAATGGCAAACCACCAAGGATTCAGACCAGCATCTGCGAAGCGCCGGTATTGGAGGGCCCAGCTCGGAATAAAAGTTGCTAACCAATAAGCAGCTGCTAGCAGAACCAAGAAAGAAAAGATAGTTAAACTACCTTGTGGGACACCATCCAAGCTCTGCCCTTCCCCAATTCGCTGAATAATTGGAATCGAAGAAATAGTCAAAGGAATAACCCAAATAACGAATAAAATAACGTTTACTAACACCACCCACCAGTAATCTGCCCTGGTTGATTTGCCAGAAAACCGCGCATAGTTACTCCAATATTTTTTATAAGCTGTCCACATTATTAACTCCTCTCTAATCCTACGAACTCACGTCCGACTTCTCTAAAATTATTTTTCACTTTCTTCGTGCTGCTCAGCCTTCTCACGCTCGTGGCGTCGCCAGTAACCTTGGGGCAATACGCAAAGCAGAATCACGACCAGCCAAACCAAAAAACTAATTATGATCAAAAGTCCACCAATTACGCCACCGGCCGCCAGCCCTAGCAAGAAAGAAACGATAATGACTAGGTTCAAGGCCACACCGATGTTAAGGCCAACATCCCGCAACCGTCGGCATTCCAGGGCAATCCAAGGGATAATCGTGGCGATAAAATAGGCCGTCGTTGCCAGTATCAAAATGCCCAAAAAGGCTAACATGGGCGTCTGACTGGCAGGATGAGTGCCGGTGTCCTGAATGGCCTGAAGATTATTAGGCTGCATCACCACCGCTGGAATTGCCAACACGGCATAAATAACCGCGTTAATCAACACGACCCACATAAAGTCGGCCCGGGAACTCTCCCGATGAAAGTTAAAATACAAGCGCCAAAACCTGGCATATGATTTCCACATTTAACTGTGCCTCCTAGTATTCATCGTCATCGTCGGTTGGCAGGACCGAAACCACGAAGATAACCAACCAGGTCACCCCTACGATTCCCCAAACCCAACCAGCTGAACTAAAATTACCAACAAAAGTGAACACAGTCGCAACCGGTGCCACAACATAAAGCCACTTAGGTACCGATGTGTCATTGAAACGACGGTACTGCAGGGATAACCATGGAATAATCGTTGCAACCTGATAAGCCACAACTAATAGAAAAGCCACAACAGCAATCCCGCTAACTCCCGCAAAATGCCATTTAGCAATATCGACATACTTATCCCCAGCGGCTATATTGGACAACCCTACCAGAATTAAATAAACGATAACGTTGCCTACCAGAGCACCCCAATAAGACGAGCGCGTACTCCGTCCCGAAAACTTGAAATAATTCTTCCAAAAATCCTTATAAGCTCTAATCATATTCTTCTCTCCTCATTCTCCTCATCGCCACAGCAAGTGACTAACCACTACCAGCACCAAGTCAAAACTAAAGGGCATTAGCAGCGTCCCAAACAAACTAACACTGCCGCCGCTTTGCCGGTACTGATAACTCGCAATCGCCAGCGAGATCACCGCCGCAATCCCGGCCAGCAACCACAGCGGGCCATCACTCACTGACAGTTCCCGGTCAAAGTTCTGTAGCAGGTTGGTCAAAATATTTTGACCATTAACCCAGCGGAAGGTGGCCAGCAGGCTGACGCCGGCAATCACGTTGGTAATTGGTAAAATTCTACGCACCTTGCCCTCCTTAACCGGGGTTCCCGCCCCAAAACAGACCTAGGAAAAAACCCAAAACAATCAGATTGGCCAAGACCTTGGCGGCCCGTTCAAAGGCCAGGTTGTCGGTCCGGCGGTGCTTATCCCAGAGATCGATGCCATAGGCCAGGATAAAAATCGCCAGGCCCAAAATGCCCAACCACAGGTTTGACACTTCTCCGTGACCACCCAGTCCCTGCCAAATGACGGTGGCTAGACTCTTATGGTCCGGCATCCACCAGCTCAGCAGGGCGATTAAATTGGTTAAGTAGATGGCAATCATCTTGACTGCGTACATATTTTGGCTCCTCACCGGTCAGCACAGTCCAGCTATCCCAGCCTGGTGCCATTACTGATCTTTATTATCCTAACATAGCAAACCCGGCCGCTTAGCGGCTTTAACCGCTTTGTAAAGCCATTGTTACCAGATTGTTAAACTACAAACAAAAAACCGGCCGAAGCCGGTTTACAGAGATTAAGATTGTCGGTGTACTAGTTCTGCTGTCTTCCGCCGAAAGAGGACCGAGACCAGCAAAAAGGCTAACCCAAACGGCGCCAGGTCCGTAATAATATCGATGGCATTTTGCCAGATTGGATTAAATTCAGGCTCGAAGCTCCGCAACAGGAGGAAGGCCAGCACAAAGGCCAGGTAAGTCGGCCCCATATTAAACCAATTCTCGTGCCGTTGATGTTCTGATGACATAGCCGACCCTCCTTCTGTACAACCTCAATCTCTTTTTACTTCAATATTACTAACTTGCTTAGGGCTCCCGATTATCCATCAAGGCCCGCACCATACTAATCACCAGTGGCAAAACCAGCACAATCAGCAGGATATCTAGGACAATAAAGGCCCAAATGGGCAGGTGGGGAAAGGCAAAGAAAATCAAAGCAATCACAAGGATGCCAATCCCACTCAAGCTGTTCCTGGAGAATAATTTTTTCAAAAATTTCATCGAGGGACCCCTTCATCTGGCCTAAATCGACCTAAATTTGTCTTACTTGACCACACCAAAGCCACCGGTCCAGCCGATTTGCTTGCTGATGGCTAACGTCATCTGCATGAAGCCCATTGCTTCCAGTTCGCGGGCCCGCTTTAAGGCCCCGGCGTCCAAGAAGTCCAATGGTGAACCTGACAGGGCTTCCTTCAAAGTGGCCTTGGCTTGGGCATCATCACTGGCTGCTAAGACCGTAGTAGTCTCCTCACCGACCTTACCAGTTAACAAACTAGCCGCAAAGTTCGTGTTAAAGGCCTTCACGACCTTCGCCTGGGGCAACTGCTCCTGCAAGATCTGAGCAGCTGAACTGTCAGCGGGCACAACCAAACTATCAAAGGTCTGGAAATCCAGTGGGTTGGCAATTTCAACCACCACCTTACCAGCCAACTGGTCGCCGTACTGCTTAACCAGGGCGGCTTCGGCTGGGTAAGGCACCGCCATCACCACCAAATCACCTAATTCTGAAGCAGTTTCCTTCGAGTCATAGTAACTAACCTGGTTACTACCGGCTTCCAAATTCTGGCCGATAGCCTTGGCCATGTTACCTTTTCCAAAAATAGTAATCTGCACGATTTCTGCCTCTTTTCTGTATCGCTATCTGCGTCAACGCCATTATATCAAAACCAGACCAATTGGTAACCGGCGCCGGCCCATTCTTACGAATCGATACCAAAAATTAACTTTTTTAATATCGAACTTTACTCGGAATATTCTTAATTACGGGTAACTGAACTACTGATGAAAAACAACCTTTACATTTCTACAGCAATTTTGTTCCGTTATCATGCTGCCTGTTACTAGTTAGAAATTTCAGGTGAACATTTTGTAATAAATTAATGCTAGTTAAAATTGCCTCACCACGGCTCAGATTAGCAATGCTCGCACTGTCAAATTCATTTAAAACATTCTTTATCACCCTCAAATCATTGGGGTGAACAAGTCGATGAATCACTAAGGTTCCGATTTGACCAAAAATAATTCCTGGTATATCTTGTGGACTTTGTGTTGTGAGAAACAAAAATATGCCTTTTTTTCTTCCCTCTCGTGCAATCGAAATTAGGCCACTATTCCCGTCACTATCATTACTCTCCGGGACTAAATACCTATGGGCTTCGTCAATAAACAAAACACACGCGTCATCACTCTTTTTACTATTTTCTACTAGGGATTGAGCTATAAGATTAACAACTATCTTACCGATACCATCACTGGAATCCATCGTTGATGCATCAATATATAAGCTTCCCTTCCCATGCTGAAAAAGTTCCAGTTGCTCCATCAGATCGTACTTTTCCACAATTGGGCTTCCAAATTGAGAGTCATCAATAAAAAAGTTTAGCAAGCTCGTATTCGCCAAAACATACTCAACTTTTTGCTTCAAATATTCATTAGAATTGATTTTAAACAGATCAAGGATGTAATTATCTTTCTGGTTCCCATCGTTTTTGTTCCCTAATCTTACAGAATTTTCCTTGATTTGCTGTGGCAGATTTTTCAAATCAAAATCAACATCATCATCACTCAATTCTCGCAGTTCATCCTCTACATCACTAACTTTTTTACCATGCTTTACGTATGGTCCCTCCTCTTTCGTTTCCCCTGACTTCTGCAATTTTTTCTGTAAGCGTAGTGCCTCTATTGCCTGTTGAAGCTCAGCTCCCTGGGTATTAGTATTAGCATCGAAGATTGACGCCCATTGGTAAGAATGCATATAAGAGTATGGTATTGCAGCATCTTCACCCAATGTTAGTTTTTTGTAGCTTCCGCTTTCCCTAAATGAATTTTTGTATTCTCCGGTGGGATCAATTATCAAAAACTTTTTCCCATGAGCTTTTAATTTGTCTAAAAGCAACAGTGCCGACGTAGACTTACCACTATTAGTCGAACCGACTACTAACAAGTGTCTATCCAGTAAAGTATTCGCATTAAAATTTAGCGAAACATCCTCATGTCCTAGCACCCGACCAATTGCACCCAAGCGACTATCATTATGTCTATCAATCTCAAGAGAGTTCATATACAGTTCAATTAAATGGTTATTAGCAACATACACTTTGTCTGTAATTCCAACATTTTTTAGTCCGTGCAAAACGAATTTTCCGCTTCCTTCCTCCATGAGGCCAAGCACCCTTATATAAACCTCTGGAAAAACTGAAACAGAATTTTTATTTTGCAATTTTTCATGAACGTTGTTGTTATTTCCAACTTTTGCTGAGGTGACCTCCGCGAAAAAAATTCCTTGTTCAGTTTCAACTACAACATAGTAATTTATGGAATTTAAAATAAAACTCTCGAGTCTTATATTACGATAATCTAGTATTGCTAAATTTTCGATTTGCACTTTAGAAAACTCATTATTAACTTGTGAAACTACGCCAAGATAATAGTGATCTTTAGTTATTGGCTGATAGTACTTATCAATCATCATATTCTTCCCTTGCTAGATACTCGGCCAAATCCGTATTAAGTGTGGTTCTCAAAAAAGCAACGCCGTCCTTAGACTCCATTAATCCCCTGAGGTCCTCCCATGCATCGCCATTCTGGTCAACACTAAAATCGGTTACCAAAGTGTAGAAACTTGGATTATGTGTTATTGCTTGAATAATCATTCTAGAAATATGCATATCGGAAAAACTAAATCCCGTCGTGATAAGTAATGTATTAGGCTGGCGAAGCATGTCTTGAAAACGAGAAAACAATTGGAAATAAGGTTCCTGATAACTCTCCATAAATTTGTTACTACTTGGAAAAATCATCACTGGACGGCTTATATACTTTGGATTCTTTCGATACACGTTACTTCCATCACTTTCCCATGATATTGATCCGTGAATTTTCAACAGGTCAAAAATTTTTTGTTTGTATTCGATTTCCCGTGTAGGAATATCTGTTATTTCCTTGCTAAATGTCCATTCGAACATGTCATCATCGAATTTCGGTTTGTGACTGAAAGTAAAACCATCAAAAACCGTAAATTCCGTCTCCCCAGCCTCCTCAAATAGCGTGTCATAATTTGTTGTGACGATGGCCAGTTTATTTGCTCCTGACATTTGTTCAGCAAGAACATTAATTAGTTTTCTGTGCCCGAAAAGATTTGAATCATACCTGTAATCAGTATTCTTTTTTATAAGTTCCAGTATTTTATTTTTGGTTTTAATATATTTTTCTTTAGTTGCTGAATTCGAACCACTCAAATACTTTTCGAAGTTGATAACATTGGATAAGAAATCCTCCAAGTTGAACGTTTTGTCCAACTTTCGGTTTTGTGAGACGGGCTTCGGATACTTACTCCTTTTTCCAAGTTCCTTTAACGAATAAAGTCTTGGGTCACTGCTTAATGTTTTGTTGATGTCTGCAGCAATCATTTCAACAGTTTTACCAAAATTTTGATCTATTTTACCCTTATTATTCACAACCACTGAAGCTCCAGCACCAGCTAGAACAATTATGTGGTCAATGGGACGATTCATGAATCTCTGAGTTGCCTGCCTAACTTTTGCATTAAATTCTTTCTCTGTATAGGGGGCCTCTTTGCCCGTATCAGGATTGATGGTTTTTAATTGTTCACCGTTTTCCTCGTAAATCTTGGCTTGTCCTTCATCTTCGTACGATAGTTTGTATCCGAAACCTTCAAATTTTATCGTCATATTCAACCACAGCTTTCTAACTAACAATCTTTTAGACTCTAAAAGTACACAACTATTTCAGAGCAATTCGTTGTTAAAATTATACTTTATTGTGATTAATTAAACTATGAATGATTAACTTTTTTTAATAAATCTATTGACACCTTTCAGGGATTGTTCTATATTAGCAGCAATTAGTTTTACCCAATTCATTTATCAAAACGATGAGCGGGAATTCTAGTAGGATTTGTTTTCACAGAAAAGCTGGATGTTAATTCGTGAGAACCGGCCAAACAAACCAACTAGATCGTACCCGTGAGTTATCCACCGAAACGAGTAGGCGGAATCGGTCAAGCCCGTTAACGCTTAAAGTTAGTAATAACTTTACGAGCTAGGTCTGCGTGAGCAGCCTAGAAATTGAGGTGGCACCACGCGCAGAACGTCCTCTTGGATTTTAACGTCCAAGTGGGCGTTTTTTGTTTTCACCACAATTACTGTATATTACGGAGTTTTCCTATGAATGTAGCCCTGACAGGCATTACCGGTTATGCCGGCATGCAACTTTATAACCTATTAAAGAACCATCCCCAGGTTGATCAAATTAACGTTTACCAACACGACCTGAAAGAAGCCATTGATTTGGCGCAACTTAACCCAAAACTTGGCACAACTGACCAAGAGGCCTACCCCTACAACGCCCAAGCTGTGATGAACCACAACCAGGTAATCTTCTTTGCCACCCCAGCCGGGGTTACGGCTGAGCTAGCCACCCCCTACCTGGCTGCCAACTTCCCAGTGATTGACCTGTCCGGTGACTTCCGCCTGCCCGACCCCAAGGATTACGAGAACTGGTACCACAAGACGCCGGCCCAGGCTGAAGAGCTTGAGCAAGCCTACTATGGCTTAGCCGATCTCGAACACAACCCGGGCAAGACCTATGTCGCTAACCCCGGTTGCTATGCGACCGCGACCCTGCTGGGTCTCGCCCCCGCCGTCCAAGACGGTCTGATTGAGCCCGACAGCATCATCGTCGATGCCAAGTCTGGCCTGTCCGGTGCTGGTAAGTCACTGACGCCATCCAGCCACTTCGTCCAGGCCAACGAAAACCTCCAGGTATACAAGGCCAACGAGCACAAGCACATCCCCGAAATCCTTAACACCCTGCAGGGCTGGAACAACGAGGTGCCTTACCTGCAGTTCATGACCACCCTGGTACCGATGGACAAGGGCATCCTTGCTTCCATTTATGCCAAAGTTAAGCCCGGTTATGATGAGGAGGACCTAATCGAACACTACCAAGACACGTACGCTGACAGCCCCTTCGTCACCGTCTTTAATGAAGGCTTGCCCGACGTTAAAAGCGTGGTCAACACCAATGACTGCAAGATTGGCCTGGCTTATAACCCAGTTACCAACACCGTTTTAATTGTTTCGGTCATCGACAACATGCTTAAGGGCGCTGCTGGTCAAGCCGTTCAGAACTTCAACCAACTCTTTGACTTTGACATCACCGACGGCCTACACTTTGCGCCCACCCTTTACTAGGAGAATGCCCATGGAAACCATTAATTTTAAACTACCCCAGGGGTTTGAGTCCGGGGCCACCCACGCTGGCTTTAAGCCAGGTGAAACCCTCGACCTCGCCTGGTTGGTTTCTAAAACCCCGGCCGCAGCCGCTGGTGTCTATACTAAAAACCAGTTCCAGGCCGCCCCAACCCAGTTCACGAAAAAGTTAATCCAAAGTAACCACCAGCTCCAAGCCATCGTGGTTAACGCCGGTAATGCCAACGCCTTCACCGGTAAGGAAGGGCTGGCCAACACCGCCAAACAAAACCAGCTGGTCGCTGACCAGCTCGGCATCGACCCCGCCCTGGTTGGCGTCGCTTCGACTGGCGTAATTGGTAAGCAATTAGACATGAACGTCTTCAAAACCGGTCTGGGCCAGCTCCAGCTGTCAGCGACCGATGAGAGCATGCCCGAGGCCATCCTGACCACCGACACCCACGCTAAGAAAATCAGCGTGACCCTGACCATCGACGGCCAGGAGGTCACGGTAACCGGCTTTACCAAGGGTTCTGGCATGATTCACCCCAACATGGGCACCACCCTCGGCTTTATCAGTACCGATGCCAAGGTTGACCCCACCGCCCTGCAAAACCTCTTGTCTAACCTAATTCAGACCTCTTACAACCAGGTCACCGTTGACGGCTGCATGTCCACCAATGACATGGTGGTTGTCTTAGCCAACGGCCAGGCCGGCAACGACGAAATCAACGCCAGCCACCCGCAACTCAACGACTTCAAGGACGCCCTAAACAAGGTCCTAACGACTTTAGCCAAGATGGTTGCCGCTGATGGCGAAGGGGCCAACAAGCTAGTTGAGGCCAAGGTCATCAACGCCCAAAATAAGGTCCAGGCCAACCAGGTCGCTAAGGCCATCGTTGGTTCTAACCTAATTAAGGCCATGCTCTTTGGTGAAGATGGCAACTGGGGCCGGATTGTCCAAGCCGTGGGTCAAACCCAGGCGGCCTTGGATCCCAACCACTTAGCCATCCAAATCGGCAGCCTGACCCTGGTTAAAGACAGTCTCAGTCAGACTGTTGACCAGGATGCGCTGCACCACATTTTAGCCCAGGACCACATCGAAATTACGGTGGATTTGAACATCGGCAGTGCCCAGGGATTAGCCTGGGGCTGCGACCTGACTTATAAGTACGTTGAAATCAACGCTGCCTACGAGGGATAAGCCTATGATTATCATTAAAATCGGCGGAAACGCCATCAGCAAATTAGATAACGCCTTCTTTGACCAGATGCGGACTTGGTTGGCCCAGCACGAACAGGTCGTCATCGTCCACGGCGGTGGTCAGATGATTACTTCTGCTTCAGAGTTTTTCAACTTCCCCACCAAGAAAATCGACGGCATCCGGGTCACACCTAAGCGCCTGATTACCCTGACCGCCCAAATCTTAGACCAGGTAGTCCAGCCCATGTTTGCCCAGCGCTTCAAGGACCACGGTATTCCCTGCTACGCCCTGAACCAAAACCAGGAAAGCATTCTCTACGGGGACTACCTGGACCAGGCCAAGTATGGTGAAGTTGGTAAAATTACTGGCGTAAATAAACAGGCCCTGGCCAACCTGCCCCAGGGCAAGGTCACGATTATGAGCTCTTTGGCTATCGACGACCAGGGCCACACCCTCAACGTTAACGCCGACACGGCTGCCCAATCCCTGGCCACTTTGACCAACGCCGAGGAGTTGATTTTACTGACCGATGTGCCCGGGGTCTTGATTGACCAGGTCATCGTTGACCGGATCAACCCCCAGAAGGCGGCCGAAATGATTGACGCCCAGCAGATTACGGCTGGCATGGTGCCTAAGATTAAGTCGGCCTTTACCGCCCTCAATGCTGGGGTGGCCAAGATCACCATTACCAACCACCTGGACCACGCCGGCACGGAAATCATGTTGTAAAACCAGGTGCCGCGCGTTACCCTGACCATGCAAGCCCGGCTTGCTTTGCCGGGCGGGCACTTACAAAACCCTTATACGAACATTTAACGGACCAAGCAGTCACTTACCAGATATGTCAGGAGGACTACCAATTATGTCAAAACTCATGAACACCTACACTCAATTTCCAATCGAAATTGACCACGGCCACGATTTCCACCTGGTCGATACCAAGGGCAAGACCTACGTGGATCTAACCAGTGGAATCGGCGTTTGTAACTTGGGCTATAGCAACAAGGCCATCTTTGAGGCCGTAACCGCCCAGCTCAACAAGATTTGGCACACCTCCAACCTCTATCCCAACAGTATTGTGACCAAGGTGGCCGAAGAATTAGCCCCCGATGGCTACCAGGCCTTCTTCTGTAACTCCGGCGCCGAGGCCAACGAGGCCGCCATCAAGTTGGCCCACAAGGCTACCAAGAAGGAAACGATTGTCGCTTTTGACAACGGTTTCCACGGCCGGACCACTGGCACCTTGGCAGTGACTGGTTACCCCCACATCCACTCTGGCTTTGATCCTTTGATGCCGGCTGTGAAGATGGCAACCTACAATGACCCCGCTGCTCTTGATGAAATCGATGAAAATACGGCGGCTGTTATCCTAGAAGTCATTCAGGGTGAAGGTGGCGTCAACGTCGGTGACCGCGAGTGGTTGCAGTCAGTCCAGGCTAAGTGCCAAGACACTGGTACCCTCTTGATTGTGGATGAAGTCCAGGCCGGCATGGGCCGGACTGGTTATAAGTTCGCCTTTGAACAGTTTGATTTAGTCCCTGATATTATTACGGTTGCCAAGGGACTGGCTAACGGCCTTCCCGTCGGGGCCATGGTGGCCAAGGATGAAGTGGCCGCCAACTTTAAGCCCGGCGATCACGGCACGACCTTTGGTGGTAACTTAATTGTCATGTCAGCAGCTGACCAGGTTCTCCAGCAGCTGACCCCCGAGTTCCTCCAGTCCGTTCGGGAGAAAGGAGCCTATCTGATGAAGACTTTGCACGAGTACTTGTTTGATTTGCCCGGTATCAAGAGCATTTCCGGTGAAGGCCTGATGGTTGGCATCCACCTCGATGACAGCACGCCCGTTAACGATGTAATTACCGCCCTCCAGGACGAAGGCTTCCTGACCCTGTCAGCCCGGGGCAACACTCTCCGGCTCCTGCCACCATTGATTATTGATGAGTCCAGCCTACAGGCAGCCGTCAACGCCATCGCTTCAGCGGTGGACCAGGTTGAGGAAATGGAAGGCTAATGGCCCTCTTTGAAAGTTGGAACTGGCCGGCCCTGGCGGTAGGCCTGCTCATCCTAGTCAGCCAGTTCGCCATTACCAAGTATGCCCGACAGCCTTGGTTAAAATTCCTGCTGCCGGTTGCTTATGCCGCGGTTTTAATTGGTTTCTTCTTGACCTTATCCAACCCCTGGCACTACTGGGTTCTGATGGTCGGCTTCCTCTGCTTGGGTGAAGGCATGCTCTTTTGGATAATTGGTTTTGCAAAAAAAGACTGACAAGTGTCAGTCTTTTTTATTGGACTTATTTTAAATCAGCAGTGGCATCATATCCAAAGTACTTTTCAGAAAGCTGCTTCAAAGTCCCGTCCTTCTTAATCTCATCGATGGCTGGGTTCAACTTCTTCAAAATCGTGCTGCTCTCGCTGTCATCCTTGCGGAATGGCAGGGCAATTTGAACCGTCGCCGCACTGCCTGGCACGACCTTCCATGGATAGTTCTTGGCCTTAATAATGGCCTCCAGGTTATTGCGGGTGTTCACGACCCCATCCACGTGGCCTGATAGCAAAGCCTGGTAGGTTACGTCCCGGGCGTCGTAGAGCTTTAGCTGAATCTTGTTGTTATAATTCTGCAAGTTCTTCGTATTATTAGATGCGGTCGCCCCAGCAACCGTTTTGCCAGCCAGGTCGTTCAAATTGTTGACACTGGAATCTTTGTTGACGGCCACCGTGGTTTCTTCCTGGTTATAAATATGACTGAATTGATATTTCTTTTGCCGCTCAGGGGTGATAGCCACGTCGTTGGCGACCGTGTCAATCTTGCCGTTATCCAGCTGACCGAGCAGACCGTCAAATTCACCGGTCACCCACTCCACCTTGTAACCAGCCTTTTTAGCCGCAGCATTAATGGCATCGACATCAAAGCCGACTAACTTCCCATCGTTCTTATAGGCGGTTGGGAAACTAGTCCCGGTAACCCCAATTTTCAAGGTCTTTTGGCCACTATCACTGCCGGACTGCTTGCTGTGCTGACTATGGTAGAACCAGCCACCAATCGCCGCTAGCAGCACCACAATAATGATAATAATCGCCCATCGCGCTGGGTTTCGCTTTTTCATAGATACTTCTCTCTTTTCATTTTATTGATTTGATATTTAGGTTTAATAGGCCGCTGATACGGAATTTAAAAAGTTGTGGACTCTCTCCGGGCCCTGATCTGACAAAATTTCGTCCGGCGTGCCCTTGTGGACGATTTGACCCTTCTCCAAGAAAATAATCTGGTTGCCAATCTGACGGGCAAAGTCCATTTCATGGGTCACAATCACCATCGTGATGTGCTGCTTGGCCAGTTCCAGAATCGTTTTTAAGACACTCCCCACTAGTTCCGGATCCAAGGCCGAGGTCGGTTCATCGAGTAGGACCACCGCCGGCTTTACTGCAATTGCCCGTGCAATCGACACCCGCTGCTGCTGGCCACCCGACAAGGAAGACGAGTACTTATCAGCGAACGCCAACAGCCCAACCTCGCGCAGACGCTCCTCAGCGATTGCGTGGGCTTCGTCCCACTTGGCCAACTTGTTTAACAGCAGTGGCGCCATCACATTTTCAATCACGGTCATGTTTTTAAATAAATTAAACTGCTGGAAGACCATCGTTGATTCGGCCCGCAGGGCCCGAGTGCTTTTCTTGTTGAGCTTACTGCCGTCGACTGCACTTTGCCCAATTTGAATGGTACCAGCGGCGGGTTGTTGTAGGAGGTTTAAGGTCCGTAACAGGGTCGTCTTGCCAGATCCACTGGGTCCCACCAAGACGGTCACCTCCCCCTCTTCCACGGCAAAGTTTATGTCTTCTAGAATCTGCTTTTGCTTAATCGTTACCGATAAATTCTTCACTTCAATCAGGGCCATCAGCCATCCTCCTACCGATACGGTCTCGTTAACAGGCGTTCAACTCCCGACTGGGCCCAAGAATAAACGATAATCAGGGCCCAGTAGGTCAAGCCAACTGCCAAATAGGTTTCAAAGTACTTAAAGGAATCACCGGCCAGCATCTTCCCTTCCGCAAAGATTTCGGTAATCCCCAGGGTAAAGGCCAGGGAAGTTTCCTTGAGTAAGCCTACAAAGGTGTTACCGGTCGCTGGCAAAGCATTGATAAAGGCCTGGGGTAAGACAACGTAGCGGAAGATTTTAAAACTCTTAATGTGTAGGGCCCAACCGGCTTCCACCTGGCCCTTGTCCACCGAATTAACCGCCGCCCGGAAAACTTCAGACAGGTAGGCGGACTGTTTGAAGCCCAGACCAATCACCGTGGCCATCAGGGCCGGTAATCCCTTAAAGATTGGGAATAACTGGGGCAGCCCGTAATAGATCAAAAAGAGCTGCACCAGGGCCGGCATCCCCCGGAAAAAGGAGACATAAACCGCGGCAAACCAGCGCAGGGGCCGGTAATGGGAAAACTGTAGCAAGGTGATTAGACCACCCAAGATAATAGCTAAGGCCATGGCCAGGACCGCTAACAAGAGGGTCACCGGGATATATTTTGCTAGCGCTGGAAACGCGTCAATAAAGTACTTCCAGTCGAAATTCATAATTCACCTACTCACTACTTGCCTTGCAGTCGATAGCGCTGCAAATATTCCTTAATTTGGGCCGAATCCAGCCGGTCGTAACCTGGTTTTAATGACTTAACCATGTAAATGGTCAGGTGGTCCGAATGCTTTTGGACCACCTCAACCGGATGATACCCTAAGGCCGTGTAAAATTTTTGCAGCCAGGGATGTTCGACCGCCGTCCCCAGGCTAACCAAGGGAGCGTCTAATTGCTTTTTTAGGTAGTTCTGCTCCACCCAGGCAATCAGCCGACTGGCATAGCCCTGCTTGGCAAAGCGCCGGTCGGTCGCAATCCAGCCTAAATGCGGCAAGTTATAAGGACCGGGGTCAGCTGACCAGGGCAGCCGGACCGAAGCCGTTGCCACGATATGGTGGTCCACCTCGGTCACAAAGGTCGGGGTGGTGTCGATGTGCTCGTCAATCTGAGGCAGGGTAGCGTTGGCCGCCTGGAAATGGATTCCCAGCTGGGTGTCAGCCTGATAAGCCCCATGCAAGAGGGCCTGTAGGGCCTTAATTTCACTTTTCTTAATTCGTCGGTTAATCATCGACTCTCCTCCAAAATGGGGCTGCTGATTGCTGCCAGGGTTGCCAGCAGGTTATTTAAGGTGGGCTGATTTAAATCAGCAACCAGCTGCTGGACTATTGTGCCCTGTTCCGGTCCCAGCACAGCTGCTAACTTTGCTTCAATCTCGCCGTAATTCAGCGGGTTTTGCGGCGAACCCTTGGGCCATTTCACATCAAAGCGTTTTACCTGCTGGCCCTTTGAAACCAGCTCAACTGCGGTTTCCCGTTGATCATTTCCGGCCGCCGGTACATCATTGACCCGACTAAAGATTCCGGCTACTGCCTGAAAGGCAGTGGTCTCAATCCCAGGCTCAAAGAGCGCATCGCTAACATCGCCCTGGGTTAAAACCTGCCAGGCGATGTACTCGATGGAAAACTTACCAGCCTGACCATTTTCTGGCTGCCGGTAGCGTAAAACTTTATCGGCATCCGGTGGGAAGTGGAAAATCACTCGTTCAACCTGGTCCAGACGGATACCGGCTTGATAAGCCTGCCTGACTGCGTCATACCCGGACATCGCCGCCGAGCAGAACTGGTGCTGCTTAAACCAAATCCCGGGCTGCACAATTTGGGCCGGTCGCAGCCAGCTATCGACCAGCTGCTTTTCATTTAGGTCGACGCCCACCACCGTCTTGACCCAGCCATTTTGGTTATTAAGGGCATCCTGGCTACTGGTTAGGCCACTAGTGACAAACTGGTAGGACTGCACCGCCCGTTGAGCCGCTAGGCCGGCATGTAATGGTTTCGTGTCGGTGCCTGCTTCAAGTCCCAGTCCGGCCGCCTGGGTCGCCGCAAAGGACAAAATCGCAACCGTTTCATTGACTGAAAGCTGCTCGTAATAAGCCAGCGCGGCTGCCGCCGCTATTGTCCCCAGCGTTGCCGTGGTGTGGTAACCGTCCAGCTTGTGCTTGGGATTCACCTGGGCGCCTAGCTGACCGGCAACTTCGACCCCTACCACGTAGGCATGGAAGAAACGTCCGGTCGACTCACTACCCTCACTCACCGCTAGCAGGGCTGAATAGATTACCGCACTAGGATGACCGCGGAAGTTGGCCTGGATGTCATCCAAGTCACAGTAATGGGCCGCAAAACCATTCAACAGGGCCGCTTGCCCCGATTCAACTGAAACATCCTCATGCAAAACCTGCACCCGGTCTAGACCAGCCAGGCGTTGAAAAAGTCGCCGCACCGCGACCTCATCTTGAGCAGCGTAGAAACTAGCCAGGTAGTCCAACAGACACTTTTGTGCCGTTTGGTATGCCGCTGACCCAGGCTGAACCTCACTATTTACAATTAAGCCTGCCAGGCGCTTGGTTAAATTAGCCGAACTTTTCTGCTCTGTCATTGGCTTCCTTCCAGATATCATCGTCGGGCCCAATTGGGATGATACGGGGTAGGTCTTCTTGTGGCGTGTGGTCCACTTCGTAGAAGCGCTGGCGCATCGAGTCAAAGTTAGTGTTGTTGCCGAAGGCCGGAATCGAATACAAATCCTTGGCATAGTTCCACAGGTTGGGATAGTCCACTAGTCGCTTCTTGTTCACGTAGTACTTCTGGTAAAAGACCAGGTCAAAACGGGCCAGGGTCACGTACAGGTTAATGTCGACCAGGGTCAGGCGGTCACCGAAGAGATAACGTTGGTGGGACAGTCGCTCTTCCAACCAGTCCAAGCGGTTAAAGATTTTGTCGTACCACTTCTTATAATCTTCCTGGGAGCGGCCATGACCGGCCTCATTGACGGCATAGTTCACATCCATCAAGATAATGTCACTCAGGGCATCAATGTCAGACCGCAGGTCCTCGGGATAAAGGTCCGGTGCATCATCCGGAATATAATCCTGCCAAGCCTCGGAAAATTCTTTGATTAGTTCGTTGTAATCGTTGTTGACGACCTTGCCGGTTTTTGTATCGACCAAGGCAGGTACCGTGGTCCGCTTGTCATAGTCCGGGTCGGCCTTCCGGTAGGCTTCCCCCAGGGAATGAATGCCCAACACTGGATCAACATCGCCCTTGTCCAGGGTGAAGAACCAATCCCCAACCACGCCGGCTGGTCGCAACGGATCGACGATACCGTTGGAAATTACCTTGTCCAAGCCAAGCAGGTCTAAGGCAATCGCAATCCGGTTAGCCCAGGGGCAATGCCGTGACCAAATCAGGCGGTAGCGATTAGGCTCGACTGGCAGAGTGCCGTCGGTAAAGCGGGCCTTGAACTGCGGACCCTGGTAGGCCGCAAACTTTTCCCGGTCGTTAAAGTTCGACTTGTCCTGACCGTTGTCGTATTCCTTCTGCTTTTGGTGGGCCCGTGGGTTGGCTACCTTCGACTGGGAAAAGTCGATTGGGCAGGCCTGGAGGGTATCGGAAACTTCGATATTTTCTAGTTCATCTTGTAAGGTTTGATCGCTCATGTTTTTACTCCTTGATTGGTTTCTGGCTTCTGGTTCTGGGGTGGAACCCCGTTTTTATCAATCCGTGCATTATTATCGCTGAAAACGCCACACTACCTGGCACCTTCAGGTACCACCCCCTTTAAATCAGAATTCAACTCACAAAAAAACAACCCAGCTAAAAAATAGCCAGATTGCGGGACGAAAAACGTGTTACCACTCGCTTTTGGTAATTTATCACTAAATTACCCTTATCAAGTTCAGTGCTTTCACTAAACTCTGGGCTGTATCGGGCACCCCCGGAATGCGCTCATCAGCTGACTCACCCATTCTGTGACTCCAAGACCATCTTCAATTTGGACCTAACACCGACTTTCACCAAGCCGCCGGCTCTCTGTTCGTTAGGCCGTCCACCTACTTATCTCTTCACGGTCGTTTATCAAATAAATAAAAAAATCCCATAGTTTCTGCCTTAAACAAAAACTATGGGACGAAAGAATCGCGTTACCACCCAAATTCTACCGGGCATCGCTGCCCGATACTTGACAGGTACATCCGAAGAGATACCCTAACGCGGTAACGGGCGCACCCGAGTGGCATTTACTGCTAAGCTCACACCACTAACGACTCCAAGACCATTTTCAACTTACTTGTGATACCAGCTTTCACCAATTGCCAGCTCTCTAAAATCACGCCTAAGCTTACTTATCTTTTCAACATCTCATTTATTTTTCATAATACTATAATAATTCGGGCGAGCTTGCAAGGGATTTTTTGAAAATTTATTTGAAGACCAGCGCCAGCCAACCCAGAATGGTTGAAAGGACATTGTTCAACGTGTGCATGGCGATGCTGTTGGAGATCAGGACACCACGGCTGCGGGAGTATCAGTTAATTTCATATAAGATCCAAAATCCTTTATTCCTATAACCGACTCTTTAATTCTTTGGTTTTTTTAACAAACTGATCATGTTCTCTCTCAGTTAGATAGATTAGAAATTCGCGGAAAAGTAAGTCGTAATAATCATTCATCTCTGCCTCACTCATCGACACTTGCCCACTATCCCCATGTCTTATTGAAGTTCTGTTTAATGCGAACCCAATATCGTCATTCTCCCTGCGCTTCCTCTCCTGCTCAGTATAATTACCCAACTGCCTAAGCACATTTCTTTTTTCCACTAAATCATCTTTATTTGCGTAATGAGTATATCCTAATATTGATAGAGCAAGCCTTTCATCGTCAGGTAGGATTGTATCGGCTGCAGTTGTCACTAACTCGTCGTTAGGTACTATAATCCATTGATTTTTGTTTATTTCCACTAATTTTTGGTTAGTTTTCTCTACAATTAGGTCTACATTCTGCATAAATGCTGCCAAGATATTGTTGAAGTGATAACGAGAGTTTTTCCGATTCTTTTCATAAATCTCTGTTAGAAAGGATGTAACTAATTCAACAAAACGATCGAGTTCGTTTAACGCTATTTCTGAAGATACCCCAATGCTCACACCAAGACCGATGCCAGTTAACATATGATTAAAATCAACGTACGTATATCTTCCTTTGAGATTTATAAATTCCCTGTCAATCACTTCAAACAGCGTAATGTAACCACTTCCATATATATTTGTTGCTACCATTGGTTTTTTTAATAATGCCCACAAATTCCTGTATTCTTGTTCAATGTCGATTTCCTGGTGCTCCAACACATCCCATATATTTTCATTAACCATGAACCTACACTCTCCCTTTAACTCGCTCCTGAGTACTGAAACTAATTATAGCAAGATACTTAGTAATCAAAAAAGAACCACTTAAACATGGCTCTTTCAACAAACTGATCACTCTATTTCCGTTCACACTATTCAAAATAAAAACTGCCCAACTCGTAGGTCTCAATCTTCTTAATGAAAAGCTGGTATTTTTCAACTAAATCAATCACATCATCCAAATCCAGCAACGTGATTGGCGTTGATTTAGACGGGTCTTTCGCTTCCTTTTTAGCCGCCTTCGTGAAGTAATCAGTAGTAATCAAAATGCCATAGTCAGTACCGTTTTGAATCGAACCGCGAAAATCACGGACATACTTGTCCCCGACCTGCTGGTTATAGCGCTTAGACTGGATAGCCACACGGGTCGTCCGCAGTTGGTCATCACGGAAGTAGGCATACCCATCAATCCCATGGTCACCGGATTTTTGCATACCAATTTCATCATCAATGGTTGCGCCCATTTCCTTGATTAAACGCCGGCTAAACTTTTCAAATTGGTAGGGGTCCATCTCACGCAACCGAATTTTAAGTTGCTCCCGCCAGTCATCGTCATCGGAAACATAGTCATCCGTCTCCGTGTCACCATCAGCAATCTCATCTTGCTTCGGATTTTCTACAATCTTTTCAGTCTGTTCTTTTTTAGCTTTTTGGGCTTTTAGTTCTTCAAGATCTCGGTCCGTGACTTCGCGAATATACTCAGGAGTAATTTTTTTCAAATCTAGACTAAGTCCTTTATCTGTGAGGATAAAGAACTTACCACGAACACTTTCAACACAGCCAAATAGTTCCAACCGCCTGGCTGCAAAATTAAATCTAAAATCAAAGGGGCGATAGGTAATGCCAGTCTTGTCAGATGCTTTCTCAAACCAAAGAACATCTTCACTAATGCGTGGGTCCGTCTTGGGCAGCTGGTTACGTGCTTCTTTTTTGTCGAGTTTGCCGCCGACAGATTGCAGAACCTCTAGTAAGGCCATCATAATTGCATCTTCACGTTCCTGGACCGTCATTTGATCATAAGTCTTTGCATATTCACTGCTCATCAACTTTTTCCTTCACTCAAAACTCATATCAATTCCAATCAATTATATAATATCCGTCTTTCTAAACCTAAATAAAAAAGCCAGCACGAATGCTGGCTTTTAATTTCATTTTGAAACAGCGACATTTAAAATCCAATCCAACCAACTTTTGACAGTGCTGCGTCTGCGCTGAGCAGTTGTCATCGAGTTAATCGTTGGGACCGTTTCATACAATATTTTATCTATATAACCATTATCAAACTCACCATCATTTTTAACGGTGGCTTCGAAAATCAAATTAAAGGTTTTATGGTTTAAAATCTGTTGGATAACTAGGCGATTACGGGTGTTGCTATTACTTAATCCAGCCAACTGCTTACCCTTGTCAGTTAACTTAAATTTACCATCCTCTTTAGTAGCTAAGGACAAATACCGTAATGCATTGGCATAGTAATCACTCTGCCGAGTATCAAACTCGTAATCTTCTGCCAGCTCAACACGCGTCTTTGGATGCTCAAGATGCTGAAGCATATCTAACACTCTAGTAAAGCTATCAGCCTGAGGAAATGGAATAACAGTGTCATCCTCAATGTTTGGACTAGCCTTACTAATGGCCAACACATCATCCAATCGCAAGTCCAGCTCTTCATCAATGATGAAGTTCAGCTGTTTCACCTTGGTAATGCTCGAATAATTATCTGGTTCTTCAAATTCAAAAATATGAAAACCATAAATATTATCCGCGTGAGTGAAGTATATAGGCATGACCTCCTTACCAGTACCCAGGTTGTTATAACTGCAATACGGATAGTACAGTTGACGGATCATAAAGTCCTTAGGAATACGATTCTTAGCCTCAATGACTGCTAAATTATTAGCATTTTCGTAGCCCGCATCGATTTCGACCTGGGAATTATCGACTTGGAACATGTAAGGTGTGGTGGTGTTCCGAAGATCAATGTGGTATTTCAAATGGCCAGACTTCAATCGGCCAGTAATCGTGCCCACTGCTTCAGGGTCATCTAAATTGGTGCCCATAACGCGATCGATCATCCCCGTCATCTGTGCCAAATTTAAGGCCACTGACTCCGAAGTAACTGGAAAATCATCGAAACTGCGAACCCAGTCTGGTTTTCTTACCACTATGGGCTTCAATTCATCATAATCAAGCTGCTTATAAGCCTTGAACTTACCAATCACGTAGGTTCCACGTGTGTTTGGCAGAATAGCCAGATCATGGTCTTTAAACAACTTAGGACGACTATCTGACCAATCAAACTTTGTCATTAACCGGGGTTCGCGAAATTCCTTAATTTCATCGGCACTAATTTCAAAAAAGCCGTCATCTTCAACTTTACCGGCAATGTCGTACTTATTGAATAGTTTCTCCCAAGCCACATCTAACTTACTGTCAGCCATCTTTTCACCAATTAAATCTTATAATTCATCACAATCACTTCGTCAATTTTTTTGCGACCATTACCGTTACTATTAATATTACGACCAGCCTGCACAATAATTGTGCTATCAGCATACTTTTCGTATAAGTCGTGAATTAAGGGTGTGCTGGAATTAGACATCATCACGTTTACACCCTTTTGTGTCAATTCGTCAAAGAAATCCCTGAGACGCACTTGTTCGTCGATACCAAAGCCGGTTGAAGTATATCCAACAAATGACTGACCATTAGTACTAACCGGTGCGTAAGGTGGGTCCAGGTACACAAAGTCTCCGGGTTCCGCATCTTTGACAGCATTGGCATAGTCGCCATTAAGAATAGCAACATCAGCTTCATTTAAATACCGAGACACTGCCCGCAATCCCTCTTCATTAACGATTGTGGGGTTTTTATAGCGACCAAAGGGTACATTGTTTTGCCCCTTACGATTAACCCGAAATAAACCGTTGTATCCGGTACGGTTTAAATAAATAAACCGAGCTGCCCGTTGAACGTTCGACACTTCCTCTAAAGTGCCATCACGATCCCACAAACGCACTTCATAGTAGTGTTCCTCTGAGTGGCTATGCTGGTGTTCTTTTAACTCCGCAATCAGTTCATCAACATTATCTTTAACTGACTCGTAAGCGTTTGTCAGCTCACCATTAAAATCATTAATAGTTGCCTTAGCGGGTTGCAAATCAAACAAGACTGCACCACCACCAACAAAGGGCTCATAATACTTTTTAATGTCACGAGGAACATATTGCTCAATTTCTGGAAGCAATTGCCGCTTGCCACCTGCCCATTTTACAAAGGGTTTAATCAGTGAGTTTTTCGTTGCTATACTCATGTGCTTACCCCTTTCATGTATGTGACGAGCTCTATTTAAGAGAATTTTGGTAAGTAATCTTACTCACCCTTCTCCCAATATAATACGCGAACTATGTCTGGGAATCACGACAATTTTAAAGACACAAAAAACTGACTCTCGTCAGTTTCCTCCTCTAACCTTTAACACTATTTCTCTTTGGAACCCGTATCTGTTTTTTTAAACCACCAATATAGTTAGTCGCTGCAGCTCTTAATTTGATTTCCATTCCAAGGGCCAAATTGCTTTGATTTTCGTTCACTCGGTTTTCAATAACACGTAGCATGTCCAAAGTGGAATCATCTTGAATATTTAAAATTTCTTGGAAGGATTCTATCACTTCATGTAAATATTCATCCGAAACTTTTAATAATTGCTCAGACTCTTTGTCGCTACTTAAGTACAATTTCATTTTCTGTATATCTAACAAAATAGTTGTTCTATTTTTGCTTGATTTTTCGGCAAACTCTAAGAACTTATTTCTGTAGTCAGTATACTTTATATTTTCGGAAGCTACTCTTCCCGTGAGGAACTGGTGGACTATTTGATGGCCTGAATTATCAAGTAAATCATGAGAACTGATCAAAATTTCTGCAACTAAATCTGTTACAACCCTGATTTTTGCCCTAAGATCAGCATTATTTTGATTTTGTCTTTGAATCTTAGCATTATACACCGCAATTCCAGCTGAAACCAACGCTGGAACTGTTATTGCGAGTACCGAATATATTCCCATACGGCTTTCCCCCTAAAAATCATTTCTTGCCCCGACGCTGATTTACTTTCAAATAGTAAACTCCCACATTTATTGTGGTGTTTATTAATAGCTCTATCTCACTATCGCTTAACTTTATTCGTTCAGCTGAAGCATGGGCATCAGAATCCTTATTTCGCATTTCAATTATGGAATCAACAATTGCATTTACATGTCCAATAAAGGGTTTAATCCTGGGGTTCCAGTCTTTCTGCGGTTTCATGCCCAAGACTGCGTTAACTTGACCCCGCATTTTTTTAATATTCCCCTTAAATTCGGTTTGTACGCTATTTTCACGCAAAATAAATAAAAACACCTCTTCCAGCATCGTCCGAGCTTTAGTGATTACGCTGTCATAATCGCCGCTATCTAAATCCGTTTGAACTCTACTTAACAATTCTTTTACATAAACTATATTAATTTCATTATGTACTCGAACTTCAGGTATTTTATCACCGTCCACCAGTAGCAGTTGCTGTCCATCACTGTATATTCTTTGATTAGAGTAAAGGAGTTGCTCGTTAATTTTATCTATAAATTCGTTTTCAATCTCACTTCTTGTTTCTCCCACGTCGCCACCAAAAGGACTTAATTTCATTTTTTCCCCGATTGCTTTTTTTAAATGGTATTCACTTACAAGGTAGTGCAATAATTTAGCTGTATTTCCCTTTTCAATTGATTTATTAATAATGTCTTTTGTTAATTTTTTTCGTGTTATATTCTCTTCGATCGAATCCTGTGATTTATGGTAAACACTGAACTTAGCGCCTAATGATTCAATGTCTGCCTTGCTCAGATATGGTAGAGGAGAACCTGCCTGTTCTCCCTCAATCATCAATCGCACAATATCATCATCCAATAAAACACTGTAATCATTACCCATTTTACCCATCCAATTCCGGTTACTTACTCTTTGATTTGCCATTTTGGGGCTGTCTTATTCTAGTGCAATTAGCAAGAAAAACCCTAAAAATTTTAAATAGCTGTGCTGTGATTTGTACCATACCCCAAAATACGTGTCATGATCTCAAAGTATCGGTAAGCTTCAGTACAACATTGTGACTCCCCCATAAATTCAACGTCAGCACTATACAACAAAAAAACAGTAACAATGGTTACTGTTCGTTCGCAAGGGCGACAATAATATAATTTTTCAGGTCATTGCGAACACGATCATAAAATGTTTCATACGAGTACTCTATATCCAGGCCTTCCCGTAAATCCCGCTCTTCTTCGTCCGAAAAACCCTGGTCCGATATGTTGAATAGCCGACCGAACCAAACAACCTTGTTGTCATCCACTCGTCTCACCCTAACGTAGACTTCTCCCTGATTATCAGGGCCATCTTCCTCAAGATATAAGTTAATATCACTAACACGAATACCGACATCTTTATTGCCGCTTAATGGCACATATTCTTTCATATCTGAATCATCATTCATCACATTAGTCCCTTCTAACTAAAAATTTTATCCCTCAAATTTAACTGTAGCTTCCTCAAAAATTATTGACCTTCATTCTAATCCTTCCGGGTTAGCGTATATTTCAAATGGCCCTGCTGGTACAGATTATAGTCGGTACTATCCATTTCCAAGGCGTAATGGCCGGCATAGGGCCCGTCATCGATAATTAGCGTGCCGACAAATTGGTCGCCATCATCGCTTTCGCCGCTGGGGCGCTGGGCCTCTTCGACATCATCAGAATAGTGGTAGTCGTAGACCTGCTTATTAATTTTCATGTTTTTTTCGGTGAACTTGACCGTCCCCAGCTTAATCCCGTCGGTCTCGGTCATCTGCCAGCTAAAGCGCTGCAGTACCTGCTGGTCAGTCAGCTTGTGCGGCGTCTGCAGGTACCAGACCCCCAGGACGAAGATAATAAAGACGATACCAATGATGCTGCCGGTTACTTTCTTGTTCATAGTCAACACTCTCGTTAATTCTAGCTTGACCCCATTTTACACCACCACAAACAAAAAGCAGCAACCTTCTGGTTGCTGCCTTATTTTTTAGATTCAGAATCCTTTTCATTTTTGACACTAATCCCCGTCACGAATGCGATGATCACAACCAGGCAGAGTACAATCATAATCACTGGGAAAAGCAGCCCGTCGTGCCCTCTACCAAAGATAAGTGGCCCGCCGTATCTCATAATGAACCAGTTAGCTAAAACCAAGGATGCCATTTGCGACGTTAGGTTCAGCAGGTAGCGCCAGAGAACCCAAAGCAATGCTACCGCCCCTGCAAGGCCAAGCACCAACACCCACCAACGGTTGGCAGATATAGAGAAAATCCATATGTCCAGGCCAACTAGTACCGCCATTCCTAGCGCTATGCCTTCAATCTTTAATCGTTCCCGCATCTCTGTCTCCCAAATCTCCACTTGCCAACTACTTAGCCGAAGAATCGCCTTTCGGCTTGGCATCTAGCTGCCAAAGATAGTTAGCGATATAGATTAGGCCACCGATGATAATCAGTGATTTCAAGAGCAAACTGTGACGGCCATCACCAAATGCTAAACTACTAGCACTCATCAAGACCGCCCAGTTAAAGAATACGAGTTCAGCCTTCCGTTTATCACGGAAGTACTTCCCGATAATCACCACCAGGGCCACTAATCCAACAACCCCAACAATAGCCAGCCACCAATTGTGGGGCGCCGCTGGAAATGACATGAAGTCCAAAACAAACAAGGCCCCCATGATTAGTGACCAACCTTCCTGTTTCAACCGTGCCTGCATAACTGCCTCCTCTAGCCTATTTCGGCCCAGTATAGGCGTAAAATTTTACAAAGCGTTAAAATCCCAGTAACAATTCAACAACAAAAAAGCAGCAACCATTCGGTTGCTGCTTTTGCATTCTCTGGGATAATCGTAAGATTAACGCTTTGAGAACTGTGATGCCTTACGGGCCTTCTTCAGGCCAGGCTTCTTACGTTCCTTCATACGAGGGTCACGGGTCAAAAGACCTGCGCTCTTCAGAACTGCACGGAAGTCAGGGTCGACATTCAACAGGGCACGGGCGATACCGTGGCGAGTTGCGCCGGCTTGACCTGAGAATCCGCCGCCGTTAACGTTAACGAAGACGTCGTAGTTACCAAGCGTTTCCGTAGCGTTGAATGGCTGGAGGACAACCTCACGCAAGTTAGGGAAAGGAATGTAATCTTCAATTGGCTTACCGTTCATCACGATGTCACCCTTACCGGGTACCAAACGTACACGGGCAACTGAATTCTTACGACGACCAGTACCTGGATATTGAGTAGTTGCAGTCATAGTTTACGGTCTCCTTTCTTAGATTAACTTGTCGATGTCAAGCTTTTCAGGCTTCTGTGCAGTTTGCTTGTAGTCTGAACCAGCATAAACGTGCAAGTTCAGGCCCTGCTTGCGGCCCAATGTGTTCTTTGGCAACATACCCTTGATTGACAACTCCAAAAGCTTTTCAGGGTTCTTCTCGCGGTAGTCACCAGCAGTCCGTTCCTTCAAACCACCGGGGTGATTTGAGTGGTGGTAATAAATCTTGTCGCTGGCCTTCTTACCACTCAACTTAACTTGGGCAGCGTTGATGATAATCACGTGGTCACCCATGTCAACGTTAGGGGTAAAAGTAGGCTTGTTCTTACCACGCAAGATCGCTGCGGCCACCGTTGAAAGACGACCCAAGATTACGTCTTGGGCATCAAGGATGTACCACTTCTTTTCGATTTCGCCTGGCTTGGCTAAAAATGTTGTACGCATTGTGCGCTCCTTTGATTTTTGTTTACAGACTTAGTCGTTCCTTACTAAGTAAATTACAATAAGTTTCCGGGGCTTATCGTGAGGTAAACAATACCGCTATCAATTCTACACAGGGCAAGTGCCCCTGTCAACTGAAATGACGACTTTACCCAAAGAATTTGGCTATTCTTCTGACCAGGCCAGATAGCCCTGCTCAGTCTGATAAGACAAGCTTTTGGGGTCAACCTCCTGGCTGTATTTCTGTAAGAGTTTCCGGTAGCGGTCGGCATAATTACCCGAACTCGGATCATTTAGAAAACGCAGCCGGGCTTGATAACCCTTCGGTAGCGAAGCCAACTGCCGTTTTTGTCGCGGTGTCAGCCCGTCCTGATCCATCAAAATCTGAGTTGTCAGCAGTTCCCCAATTGCCCGCCGGCTAAAGCCGGTGCCGTGGTTATGACGTTCCCTATCGCGGACCGTATGATAGAAGGACTCGATGACTTCCCGGTCGGCCGCACTGGGATTACCCAGCAGTAAGTAAGCATTGGCATAACCGAGCAGGACCCAGAGCGAACGCGCATCCATGACTGGCAGGTTCTTAAAGTAGTTTAAGCACTCTGGCATCAGGTCAAAGGAGGTCGCATCCAGGGGTGCCTGCAAGGCTTTACTAACAGCATTCACCAGGCCGCGATGTTCCCAGATAGCAGGATAACGGCGGATAACCCGCCAGTAATAGCCGTCGTTATCCAAGTGGTGCAGGGGCAGTCCGGTCAGGACGGCCACGGCCAGGTTCACCCAGGCCAGGATGGCCCAAAAGTTCCCCGGCACCAGCAACAGGACTAGACCAACCACCAGACTGGCCACCGGACCAGCTAGGATAAAAGTCAGATAGGAACTGCGTGCCGCTTGGGGTCCACCCGAAACAACCACACTACCACCCACATTAAAAACGTTGGGCTTAAAGCTCAAATGGTGGTTTTTAAAGCGGTAGGTAATCCCCGCCAAGTTCAATGAACGCAGCGAGATTTTCATCGCCCAGGCCGCAATCACATGGGCTAGTTCGTGAATCAGGATGGCTAAGAACAGGGCCAGGACCAGCTCAGCTAAGAATATCAGTAAGGTCATCGAATTTATCTCCATAAAAAAAGAATCAATCGGTGGGATTGGTTCTTTTTACCTTGCTATAAGTTTAAAAAGTGACATCTTCCTCATCGGTATAGGAAGCCAGGCGGGCGGACTCGATGTCCATCTCGTACAAGACTTCATTTTCAGGATGCTGGTGAACTTTGAAGAACACCGGATGGTCAGCGAAGAAATCAGCCACATCCGCCCAGGCATGACCGGATTCATTCATGGTAACCCGGTTGGACTCAATCCGGCGGCCGTCCTCATCCAGGGGCGTGATAATCGCTACCCGGTCATTTAGGGCCAACTGCTGAACCTTAGGGGCATCCGGCTGGGAAAGTAGGAACCAGTGGTTAGGACGCTTAGGATCAGCGGCAAAGCCCATAATCCGTACGCTCGGTTGGTCATCTTCCTCAGTGGCTACGTAAACCAAGCCACCAGCGGCCTTAATATACTCGTTAAACCGTGTCATTGCTATCTCCTCTTACTGCATAAAGTAAATTTGATAATTCATGATTAAAAAGATGGGCAGGATAGTGGCGAAGACAACCAGGGCCCCGGTTAGCATCCCCGGACTGAGGCTTGCCCACTGGTCCAGATTACGGCCGGTCTTATACAAGAGATAAGCCACAAAGGCCGCCGCCAGGGTAATCAGCCACAGAGACACAATCCCCAGCACGTGGGCTTCAACTCCCCAAACTGGGTACATCCCCACGTAAAGCACCTTATAAAAGGCTCCCCAGAGCCAGGCAAAGGCTAAGATGGCATCCGCCACCAGTAAACCGTATGTAAGCTTTCTTCGTTCCAATCCTTACACCTCTAATTATACGCTATTTCATCTAAATATAAACCACTGGCCGGGGCAGTATAACGGGCCTGTTCCCGGTCTTTAGCAGCAATCAAACGTGGAATGTCATCAACTGGTCGGCGCCCGGTCCCAATCTCTAATAAGACCCCAACCATAATCCGAATCTGGTTGTACAAGAAGGCGTTCCCTTCAAAGGTAAAAACCAATTCATTTTCAGCCGGTTCTACCGCTAAATCCGCCCGGGTGATTGTCCGCACCGTGGTTGCGGTCTCATTCCCCGAAGCAGCAAAGGTGGCAAAGTCGTGTTCACCAATCAAGTCTGGCAGGGCCGCCATAATCCGCTCCACGTCCAAGGGCCAGTGGAAGTGGCCGGTGTAGTGGCGCTTAAAGGGGTCGACATAGTCCTGGGTGGAAACCCGGTAAAAGTAGCGCTTGGCATGGCTGCTAAAGCGGGCGTGAAAGTCATCGGCCACCTGGTCGACCTGCTTCAATAAGATATCGCGCGGCAGCATCGTGTTTAGCCCCTTGCGAACCCCTTCAGCGGGAATGTCAAAGGGCAGGTCAAAGTGAATCACCTGGCCATAGGCGTGCACGCCGGTATCCGTCCGTGAGGCCCCGACCACCTTGATTGGTTGGTCCGGGTTCTTGGCCATCTGGTTGACGGCCTTGTTTAGCTCTCCCTGGACGGTCCTCTCCCGCTCAACCCCGTGCTTGGTTTGGACCTGGAAACCACAAAAACCGGACCCGTCATAGCTCAAAATTCCCTTGTATCTGGGCATCTAACGCCCCTCCTTATCCAAAGCGTAGCACTAAGAGGGCAAAGACCACTACAAAGACCGCGGTCACCGCAGCGGCCTGGTAGTCCTCGCGGCCGTATTTCAGCACCCGGTAGTGGGTCCGCTGGTTGGCATCCTGGAAACCGCGGACTTCCATGGCATTGGCCAGGTCCAAGGCCCGTTGCAGGGCCCCGACAAAGAGCGGCACCAGCATCGGAATCACGGCCTTGGCCCGCTTAATTGGTCCCCCACTGGAAAAGCTCATCCCCCGTGACTTCTGGGCGTTCATAATCTTCTGGGTTTCATCCAAGAGCAGGGGCACAAAGCGCAGGGCAATCGAGAGCATTAGGGCCAGTTCGGCCACCGGCACCCGGACCTTCTTTAGCGGTCCCAGTAGTGACTCTAACGCCGTCGCAATACTAGTTGGCGGTGTGGTCAAAGTCAGGACCGTTGACATCAAAATAATCAGGACAAAGCGGATTACGACATAAACGGCATTCACAACCCCTGGTGTAGTCACCTTTAAAAAGCCCCAGTGCCACAAAACCGGGCTGCCGGGCGTAAAGAAGATTTGTAGGACCACCGTGAAGATAATCAACCACAAAATCGGCTTCAGTCCGGACCAGTACAACCCCAGTGGCTGCTTGGTCAAGGCTAGAACCAGGACCAGAAAGGCGGTCGCCCAGACATAGGGCACCCAATTATTGGTAAAGACCAGGGCCAGAACATAAATAAAGGTAATTAAAATTTTCGTACGGGGATCGAGGCGGTAAACCCAGCCATCCCCGGGCAGGTAACGGCCAATGACAATCTTATTCATCGCCCCAGACCTCCTGGTTAATTTGACTGGCCAGGGCCTTGACGGTCAACGGCCGCTGACCCAGCGGCCAGCCACCCTGGTGCAAGTCTTCGGCAAACTGGGCTGGCCGGGGCAGGTCAATGCCCACCTCCAGGTACCAGTCCAAGGGCCGGTTAAAGAGAGCCAGCGGGTTCTCCGTGGCGGCCACCTCGCCGTGGTGCAAGACCAGCACCCAGTCGGCCAAAGCAGCGACCTGCTCCATCTGGTGGGTAATCAGGACAATCGTCTTGCCCTGACCCTTCAGGTTTTCAATCAAGTTCAGCAAGTCCGCCTGTCCCTTGGGGTCCAGCCCAGCGACCGGCTCATCCATGACCACGATTTCCGGGTCAGTGGCCAAGACACCAGCGATGGCAACCCGGCGCATCTGCCCTCCAGACAGGGCAAAGGGCGACTTATCCCAGATTTCCTCGGGAATACCGACCACCTGCAGGGCCTTTTTAGCTGCCGCTTGCGCAGCTTCCTTACCCATGCCAAAGTTAACCGGACCATAGGCCACGTCCGCTAGCACCGTTTCGGCAAAGAGCTGGTTTTCGGGAAACTGGAAGACCATACCAACCTGGGCCCGCAACTTGACCAAATCCTTTTCCTTAGTCTGACTGGTCAGGACAAAGTCATTGATGACCACCCGGCCAGAATCAGGCTTGAGCAGGCCGTTAATGTGCTGGACTAGGGTCGACTTCCCCGACCCGGTTTGACCGACAATGGCCGTAATTTCTCCGCTGGGCATGCTGGTACTGATGTCTTTTAAAACCGGCTGGGCAAGCTTACCCTGACCATAACTAAAATTCACTTGTTCAAAGTTAATAGCCACTGCAAAAGCTCCTGCTGGTTTAAGTAGTGTGGGGGTTGGACCTGCAAGGCCTGGCTGACTTGGACGCTAAAGGGCAGGCCCAGACCGAGGTCCTTTAATTTTTGGTCACCAGCTTCAAAGACTTCGGCCGGCGTGCCATCTAAGACCAGTTGACCGTCATCTAAAACAACGACCCGGTCGGCCAGGCTGGCCTCGTCCATGTCGTGGGTAATCATAATCAGGGTTAACTGATCTCCATAGGTTTCTTTTAAATCTTTTAAAGTCTGCAAAACCGCCGCCCGGCCCTGGGGGTCAAGCATGGCGGTTGCCTCGTCTAAAATAATAATCTTAGGCTGGAGCGCCAAGATACTGGCCAGGGCCACCCGCTGCTTTTGCCCGCCAGATAAGTAGTGGGGTTCCCGGTCCGCAAAGGCTGCCATCCCGACCGTTTTCAGGGCCGCTTCAATCTTTGGTGGCATGTCTTCGCTGGGCACCTGCTGGTTTTCCAGGCCAAAGGCCACGTCATCAGCCACTGTCGCCCCGACAAACTGGTTATCGGGATTTTGAAAGACCATCCCCATCTTTTCCCGGGCCTTGCCCAGGTTCTCCTCGGTTAGGGGGAGGTCATAGACGGTAATCTCGCCATCATCGCGCTCTAAGAGACCCAGAATCAACTTGGCCAGGGTCGACTTGCCCGAGCCATTGTGACCAACAAGAGCCACCCAGTCGCCGGCCTGAATGGTTAAGTTGAAATTTTTAAAAAGTGGGGCCTGATCTTCGTAGTGATAGGCGAGATTGTCAATCTTGATTGCATCCATGATTAAGGTCCATTTTACCATAGATAGGGCCCTAGCTAAGGCAGATTTAGACTTAGGGGCCGTGGGCTTTGGTCCATGCTATCTAGTGATAAATCACCCTTCAAAATTTTTGAAACAAGGTGTATAGTGGGACAGTAAGTAAAAATATATTTTTTTCACAAAGGAAGACTATATGCCTAAGAAGAATATTGTTATCGTTGGAGCGGGGTTCGGCGGTGTCTTCACTGCTAAGAAGCTTGCCAAAAAACTGAAGCATAATCAGGATTACCGGATTATCTTGGTCGATAAGCACTCTTACTTCACTTATCTGACTGAAATCCACGAGGTGGCCGCACAACGCGTTAAGCCTAACCACGTCAAGGAAGACTTGGAACACCTCTTCTCCCATGACAAGAACGTTGAACTTGTTACTGCTGAAGTCACGGAGATTGACTCAGCTAACAAAAGCATCACCACGACCCGGGGCAAGATTCCCTATGAAAAGTTAGTCATCTCAATTGGTGGTACTTCCAACAACTTCGGTACACCCGGCGTTGTTGAATACGGCTTTGAAATGTGGTCAATCGAAGAGGCGATTCGGATTCGCCAACACCTGGCTAACATCATCGCCCAGGGAGCCGCTGAATCTGACCCTCAAAAGCGCGAACAGCTATTAACCATTGCTGTTGTTGGTACTGGTTTCACCGGTGCCGAGCTGATGGGTGAAATCATGGACCTGCGCAAGATCCTGGCCGCTGAAAACAAGTTGGATGAAAGCGAAATCAAGCTGGTAATTCTTGAAGCCGGTGACAAGATCTTGAAGATGTTGTCCGACCGTAAGCTCGCTGCCAAGGCTGGTCGTTACATGACTGACCGCGGCATCGACATCCGCAGCAACTCCAAGGTTACCGGGGTTGATGAAGAAGGCGTAATCTTCGGTGACGGCTCCCACCTCCCAACAAAGTCTTTGATTTGGACGGCTGGGGTTAAGGCCAAGGACGTGGTTAGCCAGTGGGGCTTCAAGATTGGTCACGGTGGCCGGATCGAAGCCGACGACTACATGCACGCCGTTCTGCCTGATGGCAAGAGCGACCCCGACGTTTACCTGGCTGGTGACACGATGACCTACGTCGACCAAAAGACTGGTCCCGTTCCCCAGACTGTTGAAGGTGCTGAAAACGCCGCCAAGGCTGCTTCTAACAACATCCTCCATGATATTGGGGCGGCTAAAGAAGCGAAGACCTTCGGTCAAGTCGTGAAGTATCACGGTTACGCCGTTTCCATTGGTTCCCACTACACGGTGGCCAGCCTCTTGGGCAGCTTTAACATTTCTGGCTTCTTCGCCAGCCTGGCAAAGCACGGTATCAACCTTTACTTCTACTCACAAATCAAGTCTGCTTACGGTATCTTCCACTACATGCTTGATGAGTTCTTCCGGACTGAGCACGGTCGTAACCCATTCCGTGGTACGATTTCCCGTCAGGGTAACGTTCTCTGGGCTACGCCAATGCGAATCTTCCTCGGTGTCTTCTGGCTCTTGGCTGGTACCGGCGCCCTGGGTGCTCACACGCAGCCCCTCTTCTGGACGGTTAGCTTTGCGGCCTTGATGGAATTGCTCACCGGGGTTTCCTTCCTAACTGGACTCTTTACTTGGACCTTTGGTCTGGTATCGTTAATCCTGGGAATTGTCTCCTGGGCAGTTCACGGCTTTGATATTATCCAGCTCTTCGTCATCTTTGGTAGCCTAACGGTCATGAACGGATCAGGCCGAGGCTTCGGTCTCGATATCCTCGCCGTACCAATGATGCAGAAGTTCTTTGGTAATATCTGGTATGGTCGTGGCAAGTCGCAATACGACGAACTTGAAAAGTAAATTCAGGTATAATAAAAAAGTGCAAGATGTTCAGTCTTGCACTTTTGTACATAATAGAGAAATTGGGATTGTAACACCATATGTCGACTACGTCACTGCCATCAATCTGGAACGATTTTCCAGACATACAAGGCGACCTCCGCGAGGTTATCGCCACCATTAATCAAAGCTGGGAAATTGGCTTTGCCGAAATTGACCAGGCCATCCGATCCCAGTTGGCCGCCGGTAAGTTGGTTCGCCCAGCTTTAACCATCATGTTTAGTCAGTTAGCCCAGGAAACGGACGCTGACAGTCACCAAAGTATGATTGATTTAGCGGCCAGTGTGGAGCTCCTCCACCTGGCCACCTTAATTCACGACGACATTGTCGATGAGTCGACCCTGCGCCGCGGTCAGACCAGCATTCAAACCCGCTTTGGTAAGGATACGGCCGTTTATGCCGGTGACTACCTATTGACGGGCATGTTTGAACTGATTTCTAAGTCTAACCGGCCCAACCTCAACGGCCTGGTGATTACCTGCCTCCAGGAAATCTTACACGGTGAACTCGCCCAGAAACAAATACGCTACGACACCGAAACCAGCTTTGCCGATTACATTGACCGGATTAAAGGTAAGACCGGCGCCCTCTTCCGGCTCAGTGCCCTCTTTGGCATTAACAGTGGCCACCAGCCGGCCAGTCCTGAACTAACCCGGGTGGTTGGCCAGTTAACTGAGGACATGGGCATTATCTTCCAGCTCTTAGATGACTACCTGGACTTTGCGGCTTTAGGTGGTGCTAACCAGCTTGGTAAGCCCGTCGGTCAAGACATTGCTAATGGCATCTACACCGCTCCGATTCTCTTTGCCTTAGAAGACAACCGGGTCAAGGACCAGTTGCTGGCCATCTTGAACCAGGACAGCCCCCTGGATAATGATGACCTGGTACGTGTGCATAGCTTGGTTAGTGAGAGCCAGGCCATGGACCGCCTCGAAGCCCTAATGCAAGACTATCATCAGGAACTCTTAGAACTTGTTAAAGAGCTCCCTTCGGCCAGCCTGCAACGGGAACTAGTCGACCTCTCTCACCTACTGGCTTCTCGCCAACAATAATAAAGCATATAAAAAAACCGTTTAGCTTAAGGCTAAACGGTTTTTATTTGTCTTAGTCGACCAGCTCCAAAATAACCATCTGGGCTGCATCGCCACGACGCTGCACCGTCTTGTAGATACGAGTGTATCCACCATTACGGTCAGCAAAGCGAGGGGCAACATCGTCAAACAACTTCTGCAAAGTTGACTGTACCTTTACGTCCTCACCATCTTCAGTTACGTCAGCAATCTCGTTGCGGACAAAGGTCGCTGCCTTACGGCGGGCGTTCAAATCACCACGCTTACCGAGGGTGATCATCTTATCGGCCGTCTTACGAACTTCCTTGGCGCGAGCTTCAGTCGTCGTAATGCGACCATTAACCAAAAGGTCAGTGGTCAAATCACGCAACATCGCCCGGCGTTGTGAAGACGTACGACCCAACTTACGGTATGACATCGGGAATCCTCCTTTTCTCTAGTATTTACACAAGCAAATTAATCTTCTTTACGGAAACCAAGTCCCATTTCAGTTAACTTTTCTTCGATCTCGTCTAATGACTTACGACCCAAGTTCCGAACCTTCATCATATCGGCTTCAGTCCGGTCAGTTAATTCATCAATGGTATTAATACCGGCGCGCTTCAGGCAGTTATAAGAACGAACCGACAGGTCCAAGTCCTCAATTGGTGCCAAATCAGCGGCGCTGGTTTGAACTGGTTCAGATTCCACCATGACATTCGCTTCAGAAGCGACTGGTGAAATATCAGTAAATAAGTTTAAGTGTTCCGTTAGGATCTTGGCCCCAAGACTCAAAGCATCACTAGGCTTAATTGAGCCGTTGGTCCAAACTTCCATGGTCAACTTATCATAATCATCACGTGAACCAACCCGCTTATTTTCAACGTGGTAGTTTACACGATCGATGGGTGTATAGATTGAATCAACCGTCAGAACGCCAATTGGCATTTCATCACGCAATTGTTTGTTCTCATCAGCTGAAGAGTAGCCACGTCCTTTAATAGCCGTGACATTCATGTGAAGTGACTTACCAGCTGCAACGGTTGCAATGTGCAAATCAGGATTCAACACTTCGATGTCGGCGCTGCCCTTAAGGTCAGCAGCAGTTACGTCTAATGGCCCTTCAACGTCGATTTCAAGGCTGTGCTCTTCTTCTGAATCAGTTGCCAAAACAACCTTCTTCAGATTCAAAATCAGCTGCGTAACATCTTCCACTACACCATCAACAGTTGAAAATTCATGGACCACGCCATCAATTTGAACCGTGTTGATAGCTACGCCAGGAAGCGAGGATAGCATGACCCGACGCAAAGAATTACCTAAGGTCGTACCATAGCCACGCTCAAGAGGTTCTATAACAAACTTGCCATAGTTGGCATCCTCTTCGATGTTATGAATATCTGGCTTTTCAAATTCAATCATCTGTAAATCTTTACCCCCTCATTCAAAGCAAGAGCAATGAATTGCTATTAAACACGACGACGCTTAGGTGGGCGCGTTCCGTTATGGGGAATTGGGGTAACATCGCGAATTGATGTTACTTCCAGACCTGCAGCTGCCAAAGCACGGATTGCTGATTCACGACCAGAACCGGGACCCTTAACAGTAACTGCAACGGTACGCATGTTCATTTCCATGGCACCCTTGGCTGCTGCTTCAGCGGCCATTTGAGCCGCGAACGGCGTTGACTTACGACTTCCCTTGAAGCCTAAGGCACCGGCTGATGACCAGGCAACAGCGTTACCCTGGGCATCAGTAATCATGACGATGGTGTTATTGAAAGTGGCATGGATATGGGCCACACCAGTCTCAATATTCTTTTTCACACGACGCTTACGCGTTGGACGACCAGCCATAATGTTTTTCCTCCTTTTCAATACTTGTAATAATTTCTCGGGTTAAATAACTTAACCAACATTACACAACTATGGTTGTGATAATCATATGCGGCATCGAATAGGATCAAACGCTTATAACGAAAGACTAGCTTTCTTACAAATGCTAAATTCCAAAAACGAGTACTGCCAAAGAAGTCTTACTTCTTCTTACCAGCAATTGCTGTAGCTGGGCCTTTACGCGTACGGGCGTTGTTCTTGGTGCGCTGACCACGAACAGGCAAGCCCTTACGGTGACGAATACCACGGTATGAGGCGATTTCTTGCAATCCCTTGATATCAAGTGAGATCTTACGACGCAAGTCACCTTCCAACTGCAAGTTCAACTTATCCATAGCTGAACGGATTTGGTCTTCCTGGTCAACCGTCAAGTCGCGCACACGCACGTCTTCGGATACACCAGCTTCGTCCAAAATCTTCTTTGCAGTTGAATTACCGATTCCGTAAATGTAGGTTAGGCCAATGACAATTCGCTTGTCACGTGGCAAATCAACTCCTGCAATACGAGCCATAACAATTTACCTCCTTTTAATATTTTGAAAATAACATCAATGTCTTTTCAAGCATGGTTAAGTGGGTGGTAAGTCTTACTTACCTGCGCGTTGCTTGTGCTTTGGGTTAGCAGGGCAAATGACCATCGTGCGGCCATTACGCTTGATAATCCGGCAAGCTTCACACATTTTTTTAACTGATGGACGTACTTTCATAATCTATTCCTCCTATTCGGTTAACTGATTATTTTTCCGTTCTCATCACTTACCGGAAACGGTAAGTGATCCGACCCTTAGTCAGGTCGTATGGTGACATTTCGACCGTCACCCGGTCGCCAGGCAGGATTCGAATGAAGTTCTTACGAATCTTACCTGACACGTGGGCTAAGATAACTGCCCCGTTTTCGAGTTCCACTTGGAACATCGCATTTGGCATCGTCTCTTTGATTTTGCCTTCAATTTCTATGACATCATTGGCCACGCACATTACCTCCCGTGTCAACGTACAATCAATTTAATTGATAAGAGCTCAACCTATCAAATTATACCAGAAACAAAGTTATAAAGCAAGGCGCCAAGCCGCTTAGCTCAGGCTATCCAAAACCTTCTTCACGTTTTGGTAAATGCTATCCACATCGCCGTCTCCGTCGATGGTGTGTAGCACGCCTTCAGCCTGGTAATAATCAACTAGGGGTAGGTTGGCAGCCTTGTTGACCTGCAGGCGCTTGTCAATCACGGCTGGCGTATCATCCGCCCGACCGCGGCCAAGCAAGCGTTGCCGCAAAATATCATCACTGACCTTGAAATACAGCGTAGCCGAAACCTTTTCGCCACGTTCATCCAAGAAACCATCCAGGAAACGGGCCTGTTCCTCATTACGAGGGTAGCCGTCCAGCATAAAGCCGTGTTCCTTGACATCGGCAGCCAACAAACGGTCAGCTACCATGGCATTGGTAATCTTATCTGGGACCAGGTTACCCGAATCCATGTAGGAACGGGCTTCTTTACCCAGGTCAGTGTTTTGAGCTAGATTAGCCCGGAAGATATCCCCGGTACTAATGTGGACAACAGCATAATCTTTTACAATCTTGTCCGCCTGGGTACCCTTTCCGGCACCAGGCAAGCCCAATAGAATCAAATTCATAACCATCTTTACTTAGCCTCCTTGAGCTAGTCTACGCTTATTGAATAAAGCCGGTGTAGTTCTTCTTTTGCATCAGACCATCAACCTGACGAATCAAGTCAAGGGTTACACCGATTGTGATCAGCAGGCTGGTACCACCCAGGCCAATCTTTTCATTCAGTCCCCAGAAGTCCGAAGCCACCAGTGGCACTAGGGCAACGAATCCCAGGAAGAGCGCGCCGACAAAGCTCAGGCGCAGCAGTAATTGAGTAATGAACTTTTGCGTTTCCAAACCAGGGCGGACATTGACAATGTAGGCGCCCTGCTTTTGCAAGTTCTCAGCCAGCTTTTCAGGGTTAACCTGAACAAAGGCGTAGAAGTAAGTAAACACAATAATCAGTAAGGTATAGAAGATGGCACCAGGCAGCGTCGTCAAACTAAAGATCTGCTGGGCAACCTTATACCAACCAGCCGTTCCGTACTTGTCTTGGAAGGCAAAGAGGATGGTCTGGGGCGTACTAATAAATGATGAAGCGAAGATGACCGGGATAACCCCAGACACGTTTAACTTCAATGGTAGGTAGGCTTCGCTACCATATGAGGAAGCCGACCGCGTATATTGAATCTGCAGTCGACGGGTTGCCTCGTAGAACCAGGTCGTAATCCCGACTGTCAAAATGATGGCAGCAATAACTACGGCCACAAAGACCCAACCGGTAATGAGTTCACTACCGCTGGTGTGCAAGACGTTTTCCTGGAAGATTTCATAGAGACCAGAAGGCATCTGGGAAATAATTCCGGCAAAGATAATCATGGAAACCCCGTTTCCAAGACCCTTTTCCGTAATCATCTCACCCAGCCACATGGCAAAGAAAGTTCCAATCGTCATTACCGAACCAATCACGATAAAGGACATGACGTTGTTGGTCTGCTTGACCAAGCCATAAGCCGACAGGGAGTTAAACCCGGCCGTAATTCCAATTGATTGAAGGAAGGCAAAGACAATGGTCATCCACCGGGTCGCTTGGTTCAGCTTACGGCGGCCGACCTCTCCTTGCTTACTCCATTCAACAAAGCGTGGCACGATATCTAATTGCAAAAGCTGCACAACGATTTGTGCAGTAACGTATGGCGAAACACCCATCGCAAAAAGCGAGAAGTTCAGCAATCCGCCACCGGAAAAGATGTTTAAGATGTTAAGCAAGCCGTTGCTTGACATCTGGGTCAAAGCGGCTGGGTTAACACCGGGTACTGTAATGTGAATCCCAATCCGGTAAATAAAGAGGAGAAGGATGGTCCAGCCCAGTTTCTTGCGAATATCTTTTTGGCGCACTGCATTAAATAACGTGCTAAGCATTAAATCACCTCAGTTGAACCACCAGCTTGTTCAATGGCAGCCGCAGCTGCAGCAGAAAACTTGTTAGCCTTAACAGTCAGCTTCTTTTCAAGCTTACCTTCGCCCAAAATCTTGATGCCTGACTTTTCGTTCTTTACCAAACCGTTCTCAACCAAGAGGGTTGGGGTTACTTCGGTTCCGTCGTCAAAATCATTCAACTTTTCGACGTTAACAATCGCAAATTCCTTGCGGGAAATGTTGGTAAAGCCACGCTTAGGAATACGACGGTACAGTGGCATCTGACCACCTTCGAATCCTAGACGGGTCTTACCACGGGCCTTTTGACCCTTCTGACCACGTCCAGAAGTCTTACCATTCCCAGATGACATACCACGGCCCACACGGTTGCGGTCTTGACGTGAACCAGCAGCTGGCTGTAATTCATTCAAATCCATCTTATGGTGCCTCCTTTACTTTATTTGTTTACTTTACTTCTTCGACACTAACCAAGTGGGCGATGTGGAAAATAGCACCACGGGTTGCATCGTTATCAGGCTTCACCACTGAACTTGACACCCGGTTAAGTCCCAATGACTTAACGATGGCGCGCTGCTTTGGCAAGCGGTGAGCTGCACTTCTAATCAAAGTGATCTTTAAGTTAGCCATGTTATCACTCCTTATTCAGCCAGGTGTTCTAAGGAAACACCACGCAACTTCGCAACACCTTCAGCGCTCTTAAGCTTAGTCAGGGCATCGAAAGTAGCCCGGACAACGTTGACTGGCGTTGATGAACCCAGTGACTTAGCGGTCACATCAGCGATACCAGCCAATTCCATCACGGAACGAGTTGATCCACCAGCGGCAACACCAGCACCTTCAGCGGCTGGCTTAACTAAGATCTTACCACCAGCCCATTCACCAGTTACGGCGTGAGGAACAGTAGTACCCAAAGTTGGGACAGTCATCAAGTTGCGCTTTGCATCTTCAACACCCTTACGGATGGCTTCTGGGACTTCTTGCGCTTTTCCAGTTCCAAAACCAACGTGGCCTTGACGATCACCAACCACGACGAGGGCAGCGAAACGCAGACGACGGCCACCCTTAACAACCTTGGTGACACGGTTAATTGCAACAACGTTTTCTTCTAATTCACCAAGTGACTTAGGATTAACGAATTCAACCATTTATTTATTCCTCCTTTCCTTAGAACTTCAATCCGTTTTCACGAGCAGAATCGGCCAAAGCCTTAACCCGTCCGTGATAAACGTAACCACCACGATCGAAGACAACTTCTTCAATCTTGGCATCCTTGGCGTGCTTGGCGATTAATTCACCAACCTTAACGGCTTGTTCAGTCTTGGTGCCTGAGACACCTTCACTTTTACTTGAGGCACTTGCTAGCGTTACACCCGCTACGTCATCAATTAATTGAGCGTAGATGTTTACATTAGAACGGAAAACGTTCAAACGGGGGCGAGCAGCAGTACCAGAGATCTTGCCACGCACGCGCTTGTGGCGCTTTGCGCGGAGCTTGTTCTTATCTGGTTTCGTAATCATAGCTGTGCTTTCCTTTTCATCCAATGGCCAAGGCCATCATATTGTTAAAATTAAATCTTAGTGCAAGCTGGTAGTAAAAATTACTTACCAGTCTTACCTTCCTTACGACGGACATGTTCGCCTTCGTAACGAATTCCCTTACCCTTATAGGGCTCTGGGGGACGGATGGCGCGGATTTCGGCTGCGAAATCACCAACGCGCTGCTTTGAGATTCCTGAAATCTTAATCGTCAAAGCATCTGGTACTTCAACCGTCAGACCATCGCGGTCTTCGAAGTCAACTGGGTGTGAGTAACCCACGTTCAAAGTCAGCTTTGAACCTGACTTAGCGGCACGGTAACCAACACCGACCATCTTCAAAGTCTTACTAAAGCCTTCCGTTACCCCTTCAATCATGTTGGCAACGTTTGCATTAGTAGTACCGTGCAGGGCACGGGTCCGGTAATCATTACTTTCAGCAGTGAAAGTGATTTCTGGACCGTTAACGTGCATGGTGATAACTGGTGAGATTTGACGAGTCAATTCACCCTTAGGTCCCTTAACGGTGACCGTGTTTTCGTTTTCTGAAATGGTTACATCAGCTGGAAGCGTCAGTACTCGATTTCCAATACGGCTCATGGTAAGTCTCCTTTCTTAGATATATTACCAAACGTAAGCCAGCACTTCGCCGCCGACCTGCTTAGCACGGGCATCCTTATCCGTAATCACGCCGTTTGACGTTGACAGGATAGCAATACCCAGACCGTTAAGAACCTTTGGCAGGTCCTCGGCCTTCACGTACTTACGCAGACCAGGCTTTGAAACACGCTTGATACCAGTGATAACGCGTTCCTTATCTTCCCCGTACTTCAAAAATACGCGGATGGAACCTTGCTTGTTATCATCAAGGTACTCAACGTCACGGATGAAACCTTCATTCTTCAAGATTTCAGCCATGCTCTTCTTAATGTTTGATGCTGGAATTTCAACTGAATCGTGACGGGCCAAGTTGGCGTTACGAATCCGAGTTAAGAAATCAGCAATTGGATCAGTCATAGACATCTATCGATATCCTCCTTTATATTTTGAACGCTATTACAATAGGTAACACGCTCTTAACTGCTAACGAACGGGTCCTTAACAGTTAAAAACGCGTCACTCAAAACGAGTAACCGCATTTTCAGACTAGCTTACTTGGCAAATGGCATGCCCAGGTCAGCTAGTAAGGCGTGGCCTTGTTCATCATCGGGTGCTGTGGTTACGATAACGATATCCAAACCACGCACACGGTTAACTTGGTCAAAATCAATTTCTGGGAAGATCAACTGTTCCCGGATACCCAGGGTGTAGTTTCCACGACCATCGAAGGCCTTAGGAGATACACCGTGGAAATCACGGACACGGGGCAGTGAGATGTTAATCAACTTGTCCAAGAAATCATACATCCGCTCGCCACGCAAAGTAACCTTGGTTCCGATTGCCATACCCTCACGGAGACGGAAACCGGCGATTGACTTCTTTGCCCGAGTGATTACTGGCTGCTGACCAGCAATCAACTTCAATTCCTCAACCGCTTCATCCAAGTTCTTTGAGTTTGAAACGGCATCACCAACACCCATGTTTAAGACAATCTTCTCAAGCTTGGGTGCTTGCATTGGTGAAGTAAAATCAAACTTTTTGATCAAAGCAGGTTGAACTTCATTAACATATTTTTCTTTTAAACTATTTGCCATGAAAATGATTTCACCTTTCAGAAATTAGCCCAGTACCTTACCAGACTTCTTAGCAACACGTACCTTCTTGCCGTCTTCAATCTTGAAACCAACCCGAGTAGGTTCGTTGGTTGAAGGGTCCAGCAATTGCACGTTTGACACATGGATAGGTGCCTCGATGTCGATGACACCACCCTGTGGATATTCGTTAGAAGGCTTTTGATGCTTCTTAACGATGTTCACGCCTTCGACAACAACACGGTCCTTGGCAGCCACAGTCTTAGTAACCGTACCTTCCTTACCCTTGTCCTTGCCGGCAATTACGCGAACCTTATCACCTGTTTTTACAAACATGAATGGCTCCTCCTTGTCAGTATTAGAGCACTTCTGGTGCCAAAGAAACAATCCGCATGTATTCGCCGTCACGCAATTCACGCGCAACTGGGCCAAAGATACGGGTACCAACGGGCTGCTTGTCATCCTTAACGATTACGGCAGCGTTTTCATCAAAGTTGATGTATGAACCATCGGTACGGCGAACGTCAGAAACAGTCCGGACGATGACCGCCTTAACGACATCACCCTTCTTGACGTTACCACCAGGAATCGCTTGCTTAACAGTCGCAACAATCATGTCACCGACACCAGCAAATTTACGGCCAGAGCCACCGAGCACTTTAATCGTCAAGATTTCCCGTGCACCGGAGTTATCAGCCACTTTTAAACGACTCTCTTGTTGAATCATGGTTTTTCCTCCTTGTTAGCAATTAATTACGACGATTAGTCGGCGAATTAAAGGACAACAGCCTCTTCAATTACCTTAACCAAACGGAAGTGCTTAGTTGCAGACAGAGGACGAGTTTCCATGATTTCAACAAAGTCACCTTGCTTGGCAACGTTCTTTTCATCATGGGCCTTGAACTTCTTCGTGTAGCGAACTCGCTTTCCGTAGACTGGGTGCGTTACATAGGTTTCGATGGCAACCGTAATGGTTTTATCCATCTTGTCTGAAACAACGCGTCCACGCAAAACCTTACGAGCATTACGTTCTTCACTCATTTTTCAGCTTCTTCCTTTCGTCTTATTTGTTGGCTTGCGCCAATTCTTGGGCACGGATAACCGTCTTTACCCGGGCAATGTCCTTACGAACTTTTGAAATGCGGGCCGTGTTTTCCAGCTGACCAGTGGCTAACTGAAAACGCAGGTTGAACAATTCTTCCTTGAATTCGGCTTCGCGCTTCTGCAAATCCTCAAGTGACAAAGCCTTAAATTCGTTTGCTTTTGTCATTATTCAGCCTCCCGAGCAATAATCTTGGTACGAACAGGCAACTTGTACTGGGCAAGACGCAATGCTTCCAAAGCAACTGGCTTAGAAACGCCACCAACTTCAAACATTACCTTACCGCGCTTAACGGGGGCTACCCAACCTTCAGGTGAACCCTTACCGTTACCCATTCGAACACCAACACCCTTCGAAGTATACGACTTGTGAGGGAAGATCTTAATCCAAACCTTACCACCACGCTTCATATAACGAGTCATTGCAATACGGGCAGCTTCAATTTGACGGTTGGTAATCCAGCTTGAAGTCGTTGCTTGCAAGCCATACTCACCGAAAGCAACCGTCTTACCACCCTTAGCTTCACCACGCATGTGGCCACGGTGAACACGGCGGTACTTAACACGCTTTGGTACTAACATGTTTGCTTCCCTCCTTACTTGTTTTTCTTCTTTGGCAACACATCACCGCGGTAGATCCAAGTTTTGATACCCAAGTTACCATAGGCAGTCTTGGCTTCATCCCATGAATAATCGATGTCGGCCCGCAGTGTGTGCAAAGGAACCGTACCTTCAGTGTACTGTTCGATCCGGGCAATGTCGGCCCCGTTCAAACGGCCAGATACCATAATCTTGATACCCTTAGCGCCGGCACGGCGTGAGCGCTGGATAGCACCACGCATAGCACGACGGAAGGCAATCCGGCGTTCCAAATCGCCGACCACTTGCTCACCAACTAGGTGGGCAGAAAGGTCAGGCTTCTTAATTTCAACGATGTTGATAAAGACGCGCTTTGGACGACCCTTTTGGTCCTTGTCAGTCAGCTTAGCCAACTGAGTCCGCAGCTTCTCAACCTCGGAACCACCCTTACCAATCACCATTCCTGGCTTAGCAGTGTGGATGACAATGTCAATCCGAGACTTGGTACTACGCTCAATTTCAACGCGGTCTACTGAGGCATCGGCCAAGTTCTTGGCAATGAACTTACGAATCCGCAAGTCTTCTAAAAGTTGCTTAGAAAAGTCAGCCTTATCAGCGAACCACTTTGCATCCCAGTCGCGAATAACGCCAACTCGGAATCCAGTAGGGTTAATCTTTTGACCCATTACTTTGCCTCCTTCTCAGCAACCACGATGGTGATGTGGCTGGTGCGCTTGTTGATACGTGAAGCAGAACCCTTGGCACGGGGACGGAAACGCTTAAGCGTTGGTCCTTCGTTAGCAAAGGCTTCCTTAACAACTAAATCTTCACGGTCTAATGAAAAGTTATTTTCAGCATTGGCAACTGCTGAGTTCAAAACCTTGTAAATATCTTCAGTCGAAGTATTAGGTAGGAACTTCAAAATTGCGTATGCTTCGTTAACATTCTTGCGCCGGATAGTATCAAGAACCAGGCGGGCCTTACGGGGTGCCACCCGGACGATCTTGGCCGTTGCGCGAGCTGATGTAACTTGTTCAGCCATTTATCGTTTCCTCCTTACTTAGTCTTCTTGTCGTCGTTCTTGTGTCCCTTGAACGTGCGAGTTGGTACGAATTCACCCAGCTTGTGTCCAACCATATCTTCTTGAACATAAACGGGAACGTGCTTGCGTCCGTCATAGACGGCGATAGTAAAGCCAATAAAACTTGGGAAAATTGTTGACCGACGTGACCAAGTCTTGATCACTGACTTCTTTTCAGAATCTGCTTGAGCAGCAATCTTCTTAAGCAAGCTTGGGTCCGCAAATGGTCCCTTTTTCAAACTACGAGCCATTATTTGTCTCCTTTCCCTTACTTACTCTTCTTACGACCACGAATGATGAACTTAGTTGAGTTCTTCTTGTTATCGCGAGTCTTCTTACCAACAGTCTTCTTACCCCATGGTGACAAAGGACTTGGCAAACCAACAGGTGCCTTACCTTCACCTCCACCGTGGGGGTGATCGTTAGGGTTCATAACTGATCCACGAACGTGTGGGCGCTTTCCACGCCAACGGTTACGACCAGCCTTACCCCAGTTAATCAATGAGTGCTCAGCGTTACCAACTTCACCGATGGTTGCCCGGTTAGTTGAAAGCACCAAACGAACTTCACCAGAAGTCAAACGGACGATGGTGTACTTACCATCACGTCCCAAAATCTGGGCTGAAGCACCAGCTGAACGAGCCAGCTGTCCACCCTTACCAGGCTTCAATTCGATGTTGTGAATCAAAGTACCTTCAGGGATAGCGCTCAATGGCAAAGCATTACCAACCTTGATGTCGGCTTCGGGTCCGGACTGCACAACCGTGCCGACCGTCAGGCCCTTAGGCGCCAAGATATAAGTCTTAATACCATCTTCATAAGTTAGCAAGGCGATGTTAGCGCTACGGTTAGGATCGTATTCGATTGCCTTAACCGTGGCCGTCTTATTGTCCTTAATACGCTTAAAGTCAATAATACGGTAAGCCTGCTTGTGCCCACCACCGTGGTGGCGAACAGTCGTGCGACCAGACGAGTTACGGGCACCCGTCTTTGACTTCTTGGCCAACAAGCTCTTTTCGGGCGTTGACTTAGTGATTTCTGAGAAATCAGAAGTAGTCATGTTACGACGACCGTTACTTGTTGGCTTGTACTTCTTGATAGCCAATGTCTTTTCCTCCTATATTAGAATTAACCCTCGTTAAAGATTTCAATATCTTTCGAGTCAGCTGCAAGTGTTACCGTGGCCTTCTTCAACTTACGAGTGTAGCCGACGTAACGACCTTGGCGCTTCTTCTTACCGCGAACATTGGCAGTGTTTAGACCGGCAATCTTCACATCAAAGATTTGTTCCAAGGCTTTCTTAATTTCAGGTTTAGTGGCCCGAGTATCAACTTCGAAGACATAACGCTTGTTTTCAGTTTGCGCCATGGTTGCTTCGGTGATGATTGGGCGACGAATGATATCGTGTGCATCCATTAGGCTAGACCTCCTTGGATTTCTTCGATTGCTGATTGAACAACCACCAGCTTGTCGGCGTTCACAACATCTAAGACATTAACACCCTTGGCATCCGTTACCTGGACATTAGCTAAGTTACGAGCAGAGCGGGCTGCGTTTTCGTTAGCTTCATCCAAGATAACCAAGGCCTTTGAATCGATTGAAAGGTTACCCAGAACCTTTTGGAATTCCTGGGTCTTTGGCTGGTCAAATGACAAGGCATCGACCACTACCAAATTACCGTCAGCAACCTTTTGTGAAAGGGCTGAACGCAAAGCCAACTGGTAGGCCTTGCGGTTGATACGGTAAGCGTATGAACGTGGAGTTGGTCCGAAGACAATTCCACCGCCACGCCACTGTGGTGAACGGATTGAACCCTGACGGGCACGACCAGTACCCTTTTGCTTCCAAGGCTTCTTACCACCACCAGAAACCGCTGAGCGGTTCTTGACTGCGTGAGTTCCCTGACGCATTGAAGCACGTTGCATCAAAACCGCATCAGTAATCACGGCGTTGTTGGGTTCGATGGCAAAGACTGCATCGTTTAAGTCCAAATCAGCAGCCTTGCTACCATCTTGCTTTAATACAGCAACTTTAGTCATGATTGATTGTTCTCCTTTCTATTAGGCTTAAGCTTCTTCTGAATCAGCAGCAGGTGCTTGCGTACCAGCCATCTTGATTTCAGGGTGCTTAGCGTTAACCTTAACGGTTGACTTAATGGTCAAAAGTGACTTGTTGGCACCAGGGACATTACCCTTGAGCAACAAGATGTTGTTTTCGGGATCAACGTGGACGATGGCAATGTTTTGCATCGTGCGCTTGTTGTTACCCATACGTCCTGGCAGGAGCTTACCGGGGAATACCCGGTTAATGATGGCACCCATTGAACCTGGGCGACGGTGGTAACGAGAACCGTGGGTCATAGGACCACGAGACTGGCCAAGCTTCTTAATTGCACCTTGGAAACCATGTCCCTTAGTCGTTCCAGTGACGTCGACATATTCTCCGGCTTGGAAAGTGTCAACCCCAATCTTGTCCCCCACGTTATACTCGCCTTCCGCATCACGGACTTCACGAATGTAGCGCTTAGGGGCCGTGTTCGCTTTTTCAGCGTGGCCTTGTTCAGGTTTGTTTGACAAAACGGCGCGCTTGTCTTGGTAACCGAGTTGGAGAGCGCTGTATCCGTCAGTTTCTGCATTCTTTACTTGCAAAACGACGTTGGGCGTAGCTTCAACTGCAGTCACGGCAATCAACTCACCAGATTCTGTGAAAACCTGAGTCATACCGACTTTGCGGCCTAAGATACCTTTAGTCATGACTATTTCTCCTTAATTTTTTCGTTGCTAGGCAACGTTTAATCAAATTACTTATATTAGAGCTTGATTTCGATTGCAACACCCGATGGCAATTCCAGCTTACGCAGGGCGTCAACTGTCTTGTCAGTAGGTTCCACAATATCGATCAAACGCTTGTGCGTCCGCATTTCGAACTGTTCACGGGCATCCTTATACTTGTGTGGTGAGCTCAACACCGTGTAAAGTGTGCGCTCAGTAGGCAAAGGAATTGGACCGGCGATTTCTGCACCAGTACGCTTAGCCGTCTCAACAATCTTATCTGCTGATTGGTCTAAAATGCGGTGTTCGTATGCCTTCAAGCGGATACGGATTTTCTTTTGTGCCATTTTGTTCCTCCTCGTTGATTTTATAAATCAGCTAACTCCAATCAAAAACCGACAACACTGTTCGTGTTTGCGCGCCCATGGCAACGCGGCCGCGCGTGTCGCAACCTTGATCATCATCGCTAAACCTTGATACACCAGTCTTTTGAGCCCCTTATGACATAGGGGCCCGAAAGGCGTACTTGAATATATTAACAGAAAAACCCTTGGTATACAAGGGTTTTTACAGGTTATTTGGGCCATTAAGGCCGACTCATCTTAAAGGCCAAAAAGGCGTCGTTATATTTTTCAGTCCAAGTTTGGTTAAAACTGTCATAAACTTGGAGCCGGTCCAGTGTGGCTTGCTTAGGATAGAAGGCCTGGTCATTACGGGTCGCCGCCGGCAACAAATCGTAAGCCTTCTTATTTGGCGTGGCATAGCCAATGTACTTGGCGTTCTGCGCTGCGTTTTCCGGCTTACTCATAAAGTTAATGAAGGCGTAGGCCGCATCCTTGTGCTTGGCATTCTTAGGAATGACTAAATTATCAAACCATTCATTAGAACCCTCACTGGGCACTAGGTAGCGCAGGTCGGGATTGTTTTGCATGGCCTGGGCGGCTTCGCCAGAATAGGTCACGCCCACGTTGGCCTCGCCCTGGGCCATGTACATTTTAAGTTCGTCAGCCACAATGGCCTTAACGTTTGGCATCAGAGAGGTCAGCTTACCTTGGGCGGCAGCCAGGTCAGCATCTGACTGGTCATTGACCGACTTACCTTGAGAAATCAGGGTAAAGCCGAGCACGTCCCGGGCGGAATCGACCAGCATCAGTTGCTGTTTGAACTTTGGCTGCCAGAGATCATCCCAGTGAGCCACATCCTGAGCACTGTATTTCTTGCTATTATACAGGATACCCAGGGTCCCCCAAAAATAAGGGACCGAATAGCGGTTGCCCCGGTCAAAGCTCAGGTTCATAAACTGGCGGTCATAATTGCCAAGACCGGTCAGACGTTTGTGGTCCAAGGGTTCCAATAAACCTTCCTGGGCCATCTTTTGAACCGTGTAATCCGAGGGCACCGTCAAATCATAGGAAGTACCACCCTGCTTAATCTTGGTATACATGGCCTCGTTGGAATCAAAGGTCTTATAACTCACCTGATAACCAGTTTCCTTAGTGAACTTGGTCAACAGGTCCGGGTCAATGTAATCACCCCAGTTATAGAAGTTTAAAACCTTATCACCACTGACATGGTCGCCGCTCTGATAATCAATGTATGTTTTTAAACCTAAGAGGCCCAGAATCGCCAGGGCAATCGCCAGGCAGCTCCATAAAATTTTTCTCATGAATTTGCCTCCTGTCGACGCCGCCGGGCAGCCGCTGGCTTTTTAGGTCGCAGGGCAATCAGGTAGTAGCACAGAACCAGCAGAAGGGAAACCAGGAACATCATCGTTGACAGGGCGTTAATTTCCAGACTAACCCCTTGACGGGCCCGGGAATATATTTCAACTGACAAGGTGGTAAAGCCATTGCCAGTCACAAAGAAGGTCACGGCAAAATCATCCAGGGAATAGGTAAAGGCCATGAAGAAGCCGGCCAAAATACCGGGAAAAATAACCGGTAGGACAATCTGCGACAGAACCTGCCAACTGTTAGCACCCAAATCTCGGGCAGCCGCAATCAGGCTCTGGTTCATTTCCCGCAGTCTCGGTAGAACCATCAGCACCACAATTGGAATACTAAAGGCAATGTGGGCCAGCAGGACTGAGACAAAGCCCAGCGAAAAGCCAAGGGCCGTAAAGAGGATCAAAAAGGAAGCGCCAATGATGACATCTGGCGAAACCAGCAGGATATTATTCAAGGACAGGAGGAAGTTTTTGGTCAGCTCCCGGGGTTGGCGATCAATCCACAGCGCGCCCATGGTACCAATCGCGGTCGCCAGGGTCGAGGACAAGAGCGCCAGGACCAGAGTGTCCAGGACAATTTCTAACAGGTGGGCATCCCCCAGCAGCTCCTGGTAGTGTGACCAGGAAAAGCCCTGCCAGCCCTGCATCACATCCCCACTATTAAAGGAGTAAACGATTAGAAAGCCAATCGGCAAATACAGGAGGGCAAAAACCACCCAGAGATAGAGGTGGGACCATTTAAATTGAGACATCGTTACCTCCCCTCTTAAGACTTACGCCGATCACGGGTCAAAATCATGGCAATCACCATGGCAAAAATCAAGATCATGCCAATCGTTGATCCCAGTCCCCAGTTCTGGGTTACTAGGAAATGCTCTTCGATGGCCGTTCCCAGGGTAATCACCCGGTTACCACCAATCAGGCGGGTAACCATGAAGAGTGACAGGCTGGGGATAAAGACGGCCTGGATGCCGGCCTTAACCCCGGGCATGGACAGGGGCAGGGTCACCTTACGCCAAGTCTGCCACTTGCTAGCGCCCAAATCTTGACTCGCCCGGGACAAGAGCGGGTCAATTTCAGTCAGGGCATTGAAAATTGGCAAAATCATAAAGGGAATCTCAATGTAAGCCGCCACTAACATGAAGCTCCAATTCGTAAAGAGCAACTGGTGACTACCCAGACCCAGCCCAGCCATCAGACTGTTCACCACCCCGTTGTGGGATAGCAGGCCAATAAAGGCGTAGGTCTTTAGCAAGAGATTAATCCAGGTGGGCAGGATGACTAAGAGCAGCCAGAACTGCTGATGCTTTAACTGACTAATAAAGTAGGCCGTTGGGTAGCTAATCAGCAAGGTCACCAAGGTAATCAAAAAGGCATACCAAACCGAGTTAAAGGCCATCGTTAAATAGAGGCCACTAGTAAAGAACTGGCCGTAGTTGTCCAAGGACAGGTGGCCACTACCGGTATTTAGCGACTGCCATAGCAAGAGCAGGAGCGGGGCAATCACAAATAAGAGGAGCCAACCGCCGTAAAAGATTAGGTAGGTCCACGAAATTCTAGTTTTCATCTGGTTTCTCGTCTTCATACTGTTCCAGCCGGGCATCGAAGTCGTCTTCAGACTCGTTGAAACGCATAATGTGGATGTCCTCTGGGTCAAAGGTCAACCCCACCCGTTCACCGACCGGACTGGAATTGGTCGTTTGGACCTGCCAGTAGTTCCCGTCATCATCAACGGCCTGGACTTCGTAGTAGTCCCCCCGGAAAGATTGTTCCAGGATGGTTACCACTAACTTGCCATCCTCAACATTAGTCAAGTCCAGGTCTTCAGGCCGCAAAACCACTTCCACCCGTTCATTAGGACGCATGCCAGCATCCACGTTTTCAAAGTCCTTACCGACAAAGTGGGCCAGGTAATCTTCCTTCATGATTCCGGGCACAATGTTACTCTCACCGATAAAGTTCGCGACAAAGTGGTTGATTGGTTCATCATAGATGTCTTCTGGCGTCCCATTTTGCTGGATAATGCCATCATTCATGACAAAGATCCAATCCGACATGGCCAGGGCCTCCTCCTGGTCATGGGTCACAAAGATAAAGGTGATACCCAATTCCTTTTGAATATGGCGCAGTTCGCCCTGCATGTCCTTGCGGAGTTTGTAATCCAGGGCGGACAAGGGTTCATCTAAGAGCAAGACCTCCGGGTCGTTGGCCAGGGCCCGGGCAATGGCCACTCGTTGCTGCTGTCCACCGGAAAGCTCATTGATTTCCCGGTCAGAGTAATCATCCAACTTCACCAAATGGAGCATATCGGCCACCTTGGCCTTGGTTGCCGCCGCACTAAGGTGCTTTAACCGGGGACCAAAGGCCACGTTGTCAAAGACATTCATATTAGGAAAGAGGGCATAGTTTTGAAAGACGGTGTTGACCGGCCGTTTCTCGGCTGGCCAGTCATTCATCACCTGTCCCTCAAATAAAACGTCGCCGCTAGTTGGTTCCAGCTGCCCGGAAATTAGCTTTAAAATCGTTGATTTCCCAGATCCCGAAGGGCCCAGCAGGGTGTAAAACTTACCGACCTCAATCTGAAAATCAATATCCTTTAGGACCTGGGTATCCCCAAAAGAAAGGTCCACCTGGTCAAAGGCAATGATAGGTGTCTTAGTCTCTGTCACATTCTCATCCTCAAAATTCACAAGTGCATTAATTTTACACTAAAACCATGTCTCAGGAACAGAATTTAATGGCAGGCAAAAAGGAATCAGCCTAGGCCGATTCCTTTCTAATAACTATCCCAGGAAGCCTGTACAACGTAAACCAGTAAAATGGCGGCCGTCCACAGGAAACCGCCCCGTTTTTGAAAGACCTTAAAATGCCAGAGGGGCCAAATACTTGCGCCGGCGATAATCAAACCAAAACCAAGTTTGAGCCAACTCGAATTAATCAAGGTGTGGGGTGCCAGAAAAACTAACAGGCCATAGCAGGCCTTAGGGACGTTTCCGATTAAGACCCAGAGCCAACTAGTTAATGTCGACAATTTAATATTGGGCTTAAAAACCGTCGGCATGGCAGCAATCCAGGCCCCGCCAATCCAGTAACCGATACCGATGCTAAGCAAGGCCATTGTTGTCGCCAAGACCTCCTTCACACTCTCGCTGTAGCCCGAACCTGAGAAAATATGGTAGAAGGTAAGATGGGCTTGGTGTTGGATTAAAGAGTAATCCAAAAAGCTAAAAGCAAACAGGGCCAGTAAAACAACTAACCCGCGCCGACTTAACTTTAAGGTATCAGCATCCATTCGATACATATATTGTTCATCTCTTTTCCGCTTATAAGTTAATTACAGGGTAACAAAAAAAGCGCTATCTGCGATAGCGCTTTTCTGCTAGAAATCTTAGCCTTCTTTACCTTCGGCCTTGATGATTTCTTCTTGCACGTTCTTAGGAACGGCTTCATAGTGGTCAAAGACCATCTGGAAAGTACCACGACCCTGGGTTGCAGAACGCAAAGTCGTTGCATAACCGAACATCTCTGACAAAGGCACCTTAGCCTTAACAGCCAAAACAGGTCCCCGGTTTTCCTGACCTTCAATCAAACCACGGCGAGCTGAGACGTGTCCCATCACATCACCCAGGTTTTCTTCAGGTACAACAATGTCAACAGCCATGATTGGTTCCAGAATAACGGCACCGGCAGTCTTTGAAGCTTCCTTCAAAGCCAATGAAGCGGCAATCTTAAAGGCAGCTTCAGAAGAATCGACATCGTGGTAAGAACCGTCGTACAACTTGGCCTTCAAGTCAACCAATGGGAAGCCGGCCAATGGACCAGCTTGCATAGCTTCCTTCAAACCAGCTTCAACTGATGGGATGTATTCACGAGGAACAACACCACCGACGATGGCATCTTCGAATTCGAATCCTTCACCTTCATCGTTAGGGGCGAATTCGATCCAAACATCACCATACTGTCCCTTACCACCAGACTGGCGCTTGAAGAATCCACGGGCCTTAACGTCCTTGGTAAAGGCTTCACGGTAGGCAACCTGTGGGGCACCAACCGTTGCTTCAACGTTGAATTCACGGCGCATACGATCAACCATGATATCCAACTGCAACTCACCCATTCCGGCAATCAAAGTATCACCAGTTTCAGGGTTAGTCGTGGCACGGAATGAAGGATCTTCTTCGGCCAGCTTCTGCAAGGCGTTAGCCAGCTTATCCTGGTCGGCCTTAGTCTTAGGCTCGATGGCCAATTCGATCACAGGCTCTGGGAATTCCATTGATTCCAGAATCAATGGGTGGTCAACATCCGTCAAAGAATCACCGGTAGTGGTGTTCTTCAAACCGATGGCAGCGGCGATATCACCAGAGAAGACCTCTTCGATTTCAGTCCGGGAAGTGGCGTGCATTTGCAGCAAACGACCAACACGCTCACGGTGGTCAGATGAAGTGTTTTGCACGTATGAACCAGACTTCAAAGTTCCGGTATAAACCCGCATGAAGGTCAAACGACCAACGAAGGGATCGGTCATAATCTTGAAGGCCAGAGCTGCGAATGGCTTTGAGTCATCGGCAACCAGGTCAACTTCTTCACCAGTGTTTGGATCAGTGGCCACGTAAGGACGCACTTCCAAAGGACTTGGCAGGTAATCAACCACGGCATCCAACATCATCTGGACACCCTTATCCTTATAGGCTGAACCAGCCAGAACAGGGTAGAATTCCAAGTTCAAAGTTGCGCGACGAATAGCAGCCTTCAAATCATCGATTGAGATGTCTTGGCCATCCAAGTACATTTCCATCAAGTCATCATCAACATCAGCAACCGCTTCAATCAAAGTTTCGCGCTTAGTCTTAACGATTTCCTTGTAATCGTCAGGAATTTCACGTGGTTCCCACTTTGAACCAAGTTCATCAGTTGGGTAGTAAGCCTTCTGGCCAACCAGGTCAATCACGGCTTCGAAATCATCTTCAGCACCGATTGGCCACTGGATGGCTTCGGCGTTAACCTGCAGACGGTCGTGAATTGAGTTAACTGACATTTCAAAGTCCGCACCCAGCTTATCCATCTTGTTAACAAAGACAATCCGGGGAACGTTATAAGTAGTGGCCTGGTGCCAAACCGTTTCGGTTTGGGGCTCAACCCCAGCGGCACCATCCAAGACAGCTACGGCACCATCCAAGACACGCAAGGCACGCTCAACTTCAATGGTAAAGTCCACGTGACCTGGGGTATCGATGATGTTAACACGGTAAGGAGCGTTCTCGTACTGGTCGAAGAATCCACGCCAAACCGCAGTCGTAGCGGCTGACTGAATCGTGATTCCACGTTCCTTTTCCTGATCCATGAAATCCATTTGGGAAGCCCCATCGTGGGTTTCACCAAGCTTGTGGATCTTACCGGTATAGTACAAGATACGTTCCGTAGTGGTCGTCTTACCGGCATCGATGTGGGCCATGATACCAATATTACGAGTACGGTCAAGCGGGTATTCACGCTTTGCCATTATGTCTTATCTCCTGATTTGTTCTACTTGCAGCAAAAAGCGACCTAAAACTGGTTCGCTTTTTTGTAATTCTTATAGTCAGACCGACTAGCTTACCAACGGTAGTGCGCAAAGGCCCGGTTGGCTTCGGCCATCTTGTGCGTGTCTTCACGCTTCTTTACTGAGGCACCAGTGTCGTTAGCGGCGTCAATAATTTCCTTGGCCAACCGCTCGTCCATCGTGTGCTCGTTACGCAGGCGGGCATAGTTAACCAACCAACGCAGTCCCAAAGTAGTCCGACGGTCAGGACGAACTTCGATTGGCACCTGGTAGTTAGATCCACCAACACGGCGGGCCTTAACTTCCAAAACTGGCATGATGTTTTCCATGGCCTGTTGGAAAACTTCCAGTGGATCATTACCAGTGTTTTCCTTGATACGGTCAAAAGCATCATACAAGATAGTTGATGCAGTTCCGCGCTTACCATCAATCATCAACTTGTTGATCAAGCGTGAAACTAACTTTGAATTGTAAATTGGGTCAGGCAAAACTTCCTGACGCTTAGTATAACCTTTACGTGGCATGAGTCAGTTTCTCCTTATTACTTCTTAGGGGCCTTGGTACCGTACTTTGAGCGTGAAGTCATCCGACCTTCAACACCGGCAGTATCTAGGGCACCGCGAATAACGTGGTAACGAACACCAGGCAAGTCCTTAACACGACCACCACGGATCAAAACGACCGAGTGTTCCTGCAAGTTGTGACCGATTCCTGGGATGTAGGCCGTTACTTCGTACAAGTTTGACAAACGCACACGGGCATACTTCCGCAAAGCCGAGTTAGGCTTCTTAGGGGTCATGGTACCCACACGGGTGGCAACGCCACGCTTCTGTGGGGCAACGTTCTTCGTTTCTTTCTTCTTCATTGAGTTGTAGCTGTAATTCAAGGCTGGTGAGTTGGACTTAGTAGCCTGTGACTTACGTGACTTACGAACCAATTGGTTGATTGTAGGCATCCTACGAGTCTCCTTCTATATGTTTTAACACAGTTCCAGGTGTGTCATTTTTATCCGTAAACAAAAATGCCCCGGAATTCTTTGCTGGTATTTGCCTTTACAGCGCCATTTGTGACCGGTCAGCCGGTCTAAGTGGCAGAATCCTTAAAAGCACGTCCAATATATTAACAAATTCCCGGTTAATGTCAAGCGGTAAAATTAGCCTTTTTCCACAACAAAATGAGACCGGCTTCGTCTAATTAAACATGGGACTTTTCTTCCTACAATTTATCCTCGGTTCAGTCTTGGCTTCGGCAGTCATGTGCTGGGCTGACCGCAATGGCAACTCCTCCTGGTGGACCCGACGTTCAGTCTGTGGTAACTGCCAGCATCCCCTAACTTTCTTAGACCTAATCCCGGTGGTTTCTGGCTGCTTACTGCGGGCCCGCTGTCGCTACTGCCAAGCCCCTTATGGCTGGGCCTATCCCTTAGCGGAATTTGGGATGGGCTGTTTCTTTGTGATTGAGGCTGGCCAGCCCTTAGTCCTAGCGACCGCCCTAGCCCTGCTGGCTCTTTCAGTTGAAGACTATCAGACCTTAACCGCCCACGTCCTGTTAGTCATCCCCTTGATTATCATTAGTTTCATCTGGCCAATTACCGTGATTTCCTGGCCCCTAGTTGCTTTCACCCTCGCCTTAAGCCTGTGGCTGATTATCGCCCAAAAGACCCTGGGCAGCGGCGATGGCCCCATCTTAATTCTCTTAGCCAGCCAGCTCAGTCCCTTAACCTGGTCCTTAGCGCTCCTCATCGCCTGTTCGTCGGCCCTGATTTGCTATGCCCTTGGTCGACAGGGCCGCCTGCCCTTCATTCCCTTCCTTAGCCTGGGCTGGTTAGTTGCAATCTGTCTAATTCGGTAAATAAAAAGCCAGGTCAGCAGCTGCTGACCTGGCTAATTAGTAAAGCTTATACCTTCACCATTGGCTTGATATTCAACTTAATTTCGCCGTTCTTAGCACCGATTGTAACCGTGTCTTCGGTCGTTACCTGGCCAGAAAGAAGGGCTTCACTGAGCTTGTCTTCAACCTGAGATTGCAGAACCCGCCGGATAGGCCGGGCACCGTACTCTGGATCAAAGCCAGCATCAGCGATGGCATCAATGGCGGCCGGGGTAATCTTAACCTTAACGCCCTGCTCGGCAACCCGCTTCAAGACGTCCTTACTCATTAACTTAACAATCTGGTGGAGCTCATCCTTGTTTAGTGGATCAAAGACGATAACTTCATCCAGCCGGTTAATGAACTCGGGCCGGAAGCTTTCCTTCAAAGTTTCACGAATCTTAGCCGCAGCGGCCTCATTATCTTGGCTGAGGTCAACAGCCCCAAAGCCAACCGACTTCTCGTCACGCAGGCGGGTAGCCCCGAGGTTAGAAGTCATGATAATGATGGTGTTACGGAAATCAACCTTGCGACCCTTGGAGTCGGTTAGGAAACCATCATCAAAGACCTGAAGCATCAGGTTAAAGATGTCCCGGTGAGCCTTTTCAACCTCATCGAGCAGGATGACTGAGTAAGGGTGGTTACGAACCTGCTCAGTTAACTGACCACCTTCGTCATAGCCCACGTACCCAGGTGCTGAACCAATCAGCCGGCTGGCTGACCAGCGCTCCTGGTACTCAGACATGTCCACCCGAATTAGGTTGTCCTGACTACCAAACATCGACTCAGCTAAGGCCTTGGCCAGCTCAGTCTTTCCAACCCCAGTTGGGCCAAGGAACATGAAGGTTCCGATCGGACGAGAAGGATCCTTCAGACCAGAACGAGCCCGCCGGATGGCTTTCGCTACGGCACCAACCGCCTCGGCCTGTCCAATCACGCGCTTACCCAGGACCTTTTCCAAGTTAACCAGGTGTTGCTGCTCACTCTTTTCAAGCTGGGTCAGCGGAACACCGGTTTGCTGGGAAACGATTTCAGCAATGTTCTCTTCGCCAACCTTGAGCTGGTAGTCAGAGGTATTGTTCTTTTGCTGACGGGATTCGGCCCGCTCAATCTTCTTGCGCAGGGCCATTTCGGTCTGGCGTAATTCAGCAGCCTTTTCAAAGTCCAAGTCCGTGATGGCCTCGTCCTTTTCGCGCTGAACTTCGCTTAAGCGCTGCCGGTTCTTAAAGAGCGGCGTGCCCTTTTCAACAGCGTCAATCCGTACCTTCGCCGCCGCCTCATCCATTAAATCAATGGCCTTATCCGGCAGGAAGCGGCCAGAAACGTAGCGCGAAGATAGCTTAACGGCGGCTTCAACGGCCGCTTCATCAATCGCTACCTCGTGGAACTTTTCGAACTTTGGCCGCAGGCCGTTCAAAATCTCAATCGCCTCGTCCACGCTGGGTTCGTCAACCGTAACTGGGGCAAAACGACGCTCCAGAGCTGCATCGGATTCGATGTACTGCTGGTATTCATCAAAGGTCGTTGCCCCGAGCAGTTGCAGTTCACCACGGGCCAGGGCGGGCTTTAGAATGTTAGCGGCATCAATGGCACCTTCGGCACCACCAGCCCCAATCAGGGTGTGCAACTCATCGATGAAGAGGATGACCTGGCCGTCCTGGTGAATTTCTTCAATCACGTTCTTTAAGCGGTTTTCGAATTCACCACGGTACTTCGTACCAGCCACCAAGGAACCCATGTCCAGGGCCATCAGGCGCTTGTGACTGAGGTTATCTGGTACCTGACCAGCCACAATCTTTTGGGCCAGACCTTCGGCGATGGCCGTCTTACCAACACCGGGCTCCCCAACTAAGACTGGGTTGTTCTTCGTACGGCGTGACAGGACCTGAATAACCCGCCGAACTTCTTCGTCACGGCCAATCACTGGATCAAGCTCGTCTTTGCGGGCCATTTCAGTCAGGTCACGGGAAAGCTTGTCTAGGGTTGGTGTTCCCTGAGATTCAGCCTTTTCGCGCTGCTGCTTCATTTGCCGGCGCAGGTCAGTCACCCCAAGCTTACGCAGAATTACCCGGTTCATTTCCTTCAGATTAACATCCAAGGAAAGCAGGATTCGCGAAGACAGAATACTAGTGTCTTGTAACAGGGCAAGCAGGATATGTTCCGTACCAACCTGGGGCTGGGCTAGGACCCGGGCCTGCTCTTCGGCTAGGCGCAAAATTTCAGACGCCTTGGGTGAGTATGGCAGGTAAGTGCCACGCTCGTAGTGTTCCGTCCGGCCATAGCCGGTGAAGTGTTCAATCTCTTCACGAATGTCTTCTGGTTGCACGTCAAACTGACTTAAGACTTTGCTCGCAACCCCGTTTTTCTCAATCGCCAGGGCTAGCAGCAAGTGCTCCGTGCCAACCGCTTGGTGCTTAAAATACTTTGCTTGTTCCTGCGCTAAAACCAATACGTTTTGTGCGCTAGTGGTAAAGTTATTTTCCATAATTGCCTCCTTTAAAAGTCGGGCAGATAGACTTAATTGTTGGTGTCTATTATACGCTATTTTAGAAAAATTATAAAATAATGATAAAAAGTCGAAACTTTCGTTTCGACTTTTTTAGTCAGGATTTTTCAATGATAGCTGCCACTGCAAATAGGCATTAATAAAGGGATCCAAATCCCCATCTAAAACATCTTGGGGCTGGTTAGTTTCATAACCAGTCCGGTGGTCCTTGACCATCTGGTAAGGGTGCATGACATAGGAACGAATCTGGGAGCCCCAGCCGTTCTCCATCTTCTCACCACTGATGGCAGCTCGTTCAGCTTCCTTTTTCTCTAATTCACGCTGATAAAGCTTGGCCTTCAATAGGCGCATGGCATAGTCACGGTTACCATACTGGGTTCGTTCAACCGTTGAAGACACAACAATCCCAGTGGGTTCGTGGGTCAGCCGGACACCGGTTGAAACCTTGTTGACGTTTTGTCCGCCGGCTCCACCGGAACGAAAGACATCCATCTTAATGTCATCATCCCGGACTTCGACCTCGATGGAGTCATCCAGTTCAGGCATGACATCAACACTGACGAAACTGGTGTGGCGGCGACCAGCACTGTCAAAGGGCGAAATCCGGACGAAGCGGTGGACACCCTTTTCACTGCGCAAGAAACCATAGGCGTTGTGCCCATTAATCTTAATCGTAGCCGAGTCAATCCCAGCCTCATCCCCGGCATGGTAGTCCAAAACCTCAACTGCAAAATCGTGCTGCTGAGCCCAGCGGGTATACATCCGGTACAAGTTAGCCCCCCAGTCGGTTGACTCCGTCCCACCGGAACCAGGGTGGATTTCCAAGATGGCATTGTTGGCATCGTACTCCCCGGTCAACAGTTGCTCCAGGTTGTAGGCCTCAATATCCTTCTTAGCCTTGGCCACCCCTTCTTCCAGTTCAGCCGCCATGTCAGCATCGTCAGGGTCTTCACTCAACATTTCGTAAGCGACATCCAAATCTTCAACCTGACTAACCAGGTTTAAGAAGGAATCCCGCCGCTTTTTTAGAACGTTGTTGGCCTCAATGACCTCCTGAGCCTTCTCATGGTCATCCCAAAAGGCCGGCTCAGTCATCTGGTTTTCATAGTCGGCAATTTCTTCGGTGAGCGCATCCAGGTCCAAAGAACCACGGAAGTGTTCAATGTTTTCCTGCATCTCATCAATGGCGTGCCGGGCTTCGACTAATTCCATCTGGTTTCTTCCTCACTAGAAAAGCGAACTTTTCAGTTCGCTCAACTTTAAGCAGACAAGTTATGACGAATCTCAGCCTTCATAAAGGTCCGAGTCGTGTCATATTCAATGTCAGCAATCATTTTATTAAAGTTGGCAAATGCCTCGTTTTGGTACTCAATCAAAGGATTCAACTGACCATAACCACGCAGGCCCACTCCTTGACGGAGCCGGTCCAGGGCATCAATGTGGTCAGTCCAGTGCTGGTCAACCGAACGCAGGATAACAATCCGCTCAAAGGCCAACATCTGGTTCTCTTCGTAGAGATCCTTCTTCTTTTCCTCAAAGTTTTCCTGGGCAATGTCGTACAACTTGTCCTTAATCTCTTCGCGGGAAAGGTTTTGTAAGCGCACCATGCCAGCCTTGTTATCACTGGCCAGGGCGTTACTGATGAAGTTACTAATTTCATCCAGGTTCCAGTCAGCTGGATCCTTACTCTTAGTCTGGGCATCCACCACCCGGTCGATGGTCCGATGAACCATGGCCATCAGGATGTCATCCAAGGAATCCTTGGCATCCAAGACCTGGTCACGTTCGCGGTAAATCAACTCACGTTGCTCGCGGACAACATCATCGTACTGCAAGACGTTCTTACGAGTATCGTAGTTGTTTCCTTCGACCCGCTTCTGGGCCGATTCAACCGAACGGGTAATCCAACGGTGAGTGATGACCGTGTCATCATCATCTAGGTTCATCCGCTGCAAGAGCAAACGAACACGCTCCGCACCGAAACGAATCATCAAGTCATCCTGCAAGGACAGGAAGAACTGGGAGAAACCGTGGTCTCCCTGACGACCGGCACGACCACGCAGCTGGTTATCAATCCGGCGTGACTCGTGACGCTCAGTGGCAATCACAGCCAGACCACCAAGTTCATCAACGCCCGGTCCCAACTTAATATCGGTTCCACGACCGGCCATGTTGGTGGCAACCGTAACGGCACCACGCTGACCAGCGTTGGCAATGATTTCGGCTTCCTTGGCGTTGTTCTTGGCGTTCAAAACATTATGGGGAATGTTGTGCGCCGTTAACAGCTTTGAAACCAGTTCAGATGATTCAACCGAGCCAGTACCAAGCAAGATTGGCTGTCCCTTACGGTGCAACTCATCGACCAAATTAACCACGGCCTTAAACTTGGCCTCCAAGGATGGGTAAAGCAGGTCTGGATAATCCTCACGCTGGATTGGCCGGTTAGTCGGAATCTCCACGACTTCCATGTTGTAGATTTCGCGGAGCTCTTCTTCTTCAGTCTTGGCCGTACCAGTCATACCAGACAACTTACGGTACATCCGGAACAGGTTCTGGTAGGTAATCTGGGCCATCGACTTGTTTTCTTCTTGGATTTCCACGCCTTCCTTGGCTTCGATGGCTTGGTGCAAGCCATCCGACAGACGGGTTCCTTCTGAAATACGGCCAGTAGACTGGTCAATCAACTTAATCTCGCCGTCTTGGACCACGTAATCCTTATCCTTCAAGTAGTTGAAGTTGGCCCGCAGGGCCTGGTCAATATGGTGGGTCAGGGCCGTGTTATTGGCATCATAAAGGTTGTCCAAGTTGAAGAATACTTCGGCACTCTTGATACCTTCGCTGGTCAAGGCCGTGTTCTTACTCTCTTCATCGACCTTATAGTCCTGGTCACGGGCCAGGGTCTTCACGAAACGGTCGGCCCGATCATATAACTGGGAAATTCCTGAACCAGGACCAGAAATGATCAACGGCGTCCGGGCCGTATCAATCAAGATTGAATCCGCCTCATCAATCAGGGCGAAGTTCAGGCCGCGCTGCATGACGCGGTCTTCAGCCCGGCTAACCATGTTATCACGCAGGTAGTCAAAGCCAATGTTGAAGTTGGTTGAATAGGTAATATCGGCGTCGTAAGCAGCCCGCTTCTCTTCCGGAGAGGCATCACCAACATTGACACCAACTGACAGACCCAACCAGTTATAGAGTTGACCCATCTGCTCAGCATCTCGTTTAGACAGGTAATCGTTGACCGTCACCACGTGGACCCCCTGGCCCGCTAGGGCATTCAGGTAAACTGCCATGGTGGCCGTCAAAGTCTTTCCTTCACCGGTCTTCATTTCAGCTAAGTTACCACCGTTTAAGACGGCCGCACCCATGATTTGAACGCGGAAGGGATACAGACCCAAGACCCGCTTTGCCCCTTCCCGGGCTACGGCAAAGGCTTCTGGCAAAATCTTATCCAAAACCTTGGCAATCTTGCGGTTCTTTTCCTGCTCGTCAGTAATGCCATCAGTGGCTTCTTTAATTTGGTTTTTAAATTCGTCAGTCTTGGCCTGGAGGGCTTCGTCTGACATCACTGACATCGAATCAGCATAACTTTCAACTTGGTCAGCAATCTTGCCGACCTTTTTCAATTGTCGCTTAGAATTTTCAACTAAATTACGAACTGGATTAGCCATGTATGTGTAAGGCCACCACCACGATGGTGGGGCACCCCCTTTGATGTTTCATTCATTAAAATTTTCAGTAAACTACACAACATTATAGCAAAAAAGGCCTGAAAAATATAGATTTCAAGCCTAACTTGGCATTAATGGTGGGCGGTTGGCTGCAACTTTTCCTGGCCGCCGAGATATGGCCGCAAGACCGTTGGCACCGTCACGGAACCATCTTCATTTTGATAGTTTTCCAGAATGGCTGCCACGGTCCGGCCCACTGCCAAACCAGAACCATTCAAGGTGTTAACCAGCTGCAACTTACCGTTTTCGTCCCGATAGGTAATGTGCATCCGCCGGGCCTGGAAGTCTTCGGTATTAGATACCGAAGAAATCTCACGGTAAACCTTTTGGGCTGGCAGCCAAACCTCAACATCATAGGTCTTAGCAGCTGAGAAGCCCATGTCCCCGGTTGACAGCATAATCACGTGGTAGGGCAGTTCCAACTTCTGCAGGATGTTTTCGGCATCAACCGTCATCTTTTCCAGCTCATCATAGGACTGGTCGGGCTTAGTAAACTTCACCATTTCCACCTTGTTGAACTGGTGTAGGCGAATCAAACCACGGGTATCACGTCCAGCCGCACCGGCTTCCTTTCGGAAAGAAGGTGACAAGGCCGTCATTTTGATTGGCAAATCTTCGGCTGGAATAGTTTCACCCGAGTAGTAATTGGTCAAAGGCACTTCGGCGGTTGGGATGTAGGTCTGATCCAGGCCTTCTACCCGGTAGGCGTCGTCCTTAAACTTTGGGTACTGGCCGGTTCCAAACATGGCCGAGTCATTCACCACGATGGGCGTAATCATCTCGGTGTAGCCTTCTTCGTGGTGCTGGTCGAGCATGAAGTTGTAAACTGCACGCTCCAACCGGGCCCCATCACCAACGTAGTAAAGGAAACGGGCCCCCGAAACCTTGGCACCGCGCTCAAAGTCCAAAATACCCAGGTCTTCACCAATGTCATAGTGGGCCTTAATCCAGTCCGGCTGCTTTTCTAAGGCATGAGGCCGGTTTTCGTAGTCGGCCGGTGCCCACTTACGCTGCTCCACGTTGGCCGACTCATCTGGTCCCACTGGTACTTCTGGGGCAGCCAGGTTAGGCAGGTGCGCCGCTAATTCTTGGACCTGGGCGTCCTTTTCGGCCTGCTTGGCATCCAATTCCTTAATCTGCGCGCCGACCTTTTGCATCTGGGCAATGGCTTGGCTGGCATCCTCTTTTTGCCGCTTAGCAAAGGCAATTTTATCTGAAACCTCGTTACGCTCGGCCTTCAAATTCTCAACTTCGGTAATTAAGTGTCGGCGCTCTTCATCCAACTGTAAGAGCTCATCGAGCTGAGCCGGTTCCACACCTCGGTCCTGCAAGCGGCGCTTGGCCTCGTCAGTGTTCTTGCGCAAATATTTCATGTCTAACATATTGGTTTCTCTCCCTTTTTAGTTTGAGTGCAAATAAAAACGTTTCCCGTCCTTGTCAAAAGACAAGGGACGAAAAACGCGATTCCGTGGTACCACCCAGTTTCTGTACAAATGTACAGCACTCATTCATCGATAACGGTGACTACCGAACAGCATTACCTGTTAACTGTGACTTGTTGGAGTTTCAGCCACTACCTCGCATCAACCGGTAGCTTTCTGAGTTGCCTACTTATGACAAGTTCCTGTCTTCATTTTATGCTATGCCCTCTAGAAAGGCAAGAATCAATCCTGATTTTTAAATGATTGCAACTCAGCCTCTAAATCATCGGCTTCCTTGGCTAGTTTAAAAATTTTGTCGTCCCGAAAGTAGCGTCCCCAGGTAAATCCAGCATTTAATAGGGCCGGCACATTCAAGAGTGTAGCTGATATATACTGCTTGGTACT